>JAJFFZ010000214.1 GCA_021776395.1 Hyphococcus sp. | reverse complement strand
GGGAAGAAAGAGCTGGCCTATAAAACTCAGAAAAATTCTTCCCCCGCCCGACCGCGAAGGCGGTCGAACCATAGCTTGCGCGCATTTGCGCGCGGGAGGGGGAAGTGGCCGCGAAGCGGTCGAAGGGGGTGGCCGCTGCATCCGCAGCTTGCGCAAACGCCCCCGCCTCCTCTAGCCTAACTTAAACATTTCCCTAACTTAAACATTTCAAGGAATACTCCATGGCGACCCTCAAAGACATTAAAACCCGCATGCGCCTGCCGGTTATCGGCGCACCGATGTTTATCGTTTCAACGCCGAAGCTGGTGATCGCCCAGTGCAAGGCCGGCGTCGTCGGTTCGTTCCCGTCGCTGAATGCGCGCCCCGCCGAAGCGCTTGACGACTGGTTGACCGAGATAAAACAAGCGCTCGCCCGCCATGATGATGAACACCCGCACCGGCCGTCGGCGCCTTATGCGGTGAACCAGATTGTCCACCGCTCCAACGACCGGCTGATGCATGATGTGGAGGCCTGTGTGCGCCATGAGGTTCCGATTGTGATCTGTTCGCTCGGCGCGCGCGAGGAAGTTTATGAGGCGATCCATTCCTATGGCGGGATTGTGCTCCACGATGTCATCAACAATAAGTTCGCGCAAAAAGCGATTTCCAAGGGCGCGGACGGGCTGATTTGCGTCGCGGCCGGCGCCGGCGGGCATGCGGGCGTCCAATCGCCCTTCGCGCTGGTGCAGGAAATTCGTGAATGGTTCGACGGCCCGCTGGCGCTGTCGGGCTCCATCGCAAACGGCCGCTCGGTGCTCGCGGCCGAGGCCATGGGCGCAGATTTCGGCTATATCGGCTCGGCGTTTATCGCCACCGAAGAGGCCAATGCTGATGACGCCTATAAGCAAGCCATCGTCGATGCTCATGCCGATGATATCGTCTATACGAACTATTTTTCCGGCGTCCATGGGAATTATCTCAAACCCTCCATCGCCAAAGCCGGCCTCGACCCGGACAACCTCCCCGCATCGGACCCATCGAAAATGGATTTCAAAGCCGCCGGCGAGGGCGCGAAGAAACTCTGGAAAGACATCTGGGGCTGCGGCCAGGGCATCGGCGCGGTCAACGATGTTAAAACCACGGCGCAATTCGTTGACGCACTCGCGGAGGAATATGATGGGGCCAAAGCGGCGCTTTGCGCGAAATAATGTTTACATCTATATGAATTCACCTTCCGCTCCTTCCCGCGGAAGCGGGAATCCAGCCAAGCAAAACTGGGTCCCCGCTTTCGCGGGGATGAGCGGTGTGAAATTATATAAGGCGATGGAGCCGCACCACAACCCGCACGAATAACCCAGCGCGGGCGGTTCTCAGGCGCGGCAAATGGGCGTAGCGTCGTCTCGTAATCACCCGCGAGCTGCCTCCATGAGAAATCGCCTTTGTAAAATCGTCGCCACTGTCGGCCCGGCGAGTTCTTCGCCGTCGATGCTGCGGCTCATTCATGACGCCGGCGTCGATATTTTTCGCCTCAATATGAGCCATGGCGCCCATGACAAGCTGGCGCGCGTGGCGGAGGCCATTCGCGAGATTGAAAAAGAAACCGGCACGCCTCTGGCGATATTCGCCGACCTCCAGGGACCGAAAATCCGCACCGGCGACTTTGCAACCGGCTCTATCAAGCTGCGCTATGGCGGTGAATACCGTCTGGTGTTTGCCAAAGAGTCTACCGACGAGGATACTATCCCGATCCCGCACCAGGAACTCCTCGACGTGCTGGAGCCGGGCGATATTTTGAAGCTCGACGACGGCAAATTGCAACTCACTATCGCCAGCCGCACCGCGCATCATCTCATCGCCAAGGCCGACACGCCGGGCGAGTTGAAAAACCGCAAAGGCATTAATGTGCCGACAAAGGCGCTGCCGATTTCTGCGCTCACGGATAAAGACCGCGAGGACCTCGAATTCGCGCTTGGACTGGGGGTTGATTATATCGCGCTGTCTTTCGTGCAAAAGCCGAGCGACGTGGAGGAGGCAAAAGCCCTTATCCGCGGTCGCGCCGGGATTATCTCGAAGATTGAAAAACCGACGGCGGTTGAGTTTCTTGACGAGATTATCGAGCTGTCCGACGCGATTATGGTGGCGCGCGGCGATCTTGGTGTTGAATGCGCGCCGGAAGATGTGCCGCTGATGCAGCGGCGCATCATCCGCACGTGCCGCCGCGCCGGCAAGCCGGTGATTGTTGCGACCCATATGCTGGAATCGATGGTGGAATCGATTGCGCCGACCCGTGCGGAGGCGTCCGACGTTTCCACCGCGGTCTACCAGGGCGCCGATGCGGTGATGTTGTCGGCGGAAACCGCGGTCGGGCGCCATCCGCCAACCGCGGTGGCGATTATGGACCGGATCATCGGCGCCACCGAAGGCGACGACGATAGCGGCGGCTACAAAATCGACCCGCGCGAAGACCCGACTTACACCACGGCTGACGCGATCACGCTGTCGGCGCGGCGCATCGCAGAATTGCTCGATTGCAAATTCGCTCTCGCCTACACCAAGACCGGGTCGACCGCGCGGCGGCTGTCGCGCGACCGGCCGCATTGCCCGGTCATCGCCGCCACGCCCGACGCAAATGTCGCGCGCCAGCTGGCGCTTTATTGGGGCGTGTGGCCGGTGGTCACCGAAGACATCTCGCATTTCCATGAGATGATCGAAAAGGCCGACACGCTCGCCAAGACCCATGGCGGCAAGGACGGCGAGCGGATTATTATTCTCGCAGGCTATCCGTTTGGCCGGCGCGGCAAGACCAACACGCTGAAGATCAGCCGGATCGGCGGGTTTGAGAATTAGGAGCGCATTCACAAAAAGTGTTCACGGTTTTTGGGTTCGAATGCGCGACCATCAAAGAATCTAGACCACGTTCTTTGATTCTATTATTGTGAACGTGGTCTAGGAGACAGCAGATGACGGTCCAAACGCGCGCATTCGACTATGAAATTGACGGCAAAACCTATGAGGCGGTGTTGGCGAGCCCGGATGGGGCGGCGCGGCCGGGCGTGCTGGTCTGCCACACGTGGGCGGGGCGGTCGGCGTTTGAGGTCGATAAAGCAAAGGCGCTGGCGGCGCTTGGCTGCACCGGCATCGCCATCGATCTATACGGCAAGGGCGTTCTTGGTTCGTCTGCGGAGGAAAGTCAGGCATTGATGACGCCTTTCGTCGAAGACCGAGAGATGTTGCGTGCGCGGCTCTTGGCCATCATTGATATTATCAAACAACAGCCCGAGGTCGATGCTGCAAATATCGCCGCGATCGGGTTTTGCTTTGGCGGATTATGCGTTCTCAATATCGCCCGGACTGGCGCTGACATTAAGGGCGTTGTCAGTATTCATGGGCTCCTCGGCAAGCCCGGCAATGCCACCGGCGCCAAAATCAAAACCAAGGTGCTTGTTCTCCACGGCTGGGACGACCCGATGGTCCCGCCGGATGATGTTGTCGCCTTCACAAAAGAAATGACGGAGGCAGGCATCGATTGGCAGCTCCACGCCTATGGCGGAACCATGCACGCCTTCACCAACCCGGAAGCCAATGATCCCGGCGTCGGCACGGTTTATAATGCCGACGCTGACCGACGGTCATGGGTTGCAATGGCGAATTTTCTGGAAGAGATATTTGCGTAACGCCGTTTTTAAAATGTAGAAACCGGAGACACGCGCCTTGCTATCACGCCAAGAACACATCGCCCTCTTCAGCGACTATGAGGACCCGACCGTCAACATTACGACGGTTGTCACCTGTGCGGACTTTGTGGCCAAAGCCAAGGCGCGCAATGTTCCGCCCTTCGCCGCATTGTTGTTCGCGATTGCCGAGGCGAGCCTAGCGGTGGAAAATTTTCGCTGGCGACTTGATGACGGCGAGGCGGTTGAGGTTACGCATCTCAAGACCGGCCACACGGTGCTCGACAAAAACAACAATCTGAACTTTTCAGCAATCGAGCATACCAATGATTTCAACACATTTGTGCGCCGGTACATTGAAGATCGCGAGATCGTCCATGCCGCAACCTGTCTGCGCTTGAGCGAACCCCAAGACCGCGATCACCTCTATGTAACCTGCACGCCGTGGTTGTTTTTCACCGCGTTTGAACACCCGGTCGCGCGATATGGCGACGCCTCCATTCCGAACATCGCTGTCGGCCAGTTCAAATTTGAAAACGGAATGGTTCACTTCCCACTTGCCGTGCAGGCCCATCACGGCCTGGTAGACGGGCTGCATATTCATCAGCTAATCGAGACAATAACCGACGGCGTCGGCGCGCTGTTTTGATGGGCGCCCCATCCTTGTCGCATAAATTTCATACAATCAGTTTACAGCTGAAACGATGAAACGGCCAAATGCTAAATATCGCAGTATTTTCATTTCTGACATCCATCTCGGGTCGAAGGGGTGTCAGGCTGAAGCGCTGTGTGAATTCCTAAAAGCTAACACATGTGAAAAACTATATCTGGTCGGAGATATTATTGATGGTTGGCAGCTACGAAAGAAGTGGTTCTGGCCTCAAGCGCATACGAATGTTGTCCGCCGCATCCTGACCGCATCCAAACGGAATACCGAAGTCATTTACATCATTGGCAATCATGATGAGTTTTTGCGGACCTTCCTTCAGTTCCATGTTAGCTTCGGTCATATCGCAATTAAAAATCAACATACCCATACTGGCGCCGACGGGAAAACCTACCTCGTCGTGCATGGCGATATGTTTGACGGCCTGATGCGTGCTAACCGCAAGTGGCTCATGTTCCTGGGCGATTCTATTTATAATAGTTTGCTTTGGGCTAACATAAAGCTCAACAGCATTCGTCGACGAATAGGCCTGCCTTATTGGTCGCTCTCAAAAGCGCTCAAGACCCGCACCAAACGCACCTTAACCTACATCGATAATTTCGAAGAACATGTCGCCGATTACTGTCTCCGCAAAGGCTATGATGGAGTGATCTGCGGTCATATCCATGTTGCTGAGATGCGCGACATCAAAGGTATTCGTTACATGAATGACGGCGACTGGGTCGAGTCCTGCACCGCCCTTGCCGAACACCATGACGGGCGTTGGGAAATTGTAGAACACCAACCGTCCATCATGGTGAAAGAAACACACACCCGACTAACCGCTCTGGAACCGGTGGGATAAGCCGGCGCCCTCACAATTCCATAAACGCCTGTCAACTGTTTTTGTCCAATCCCCGCAACAACAAGTCGCGCGCCTCATTTATCTTCGCCGCGAGATAGTCCGTGCCGCCCTTATCGGGGTGGATTTGCGCGATGAGTTTTTTATGGGCGGCTTTGACATCGCCGACGGTTGCGTCCGAGGCAATGCCCAGCACTGACAGCGCTTCGGCGTGGGTCATGGATTTGGCCGGCGGCGTAATGCGCCCGCCCCCTTCATCACCAATTTGCTTGCCGCGCCAGGTCTCAATCGCCATCACCCCGCCGACCGCGACCAGCACCATAAACGCCAGCGGCCATAGCTTGGCGGCGAACAGCGCCGCGGCGAGGCCAAACCAGACCACAAGCTTCATCAGCGTGATGTTGCGGGTCTCCCCGCCGCCGCGCGCCAGGCGCAGCAACAGCCAGCCCGCGCCAATGCCGGCGGCAAGAAGGGCAATTATACCAAACGACATGGGCCACCGGTTCATCCGCGTGCGCCAACCTAGCATGGTTTTTACGCAAAACCGATGCGGCTTACGCGGCCTGCTCTTCTATCGCCGGCTGCGGCAGGTCGAGCGAGGCTACCAGCGAACGGATTTCGAGCCGCGCGGTGACGTGGCTCATGGTCGATAGCCGCACCGGCGCATCGCGCCCGCCGAGATCGAGCAGCGTCAGCCCCATGGGGAATAGCTCGCGATAAATCACTCGATCGCCAAAGCCCCGCGCCAGACGAAAACCAATCCGCGCCGCCAGATCTTCAAGCTTGTCGCCCATATTCTTTTTGTTGCGCGCACGCGTCGCCGACAATCGGTTGCGGATCACCACCCAGTCAATGCCGCCGGCGACCCCGGACATGGCGCGTGTTTTGCGCGCCTCCCAAACCATTTCGCTATAAAGGCTCGGCCCGGTGATGCGGTTGGTTTCCGGATTGATCCGCGCCAAGAGATCGAAATCGACGAAGCTGTCATTGAGCGGCGTCAGGATGGTGTCTGCATGCATATGCGCCAGCCGCGACAGATGGGTGTCGGCGCCGGGGCAATCGATGATCGCGAAGTCGCAGCCATCAAGCGCGGCGAGCGCCGATTGGAGGTTTTCAGTTTCCTGCGCGCGCGCCGCCTCGCGGCTGTCGAGCGATGACGGCTCAACCGCCGACACCACAGGAAACGCCAATGTCTGGCCTTTGATGTCGGCGAATTTCCGGCGGTTTTCAAGATACCGCGTGAGGCTGCGCTGGCGCAAATCCAGGTCCACCGCCCCAACCTTGCGTCCGGCTTTGGCCAGCGCGACAATCAGATGCATGGCCGTGGTGGATTTCCCCGACCCGCCCTTTTCGTTCCCCAAAACAATCACATGCGTCATTAAACAACAGCCCCAAAGCCCTCTGGCGGGCCAAAACACAACATTTTCACGGATTTTGCTTACCTTGAGGAAAGCATACCGCAGATAGAATAGAGGTAGCCCCGATTCTGGACACCAAGGCGAGCATAATGATCAAGGCGATGGTTTTTCTATTGATCACGATTTTGGCGATGGGCCCCGCTCGCGCCGATATCGAGCTGAACCCGTTGCGTCAGGTTTTAACCAACACCACCCGTGTTGCGACATTCACTCTGTCCAATCCTTCCGCCCGGATTATCGACGGGCGCGTTACCTGGGTCGATCTTTCCGCGACGCAGACCGGCTATGCGCCGGCCAATGCGCAAACCCGCGCGGGTTTGAGTGCGGCCCCTTACCTGACGCTCACGCCGGCGCAATTCCGGCTTGAGCCGGGCGCGCGTATTGAGGTGACGGTGCGGCTTAAAGACGGCGTCCGGCCGCCGCCGGGTGAGCGCCGCTCGCATTTGCTGGTCGAGACCAGCGCCGCGCGCACGCTGATTCGCAAAGCCAATGCAGGCCTCCAGGCCGACATCGCTGTCGGGGTTTCCGTGCCGGTGCTGTTGCGCGGCAGGGGACGCGGCGCGGCGGCTTTGTCTGAAATAAAATTGCTGCGCGATACCGAGGGGATGTTGTTGATCTCCTCCGCCATCGTGCCGAGCGGCGCCCATTCCACCTATGGGCGGCTGACGGCGACGTTTCTATCAGCGGAATCCGGCGCCAAGCCGGAGTTTTTGGGGGTTCGCGACAATGTCGCCGGCTATCCGGATGCGCCGCACCGGTTGGTTGAAATCCCGTTCGGGTTCTTCTCGCTTGGCGCGGGCGAATTAACGCTGCGCTATGAGGGGGGCGGCGAATATTCCGGGCGCGTCTTCGATGAGCGCACATTCACGATTGCGCCGCCAAAGTAAATTTTACCCGGTTTCCAACTGCGACAAGCGCTTGCCATTAAATCCGGATACGGAGCAAAATAGGCCTTTTTGTTGAAGGCTCGCACACAGCGCCGCAGCTTTTTCCTGTGAGGAAAAACCGCCGCCGATCAGTCTTAGAAAAACGCCCTTATCCTTTAGCCGCACCCGTTCAATGCGCGGCTCAAGCAGGCCAAGCTCGTCGGGGTTTTGCCGCTGCAATTTGCGCCAGCCGTCGCGCGCCTCCCTCACCCTGCGGTAGGAAGCAAGATGAACCCCGAACAGCACGCTCGCGGTTTCAATATCGCCGCTGGCCTCGTTTTCAAAAACCGCATCGGTTGAGGCGAATGTCGGCTGCACCAGACGCGGCGCCGGCGCTACGGGGGCGGAGCCATTGGCAATCGCCGAGCCGTCGGCCGCTTCAACAACAGCGCTGCCGCTAACAGCGCCGTCCCGGAGTTTCAGCTCGCTATTGGCCAGCGCAGTCGCCTCGGCAAGCTTGGCCGCATCCTCCACCGCAGATTGTTCTTCATTGGCGGCCAGCGCTTCGTTCTCGCGCTGCAATTCCTCCAGCTGGCTGGCGAGCAGCTCCTTGTCTGATTTTAATTGCGCAACCACGACCTCAAGCTCGGCGGTGCGTAGTTCCGCTGCTTGAACCATGCCGTCAACATCACCATTCGCACCGCCCCAGCGGTCAGTGAGGGTTGAGCAGCCGGAAAGCAACAGCATGAGAGCAGAGATACGCAACACATGATACGGTAGCGCCAAGGCCGTCTCCATTCGAATTGCGCGCCGCCGGGACCGGCGTCGCGTCTACATCCCATCCAATCATAGGCTGCAATTACGGCGAGGCAAATGCTTTGCGAGACGACATTGATTGGCTGGACATTACGCCGCGTTATATAGGCTGCGCCGCCAAAGCCGCGCGCAGCGAAGCGCCAAGACTGGGCGCCAACGCCGCCGCTTCAAGCACTGCCAGCGAATCACCCAAGGGAATGAACAAGAAAAGGACCGTCCGGCAGCCTGCTCACTCGGCAACCCGCAGCCGGGCGAGATCGCGCGCGCGCTGGCGTTTGAGGTCGTGACGGGCCGAGCGTTTCACCAGAATATAAAGGATGAAATAACACATCGCCGCGCCAACAGCGGCGAGCCATAGGGGCAGGTTTTCAAAGATTGCGGCAAAGCGGTCATAGCTCAGCCCCAAGGCTTCCGCGAGGCCGGGCGCTTCCTGGCCGAGCAATAAAATCACGCCCATGGCCGTCAGCCCAAGCGCCAATATGCCGGCGAGCACAACCCCGATGGTGACGCCCATATCGGCGTGCTCTTCGGTCTTGGAAATAATCATCTTCGAGGGATCGCCCGACAACGCTTGCGTCGCGGCGAACAGCGCGCGCGTGCGCGCGGCCTTTTCTTCCGGCGTCAGCGCCTTTTTCTGGTCTTGCCGCAGCTCGTCAAAGTTCACCAGCGGCTTGGCGTTCATCACCGCGTCGGAAATATAGTCCGGCTCACATTCCTTAGCCGGAAAGACATCCGATGTCGGCACCACGAGCGAGGCGTCCGTCGGCATCAGGAACAATGATTTTTCCGCCGCGCGCCGGCGCACCAGACCATCAAGCGTCACCAGCTCGTTGCTGACAAAGGCTTTGTTCCACATCTCGAAAGCGTTAGCGGCGCCAATTTTGTCGCCGGCGTTAAGCTTGCGCAACACCGTTGAGCGTTTCCAGTTTTCTTCACCGATATTAAAAACCAGCGACACCAGCGCGTCATGTTCGTTTTGATTAAGCGGCGCCCGGACGGTATCGCCTAGCAATTGTTCAATCGGTTGAACATCGTCCTTTAATAGACGTTCCGCATCCCCCTCGGTGACGCTCATCCCGTGGCGGGCTGAGGAGACATGACCATAGCCAACAGTCCACTGCTCACTCGGCGCGTAATGCGCCGACATGCGCAGGCCCTCATAGCCCTTGATCAGATTAAGACCGGTCTCTCCCGTCCGCATCGTCCCCACAAAACCCCTCTTACCTCACCAACCGAATACCAAACTCACCACGCGGGCCAGCGCCCCAATCTGGCCTCCGCCCAGCCCCGCATTAACCAATAAATAGCACGCCGCGCCGCGATTGGGTAGCCGCTGGGCGGGCCTGAAATCCGCGAAAGCCAAAGCCTGCGCAAAGCTGTGTCAAAACTGCACATCAACAGATATCAGCGCTGATTCGCGGTGGAATTTGAGACAAAAATCCCCGCTATGCCCGCCTCAAAACCTATGGAAAACCTGCAACCCTCTGGCAACAGGCAATAATCCAGAGCCCCCATGCCCGCCCGAGCTTGGCACAAGACTTGGGAGGTTTGACCCCGCATGGCCCGCTCGCGCTCCACGGCCATGCGTCTGGAAGCCGAATTTCGCGGATTTTGGGGAAACCGGAGCGCTAGAGGTCAGGGTTTTGTTATGATGGGCAACGGCTTAGCCAACATCGTCGCCGCATTGATCGTCGCTATCGCCATCGTCTGGACCGGCGGATTTGGCGGCCGGTCAGGACCGGCGCAAGGCGATTATGATGCATGGATGGCGCGCGCGGTCGGCGATATCCGCAACGATATCGTCGTCAATTGCGGCGATGAAGGCCATCGGAGGGCCGCCTCCAAGTCTTTTTGACGGCCCGCCCGGTTCCGATCCGCATCGCCGGTTATAATCCGGCGCCGCCGGTCGAAGTCGGGCGGGTTCCGGCAACACCGCTGGAAGCCCCAGTGAGCACTGGTGCGCCGGGCGTGCGCACCCCTGTCGCGCCGCCGGTGCGACCTCCCTTCGTGCCGCCATTCCTTGGCCCGCCGCCAATCATTATCCCGCCGATTTTAATTCCGCCGGGCGAGCCGCCTTGCGATCCGGAAGTTGACCCCGACTGCGACGAGCCCATGCCGCCAGTCGAGCCTCCGGAGCCGCCAATCGACGTGCCCGAACCCGGCATGCTTATCCTCTTGCTCACGGGCGCTGGCGTCTATTGGCTATCAGGCCGCCGGCGACGGATAGTCCGAGTGCAGAGATAACTCTCGGTGAAACCAATATGAAAATGGCGGGCGCTTTGTTCCCGCCATTTTTGTTGGCAGCGGGTTTTGGCGCCTCGTAAAATGACAAACGGCGTTGATGAGTTTCTATGACTTTTGCATTTTATATTCATAAGCCCGCTTGAAGCCAAAGGCAGGCGCGCCCATTTACCCCTCAATGGTCCAGGGGGTCTACATAGCGTTAGCGCGCATTTTCTGCCATTCCTCCTACAACATCGTGACTTTGGAGAGTTTCAATGGCGGCGGAACCGGCGACAAGGACGCTCCACGCACAAGCTGATATTGATCGCGGATCGACATTCGCATCCGAGCTTGAACAGGACCGCGCCCATCGCGAAAAATCGCGCAGCGCAAAACCATTGCGCCGGCTGGCGCCCTTCATATTAAAGTATCCGGGCCTGTTGGGCGCATTTACAATTTTTCTCGTGCTCGCCTCAGGGCTGACCCTGTTATTGCCAGCCGCCTTCCGGCTGGTTGTGGATTGCGGCTTTTCCGGCGCAACGACGTCGGAGATTTGCACGCGCTTTACGCTTGGCGACCAGCTTGCGGGGGTCTTTGGCGCAGGGATTGTCGTTGCACTTTTGCTCGGCGTTACGGGCGCGCTGCGGTATTATTTTATCAGCCGTCTCGGCGAGCGCGTCGTCGCCGATTTGCGCCGTGCGGTTTACGACCATCTTTTGATCCTTAGCCCCGGCTTTTACGCCAACACCCGCACCGGCGAAGTCCT
>JAJFFZ010000213.1 GCA_021776395.1 Hyphococcus sp. | reverse complement strand
GCAGTTTTGCTGAGCTTTGTTGACGATTTAGGAACGCATTAAGGATAAATAATACGCCGACAGAAACTCACTTTCGGCGAATAGGATTTTACTCATGCTCTCCACCTTGTTCGGCATGCTTTCCGCAGACATGGCCATCGATCTCGGCACGGCCAACACCCTGGTTTACGTCAAAGGCCGCGGTATCGTTTTGAACGAGCCCTCGGTGGTGGCGATTGAGACCCGTGCGGCGCGCAAGCTGGTCCGCGCCGTTGGCGTTGAGGCGAAAGAGATGCTCGGCCGCACCCCCGGCGAGATCGAAGCGATCCGGCCGATGCGTGACGGGGTGATCGCCGATTTTGAAGTCGCCGAAGCGATGATCAAACATTTTATCCGCAAAGTTCACAACCGCCGCTCCTTCGCCAGCCCGCGCATTGTGGTGTGCGTGCCGTCGGGCGCGACCGCGGTTGAGCGCCGGGCGATTCAGGAATCAGCGCTCTCAGCGGGCGCGCGCAAAGTTGAGCTGATCGAAGAGCCGATGGCGGCGGCGATTGGCGCAGGCCTGCCGGTCACCGATCCGACCGGCTCGATGGTCGTCGATATTGGCGGCGGCACGACGGAAGTTGCGGTCCTGTCGCTGGGCGGCATTGTCTATTCGCGCTCAGTGCGGGTTGGCGGCGACAAGATGGACGAGGCGATTATCGGCTATATTCGCCGCATGTATAATTTGCTGATCGGCGAGGCGTCGGCGGAACGGATCAAAAAAGAGGTCGGCTCGGCGATGATCCCGACCGAGGGTTCGGGCGCGACCATCCAGATCAAGGGCCGTGATTTGATGCATGGCGTGCCGAAAGAGGTGCGTATTGGCGAGGCGCAGGTCGCCGAAGCGCTGGCCGAGCCTGTGAGCCAAATCATCGAGGCGGTCAAAGTCGCGCTCGAGGCGACGCCGCCGGAGCTGGCCGCTGACATTGTCGATACCGGAATTATGTTGACTGGCGGCGGGGCGCTATTAAAAAATCTTGATCAGGTGTTGCGCGATGAAACCGGGCTGCCGGTATCTGTTGCTGACGATCCGTTGTCTTGCGTCGCGCTTGGCACCGGCGCTGCGCTGGAAAACACCAAGGCTATGCGCGGCGTTCTGACATCTGCTATCTAAGGGGTTACCTCGGGGCAATCTAGTGATGACGCGGTACAGTGAGGCATGGAATTTTTAGGGCAGGACGGACGCGAAGGATTTGGGCGTAGAGCCAACTCCCGTTTCGTATTGATCTTGTTGATCCTGGTTTCGATCCTTTTATTGCTATCAAGCCTTTATTCCGCGCAAGCCTCGGTTTTCAAAAAGGCGCGCGAGGGCGTCCTCGACGCTACCGCGCCGGTGCTGGAGGTTTTCTCCGGCCCGGTCGCCTATTTCAACGGCCTTGCCGGCAACGTCTCCGACTATTTCAATGTGCTGGAGCAGAACAAAGCGCTGCGCGATGAAAATGCGGAACTGCGTCAGTGGATGAATGAGGCGCTGGAGCTGCGCAAAGTTGTCGGCGCCTATGATGGTTTGCAAACCTATCGCGCGCCGCCCGCCGCGCAGCCGATTGACGCCTATGTGATCGGCGAGACCAACGACGCCTTTGCCCGCTCAATGATCGTTAATGCCGGCCGCGCCCAAAATATCGAAGCCGGTTACGCCGTTGTCGATAATCGCGGGCTTATTGGCCGCATCGTTGATACCGGCGCGCGCGCCTCGCGGGTTCTCCTCCTCACCGATGTGCAAAGCCGTATCCCGGTCTATGTCGAAGGGGCCGCCGTTGAGGGGCTGCTGGTCGGCAACACCAGAGGCAAACCGGCGATCACCATTACCGAAGGCGCCGATGACGTCGCCATTGCGCAAGGCCAGCGGGTTTTAACATCCGGCGCGGGCGGGGTGATGCCGCGCGGTCTGCCGGTCGGCGTCATTGATGGCGAACATGGCGACGACATTATGGTTGATCTTTACGCAAATTACGCCCGCACCCGGCTGGTGCGCATCATCAATTACGAGTTCCCGGAGGTTGGCGAGGCGCTTGACGCCGTTGAAGACGGCGCCGGGGAGGAAGTCGTCGCGGTGACGGAAGGATAAGATGGGCTATCGCGCAGAACATCTGTTGAGCCTCCTCAAAACGGTCGCGCCGCTGCTGTTAGGGCTGCTTGGCGTGATTATTCTGGCGCTGCCCATCCGCCTGTTCGAGGGCGCGGCGCCGACGCCGATCATCCCGTTGGTGGTGGTGTTTTTCTGGTCGATCTATGCGCCAGCCTACATGCCCTCGGTGAGCGTATTCCTGATCGGGATTTTGCAAGACTTGCTTACCGGCGGACCGCTTGGGCTTTGGGCGGCGGTTTATCTGGTTACCCAGTTTGTGGTGATGTCGCAGCGGTCATATTTTCTTGGCCGCGAGCAAAAAGTCGTCTGGTTGGGTTTTGCATTAGCGGCGGCGAGCGCCAGCTTGATGTTGTGGCTGGTGATGAGCTTGATGTCCGGCGGTCTCCTGCCGGTCGGCGGGCTGTTGGCGCAGATGACGACGACGGTTTTGATCTATCCGCTGTTTGGCGTCGCCTTTGGCGAGTTTCACCGCCGCATTCTGGTGGAGGCGTAAATGCCGGTGATCAACACCCATGACCCTGAACGCCAGGAAATCGTCTCGCGCCGGACGTTTCTGTTTGGCGGCGGCGTCAGTCTTTTGTTCGTAGGCGTCGCCGGCCGCCTCTATCAGTTGCAGATTGCCGATTACGATAAATATCAGGACCTTGCGCAAGACAACCAGTTCAATCGCCGGGTGCTGACGCCGCTGCGCGGTGAAATCATTGACCGGTTCGGCAATGCGCTTGCATCAAACCGGAAAAATTTCCGCATTTTATTAATTCCCGAGCAGTCCCGGGATATCAATGCCACACTCGACAAGATTTCGAAATATATTCCGGTTTCTGATGAAAAACGCGCTCGCATCATTCGGGAAATACGCCGTCGCGGCGCCTTTACGCCGGTGGAAATTAAAAACAACCTGTCATGGCCGGACTTTTCCCGGGTGAATTTTGAGTTGCCGCATCTTGCGGGCGTTTTGCCGGATGTTGGCGAGACCCGCGACTATCCGCTGGGTGAAGCGTCAGCCTTTGTGATCGGCTATGTCGGCGCCGTGACCGACAAAGACCTCGCCGCGCAAGAGGGTAATGACGACCGCACGCTGTTGCGCCAGCCCGGCTTTAAAGTCGGCCGTGACGGTCTTGAGCGCACCTATGAGAAGGAATTGCGCGGCCAGGCCGGCAAGATGAATGTCAAAATCAACGCTCACGGCCGGGTTATAGAAGAGCTGACCGATGAGGCGACGCCGCCGGTGCAGGGCAAAACCTTGACGCTGACCATCGATGCGGAGCTTCAACAAGTCGCCATGAAGGAGCTGGAAGGCGAGAGTGCAGCCGCCATAGTGATGGATACGGTGACCGGCGATATTTTGGTAATGGCTTCGACGCCGGCGTTCAATCCCAACGACTTTAATGTCGGCATCGACGCCGGTCTCTGGAAAAGTCTGACAGAAAGTCCGTATAAGCCGCTTTTGAATAAACCGCTTTCGGGCGTTTACCCGCCGGGCTCCACTTTCAAGGTGGTCAGCGCGATCGCCGCGCAAGTCACCGGCGTTAAAACGTCGCAAACCGCCCATTGCACCGGCAAGATCTGGTATGGCAACCGATATTTCCATTGCTGGAAGCGCGGCGGCCACGGCACGCTGGATATGAAAGGCGCGATCAAGCATTCCTGCGATGTCTATTTTTACGAGATCGCCAAAAAGCTTGAGATTGATGTTCTCGCTGATGCCGCGCGTAAATTCGGCCTTGGCCAGACTTATGAGCTGGGCGTGCCAGGTCAGAAAAAAGGCATTATCCCGGACCGCGAATGGAAGCGGCAATATTTCGCCGGCCAGCCGGAGAACCAGCCCTGGTTCCAGGGGGAAACACTGTCGGTGATTATTGGCCAGGGCTATGTCACCTCAACGCCGTTGCAGCTTTGCGTGATGGCGGCGCGAATTGCCTCGGGCCGGGCGGTGCGCCCGCGTCTGGTGCGCGCGGTCGGCGATCTTGTGCTGCCCGAACCAAGCGCGCCGCTGATCGATGTCGATCATGATTACCTGAAGGTCGTGCGCGCCGGTATGAATGCGGTGACCAATGAATATGGCACCGCATCGCGCTCACGCCTGGAAGATCCCAATTGGCAATTGGCTGGTAAAACCGGCACCAGCCAAGTCTACCGGATTACCACAGAAGACCGCGCCAAAGGCCTCGCTAAGCCGGAAGACCTGCCATGGGAACGGCGCGATCACGCATTGTTTGTGTGTTACATGCCGTATGAAAACCCGCGTTATGCCTGCTCTGTTGTGATCGAGCACGGGATAGGCGGCGCCCGCGCGGCCGGCCCGAAAGCCCGCGAAATTATGCGCGCGGTGGCGGCCAAGAACCCGGCGGCGCGCACGGCCGTCGATCCGCGCAGTCTTGTTCAGCGCGCGACCGCCAAGCGGGAGGGCTAGGCGATATGTCCTCGCTCATTCTTCCCGGTCCCCGGCGCGGCGTACGCGAACGACTTGCGCAGCTTCATTGGCCATTAATCATCCTACTGACAATGATAGCCGGCGTTGGCGTCATCACGCTATATTCCGTCGCCGAGGGCAATTGGCGTCCGTGGTCATTGCGTCATGGGCTTCGCTATCTTGTCGCTCTGTCGGTCTTGATCGCGATTGGCATGGTCGCGATCCGCCACTGGATGGCGTTGTCTTATCCGATTTATTTCGCCGCACTGCTCGCGCTGGCGGCAACGCCGTTTATCGGCGAGATCAATATGGGTGCGCGGCGCTGGATTGAGCTTGGGGGGATGCAGTTTCAACCCTCAGAGGCGATGAAAATTGGCTTGGTGATGGCGCTGGCGCGCTATTATCACGGGCTGCGGGCCGAGCAGGTCTCGCATATCCTATATCTGATCCCGCCGGCGCTGATGATTGGCGCGCCGGTCGGGCTGGTGTTCATCCAGCCCGATCTCGGCACTGCGCTATTGTTGGCGGCGACCGGGATCATCATCGTCTTTGTCGCCGGCCTGTCCTGGCGCATCGGCATGATCGGCGTCGCCGGAGCAGTGGCGGCGGGCTACAGCGCTTACCGCTTTGAGTTTTTAAAAGGCTACCAGATTGAGCGCATTCTCACCTTCCTCAATCCCGACCGCGATCCACTCGGGCAGGGCTATCACCTGTTGCAGTCAAAGATCGCACTCGGTTCTGGCGGGCTGGACGGCAAGGGGTTTATGAACGGCACCCAAAGCCAGTTAAAATTCCTCCCCGAAATGCAAACCGATTTCATCTTCACGATTTTTGGCGAAGAGTTCGGTTTTGTCGGCGCGGTTGGTTTGTTGATTTTATACCTCGCTGTGATCTTAACCGGCCTGTCGATTGCGATGTCGGCGAAGTCACATTTTGCCCGGCTGGCGGTGATCGGCGTGGTGGCGACATTTGCGCTTTATGTGTTGATCAATACCGGCATGGTGATGGGCCTGGCGCCGGTTGTCGGCGTGCCCCTGCCGTTAGTTTCCTATGGCGGTACGGTGATGTTGACCATCATGGCCGGTTTCGGTCTGGTGATGAGCGCGCATGTGCATCGCGATCACGACGTCTTGCGGTCGTCGGATTTGCTATAGTTGAGTGTTTCAGGCTTTGGCGAGAAGCTCTTCAAAGCATTGGCGCACAGCCTTGAAATTCTCATCCGCCGGGCCCAACAGATTTTTGGCGTCTTCGCTTGCGCCGGATTTGCAAGCCACTTCGATATCGGACGCGGTCTGGGCGAGGCTCACGGCGCCGACATTGGCCGCAGAGCCTTTGATGGCGTGCGCGGTTCCGGCGGCTGTGGGCAGGGATTGCTCGGCGATCTGAGACGCTAGCGCAGCCAGCAAATCTGTCGTTGAACGCCAGAACGTGTCCATGATTTCCCGCGTGCCATCGACGCCGGCGGCCGAGATCAGGCTGTTAATCTGATCAGCCTGGAGGTGTTCAACCTCGATATTTGCTGAATCTGTCAACCTAGCGCTACCCCCGCTGAGCGAAACAAGGCGAGTTGTTCTCTCGCCAGTTGCGCAAAATTTCACCGTCTGTTCTGACGACATTTGCCAACAATAGTAAAAATTTGTCTAAAAAGAGGTTTCGTGACAAACCAAATGCCAACGATGTAGTCAATCAGGGGTTAACCAAATGCAGGGAACAGCCGGAGAAGGCGTAAAATGGTCATCGCGGGCGGCGTTTATCTTGGCCGCCATTGGCTCGGCGGTCGGGCTCGGGAATTTGTGGCGGTTTCCTTATGTCGCGGGGGAAAATGGCGGCGGCGCGTTTGTACTGTTTTATGTTCTTTGCGTCGTTCTGATTGGCCTTCCAGTGTTGGTTGCGGAACTCTTTATCGGCAGGCGCGGCGGCATGTCGGCGGTTGGCAGCGTTGTCAAAATCGCCAAGGCGGAGGGGCGCTCCACCCTGTGGTCGCTGCAATCTTGGTTCGGCATGATCGGGTCATTCATCATTTTGACCTTCTATTCAGTGATTGCCGGCTGGGTGCTTGCCTATGTGGTGATGATCGGCGTCGATCTCGTCTCGGCTGTTGCAAGCGATGGTCTGGCCGGGCTGAAAGCCGGCGTCTTTGCCGGTCAAACCAAGGCAGAGGTCAGCGCCAAGCTGACAGAACTCTTAAGCAATCCGACTCGGATGATTATTTATCACGGGATTTTTATTGCCGGGACGGTGGCGATTGTCGCGCGCGGCGTTAAAGGCGGGATCGAGCAGGCGGTGACGATCTTGATGCCGGCGTTTTTTGTTTTGTTGATCATTCTGTTCGGCTTCGCGCTGGTTGAGGGCGACGCGCGTAAGGGCGTCGACTTCCTCCTCGGCGTGCGGCTTGATGATCTGTGGGCCGGCGTCAAAAACGGCTCGGTGATTTCCGCCGCGCTTGGCCAGGCGTTCTTCTCGATTGGCCTCGGCTCGGCGCTGATGGCGACCTACGGCGCCTATATGACATCGGATCAAAATCTACCCAAAGCGGCGGGAGTGATTGCGCTTACCGACACGGCCGTCGGCGTTATCGCGGGGCTCGCAATTTTTCCGATTGTATTTGCTATGGGATTGGACGCTGGCGGCGGCCCGACCTTGATGTTTCAGACTTTGCCGCTGGCCTTTTACGGCATGCCTGGCGGCGGCGTATTTGGCCTGTTGTTCTTTCTGCTGGCGTTCTTTGCGGCGATTACTTCGTCCATCGCGCTGCTGGAAACATCGACGAAATGGGTCGATGAGCAATCCAAAGGCGATCACCGGTTTAAGGCGGCGGCGATTATCGGGCTGGTGATCTTCGCCATCGGCATTGTTAATGCGCTGTCGCAGGTGCCGACGGTTGGCGCCAATGGCGAGGACCAGACGACATTCTGGAACACCTGGCAACCGCTTGGCGGCATGGCTCTGTTTGAAGGCATGGTGCTGCTCGATTTCTTAAGCGCCACCACCGACATCATCCTGCCGGTCGCCGGATTTATCACCGCAGTGTTTGCCGGCTGGGTGGTTTCCACATCGACAGCGCGCGAAGCCATCGGTTTCAAATCGGAAGTCTGGTTCCAGCGCTGGCGGTTCCTGATCCGTTATGTCTGTCCGGTCGGTATCTTCATTGTGATTGTTTATTCAACCATCATCGCGCCAATGATCGGCTGATGCGCCTTAGCGCCGGGCGAAATTATTCGTCGCCCGGACCAGCGCATCAATAATCCCGGGCTCGCTGGCGGCGTGCCCGGCGTCGGCGATGATTTGTAAGTTCGCTTCCGGCCATGCGCTTGCGAGGTCATGGGCGGTCTTCATTGGCGTGACGACATCATAGCGTCCCTGGACGATGACGCCCGGAATATGCCGTACACGGTCGATATTGGCGATAATCTGGTCGTCGCGCTCAAAGAAGCCGGCATTGATAAAATAATGACACTCACTGCGCGCGATGGCGAGCGCGAAGGCCTCGTTGGCAAACCTCTGCATCCGGTCTTGTGACGGGTAAAAGCTGACCGTGCCGCCTTCCCACACGCTCCAT
>JAJFFZ010000212.1 GCA_021776395.1 Hyphococcus sp. | reverse complement strand
GATAGTTCGGCCCGTAACTGGCGCTTTCATGATTGGCGACCAGATTGGCGACGCCGCCAATCATAAAGTCGAAATTATCAGTGCCGACAATCGGCTCATCGAAATAGTCGAACGGCCCCATGCCGCTGACGGGCGCGAGGGCGCTGTCCAATATCGCATTAAGCTCGCCGCCGCGGCCATTGGTGAAAAACCCGTTGATGCGACCGCTGCCGATATCGACCGACATCGCCATGACATGGTTTCCCATTTCCTGATCGCGTTCCTCCACATAGCGCCAGGAGCCAATAAACCCCTGCTCCTCACCATTCCACAAGGCGAAGCGAATGGTCCGTCGCGGCTGGATATTTAGCTGTTTCATCTGCCGGGCGATGTCGAGAACCATGCCGGCGTTGACGCCATTATCATTGGCGCCGCTGCCGAGACCATGGGAGTCGAGATGGGCGCCGATGAGGATGATTTCATCTTTAAGATCGCCGCCCGGAATTTCGCCGATGACATTGTAGCTTTCAAACGCCGGGCCGGTTTCGACATCGACAATCGCGGTCATGGAGAGGTCGGCGCCGCCTGCAAGCAACCGTTGGATGCGCGCCGCTTCCGCGCGCTCAATAATGATAACCGGGATTTTACCGCGCACGGGGCTTTGCGCCGACAGGCGATAAAGAAGACCGCTTGGCCGTGAGGACATGAAGACGATGCCCGCCGCACCGGCCTGCAATGCGCGCGGCTCAACCTCAGCGGCCTGGCCGTATTCGGCGAAGAGGCCGTCAATATCTCGGGTCTCCTGCGTTTCAATCAAAACCCAGGCGCCTTTGATGCTTTTGCCGGCGGATTTGAACGCAGCTTTACCGCCCTTGCCGACATCGACAAGCTTTGCGGTAAGGCCCTGCGTCGAAGTTGGCGCGCTATCAAACTTCGCAACCGCACGCGCGGAGAACGGAACTTCGCCGCCTTCTATCACCGTGGTTGTGGAGCGCTCCGTCCAGCGCCGTTCCATCATGAAGGGGGCTTTTGTTGCGGCAACGCCAGCCTGTTCAAACCGCGCCATCGCCCAGTCAACGGCTTTCAGGTTCGCCGGCGTTCCCGTAACGCGCCCGCCGATCGCATCGGTCAGATATTGCACATCGTCAATCATCGGCGTGTCGCCAAGGAGAGCGGCGACAAGCGGCGCGGTGGGGTTTGTTGTGTCGGGCGCCTCTGCGGCGGCGTTTGCAGTGAGCGACAAGGCTAAAACAGCGAGTGCGGCATATCTCGTTTTATGAAACATCAGAACCTATTCCTTGGCGACGGTCTAATGACCATACATCAAGGCGGCGATACCTAAAACAGTGGGAGGGGTCAGTCGAACAGGCTCGAAACCGATTCTTCGTTGGCGATGCGCCGGATCGCCTCTCCGAGGAGGGTGGCGATTGTGACTTGCTCAATTTTGGGGCAGGCGGCGACATCGGCCGGCGCCTCAATCGAATCGGTGATAATCAGCCTGGTCAGCGCATCGGCCTTCATAATCCGCGCGGCGGCGTTATCGGAAAGGACGCCATGGGTGACGCATGCGGAAACGCTTTTTGCGCCCTTATCCATGATCGCTTGCGCCGCATTGCACAGCGTGCCGCCGGAATCGATGATGTCGTCAAAGATAAAACAGTGCCGTCCGTCGACATCGCCGATGATATTCATCACTTCCGATTGGCCGGGGCCTTCGCGGCGCTTATCGACAATCGCCAACGGCCTCTGGTCGAGGCGTTTGGACAAGGCCCGCGCGCGGACCACGCCGCCGACATCGGGTGAGACCACAGTTAAGTCGTCGAGCTTATGGTTGAAAATCTCGCGCGCGCGGCGCTCAAACTCTTTTACTGCAAACAGGTTGTCGGTCGGGATATCGAAAAAGCCCTGAATCTGGCCGGCATGCAAATCAAGCGTCAAAACCCGGTCGGCGCCGGCGGTGGTGATAAGGTTGGCCACCAGCTTTGCTGATATCGGCGTGCGCGGGCCAGCCTTGCGGTCCTGACGAGCGTAGCCGAAATAGGGGATGACGGCGGTCACCCGGCTGGCCGACGCACGCGTAAGCGCGTCGATAGTAATCAACAGCTCCATCAGGTGGTCGTTGGCCGGATGCGATGTCGACTGGATGACGAAAACATCCTCGCCGCGGACATTTTCCTGAATCTCAACGAAGACTTCGCCGTCTTTAAATGTCTTGATGTCCGCGACAGCCAGGCTCGTCGTCAGCGTGCGGGCGATAGCCTCACTAAGACGGCGATTTGAGTTCCCCGCGATCAGCTTCATGATCTAACCCCTTGACGCATGCCCGATATTGACGCGGGTGTCATGACGGTTTCTTGACCGCCGCGCAACCCCGCTGGTGAAGGATTGTTCACTGGATCGCAATCGCCGAAAGGTTGCGCCCATAGTCGGTTTCAGCAGCGCGCTGGCTGGCGCGATAGCTGAAATACGCCTCCGGCGCGGCGAGGGTGCAGACGCCCAAATCGTCGATCTGCTTGACCCCGGATTGGCGCAGCCGCCAGGCGCCGAAAGCGGCAAGATCGAGCTGGCGCTTTTGCGGGGATTTGCCGGGGGCGAAGAATGTTTCCGCGTCGTTGTATTTTTCCGTGAAAGCCTCAACCAGATCGAGGCCGACCTCAAAATTGGGTTGGCGCAAGCAAGGCCCGAGGGCGGCGCGGATATCGCTGCGGTTGGCGCCAAGGCTTTCCATCGCCGCAACGGTGTTCTCTAAGACGCCGGCGAGCGCCCCGCGCCAGCCCGCATGTGCGGCGCCGATAACGCCAGCTTCCGGGTCAGCAAACAACCACGCCATGCAATCAGCGGCGAGGACGCCGAGCGCCAGACCGCGGGTCTTGGTGACCAGCCCGTCAGCCTTTGCCGGCGCGCCAGACCAGAGTGCATCGATGATCACCACTTCGCTTGAATGGATCTGGTAGTTGGTCACCAGCCGGCCTGAATCGCAGCCCAACGCCGTGGCGCAGCGCCGCCGGTTCTCCTTGACATCATCGGGCCTGTCGTCCGACCCGGCGCCAACATTAAGCGAAGCGTAAACGCCGGTTGAAACGCCGCCGGCCCGGCCGAAAAACCCGTGCGTAAGGTTTGGAGCCGCCAGCTGCGAGGAGGTTAGAAACGGCGGCGTCATATGTCTTCAAACCCCGACGGCGCGGGAAGGCTCGGCGCGCAAACGCACATCACCTTGAAGATTTCCCCCATCTGGTCCGGGGATGCGATCCGGTAGGCCCCGGCGCGGATGGTTTTCGCCTGCTCGGCGGTCTTTCCTTTGCACAGCATTTCTACGCGAATGTTGAGCCCCAGCCGTTCGAGAAACTCTCCCTGGCTCACTGGTCCATGCGCCACTGCGCCATGGTCAATCACGGCAGCGCCAAGCGCTTCGAAGTCCACATGCGCGGTCACATCGGCGCGGCCGGGAGAGGCGAGCGGCGGCCAGAATTTATGCGCCCGCACCGCTTGCAAGGTCTCGCCAAGGCCGGACTGCATGTGCCCGTAATCGATAATCAAAGCTTGCCCGCCATGGCCGGTGAGGAGATCGCTGAGATCGGCGATGAAGTTGCGCGCTGCAAAAGACATCTCGGCGATGTCGCCTTCCTTGCTGGCGGACGTTGCGGGCAAGTTCAGCGTCGCCGGCGGCGGGGTTTTACCAAGCACGAATTCCAGCCTGGTTTCATCATCGTTCAGCCCGACCATGCGTTCGCGCCAGCCGGATTTGACGCGCTGATATTGATGGATCGGCAGGCAGTCGAAAAATTCATTAGCGACAATCAGCGACGGGGCCGGGGGAATGTCGGCAAACTCATCCGCCCACATTGGATCGAGCCCGGCGCCGCGCAGGCGTTTTTGTTGTTCAACCCGCAACCGGCCGGAGGTCTCCAACAGCCACAGATGCGCGCCTCGGATAAATTCCGGGCGCAGCCTTGCGGCGCGCAGGATATCTTCCATCAGGACGCCGCGGCCGGGCCCGAGTTCGATGAGGTTGAAATCACCGGGCGAGCCCATGGCGCGCCACGCCTCCACCAGCCAGAGCCCGATCAGCTCGCCGAAAGTCTGGCTGATTTCCGGAGCGGTAATGAAATCGCCATCGGCGCCAATTGGCGTCTGGCTCATATAATAGCCATCATGAGGGTGGCCGAGCGCATCGGCCATATAGTCGGCGACGGTGATCGGGCCTTTGAGCTTGATGAGGTTGATGAGGCGTTCTTCAAGCGGGGTCGGTTCCGCCGCGCCGGAAGGGTCGGTCATTTCGCGGCCGTTTCGCCGGGTTTCGTCCTGGTACGCCATATCAGCCACAGACCGAGCGCCAGCATCGGCAGCGACAACATCATGCCCATGGTGAGGCCAAGCGGATAGTCCGGCAGATGCGCATCCGGCTCGCGGAAGTTTTCGATGAAAATGCGCGACAGAGAATAACCGGCAAGGAACAAACCGATGGTCGCGCCCGGGCGTTTGAGGAGTTTGAAAGCATGGGTTGCAATGCGAATGACGATGAACAGGACAATCCCTTCCAGCGCCGCCTCATAAAGCTGGCTAGGATGGCGCGCCAGACCAAGCGGGTCGGAAGGGAACACCATCGACCAAGGCCCGTCCCAGGGCCGGCCATAAAGCTCGGCGTTGATGAAGTTCGCCATGCGGCCAAAAAACAACCCGAAGGGCGCAGCGGCGGCGAATAAATCGCCGAGCGACAGGGCGTCGAGCTTATATTTGCGGGCGAAGAAAAACCCCGCCAGCGTGACGCCGATCAACCCGCCATGAAACGACATGCCGCCATTCCATAGCATCAAGGCCGGCGGGAAGGGCAGGAAGCCGAGGATCGGCTGCCATGGCTTTATCAGAATGGTCGGCTCGTAAAACAGCATATAGCCGATGCGCCCGCCGGCCATCGCCCCGATAGCGACCCAGAAAATCACATCGTCCAGGAGCACCCGGGTGAGAGGCGCCGCGCCCTTGCGCCACAGGCCGGTGTTTTTGATTAGCCGCGCCAGATACCACCAGCCCGCCGCCAGTCCGCCAATATAGGCAAGCGAGTACCAGCGGATCGGCAAGGGGCCCAGCTGTAAGGCGACCGGGTCAATATTGGGGTAGGGTATGCTCATTGTACTCGCCAGTTTGGGGAAGCGTGCGTCTCAATAGCGCGGTTCTTCGCCCCTGTCGCCCCGCGCCTCGCCGTTCTATATAGTCATGTGAAAGGATTTTTCGATGCAGACACAGAGCGCTATTTTTGATGAGATCGCCAAGCTGATGACCGAGGCGGCCGGTGCGGCGGACGGCGTGCGCCGGGAAGCGGAAACGGCGATGAAAAGCCAGCTTCAACGGTTGATCGCCGATATGGATTTCGTCCCCCGCGAGGAGTTTGACGCGGTGCGC
>JAJFFZ010000211.1 GCA_021776395.1 Hyphococcus sp. | reverse complement strand
TACCAAGGGAGTGCTCTACCCCTGAGCTACGGCAGCGTATAGGCGGCGGAGATACGCAACGCCTGAAAAGTGGCGGCGGTATAGCGCGGGTGCAGACCGATGGGAAGCAGCCGGCGGTAAAATAACCGCCGGGAGACCTGTCAGCCGCTTGGGTCAGACCTTCTGCGCGGGCGCGCCGCATCAAAAAATCCGATTTCAAACGTATATGCACAATGAGATTGGTGAAAAACGCCGATTCAGATATAGGCCAATATCGGGGGCCGCGAATTTATCAAATTCTCACAGCAAGCGAGACGAAACTATTGTCCTCTAACGCTTCAAAACCGCATAGCGACCCATCCGGCGCCATCGACACTCGCGCCCTTGCCGTGCGGCTGTCTCCGCTGTTGAAAGCCTATGGCGCGAACACAAAACGCAGCCTGCTGCAACTGGCCCTTACCATCGTCCCGTTCTTTGCGCTGCTCGTTATCATGGCGGTCGCCGCCGCCCATCAACTCTATTGGCTGAGCCTGTTGCTGGCGGCGCCGACCGCAGGGCTGCTGGTGCGGTTGTTTATCTTTCAACATGATTGCGGGCACGGGGCATATTTTCCCTCCCGCACCGCCAACGATATTCTCGGCCGGTTTATCAGTGTTCTGACTTTCACCCCTTACGACCAGTGGAAACGCTCCCACGCCTATCATCACGCCGCAAGCGGCGATTTGGACCGTCGCGGGCAAGGCGATGTGGTGGTGATGACGACGCGTGAATATCAGGCGGCGCCGCGCTTTAAGCGGCTGGGCTATCGGCTTTACCGCAATCCCATCATCATGATTGCATTGGGCGCGCCGGTTAATTTCCTTCTTCTACAGCGCTTGCCCCTCGGCCGTGCGTTTCGCGATCGCCCGTCGATGCGCAGCATTATGGGGCTGAACCTGGCTTTGCTGATCGCCTTCGGACTGCCAATAGCAATGATCGGCGTCTGGCCGGTGCTCACCGCATATCTGCCAATGTTGATAATTGCAGCCTGGATTGGCGGATGGTTGTTTTATATCCAGCACCAGTTCGAGGGAACTTACTGGGAGCGCGGCGAAAACTGGAATTTTCATCAGGCGGCGATTGAGAGCAGCTCCTATTTCGTGCTGCCGCCGGTGTTGCGGTGGTTCACCGGCAATATCGGCCTCCACCACATCCACCATCTGTGCAGCAAAATTCCCAATTACCGGCTACAGGCGTGCCTCGACGCCTTCCCAGAATTGCGCAATGTCGCCAAGCGAATATCACTGCGCGGCAGTTTGAAGTGCTGGCGGCTGGCGCTTTGGGATGAAGACCGCCGCCGGCTTGTCAGCTTTCGCGACTATGGCCGGCAAAAACTGCTGTCAAAATAGGCGACAAGCCTGCCCGCTCTACATTTACCTGCCCGCGCCAAACGTCTAGCGTTTGGCGATGAACCACCATAACGACAAAAACCGCTATGCGCTGGCGATCGGCCATGCCGCCATCGAGTGGAATTACCTCGAGCACGACCTGCAACAGCTCGGCTTCAGTTACCTCACCGTCGAGGCGGATGTCGCCGCGCATATCTTCGCGTTTATGGGCAATGTCACCAAGGCCGAATTTGTTCATTATCTAATCGACAGATTTGAAACCAACAATGCGGTCAAGGCGCATGTGTTTCATTTTTTAAAAATCTATAACCGGCTGCGCAGCAACCGCAATGTTGTTGAACACGGCATCCCGGCGCTGACGCCGTCAGGCGCATATCTTGACAGCATCATCAAGATCGACAGGCGCGGCGCCGCCTTGCCCTTTGCCGCATCGCAGGAAACGCTCGATGCGTTTTTAAAGGATCTGCGTAGCGCGCGCGACTATGCCAAGCATATCAAGCATATGATCGACATCCTCGCCGATGAAGAGCCGGCCGAGCGCGATCCCGAAAAGCTCGCCATGCCGCCGCTGCCGGAACGCCTCAACGCCTTACCGTTTCGCAAACCATAATCAAGCCATCATCTTTTCAATCGGCAGGACTAAAATAGCGCTGGCGCCGAGCTTTTTTAACTCCTCAAGCGTGTCCCAGAAAACGCTTTCGCGGCACACCATGTGGATCGCGACTTTGTCGGGATTGCCGGCAAGCTCGAGAACCGTCGGCGCCTCCGCCCCCGGCAGGAACTCCGTAATCGCCGCGACGGCGCTGCGCGGCGCATTCATCATCACATATTTGGCGTCGCGCGAGGTCAGGACGCCATTGATGCGCTTCATCAACGCATCTAAAATCGCCTGCTTGGCGGCGGAAAAATCCTTCGCGTTACGGATCAACAGCGCCTGGCTTTCAAACACCGTCGCCACTGGCTTCAGCCCGTTGGCGTCCAGCGTTGCGCCCGTGGAAACGATATCGCAAACCGCGTCGGCGATTTTAAGCCGCGGCGCAACCTCGACCGAGCCCTTCATCATCACCACGCGGGCGCTGACGCCATGGCTTTCAAGCCAGGCTTTGGTGATGCCCGGATAGGAGGTGGCGATGCGTTTGCCTTCGAGCATGCCGGCGCCGTCAAAGGTCCAGTCCTTGGGCGCGGCCAGCATTAATTTGCACCGCGCAAAGCCAAGCGCGCGCACTTCACGCGCCGGCGCCTCGCGCGATTGCGCCAGGCTTTCCTCTTCAAATACATTCTGCCCGACAATGCCGATGTCGCAGGCGTCGTCGGAAACGAATTCCGGGATGTCGTCGTCGCGCAGAAGCAGCACGTCGATGGGCATTTCCTGCACCCGGCCATAAAGCTTGTCCTTGCCGCGCGAAATCGTCAGGCCGCAGCTTTTCAAAAGCTCAATACTGCCTTCCGACAGCCGCCCAGATTTCTGGATCGCAATCCGCAACCGTTCTTCCATAGCCTGCTAACTCCTTCGCGCCTTGCAATCGACAGCGCCGGTTTGTGATTGCCCGTAAAAAACCAACGCGCCATCGGCATTAAAACGTTCTACCACACCCAACATCACCCATTTCCGCCAGACGCGGCCCATTGTCGCCCAGCGTTAACCGTTCCAGCACCATATAGACAGGTTTTGGCGTTGCCACTCAACACTGTCCGCTCAAGCTGTCCCGGTCGTTAAAGGTGTTATAATGTATTAATACAGTAAGACAATACACAAATCTGTGTTTTTCGCCGGCGGATGAAAAAGTGCGAATCATACGCACCCGCCTTGGCGTTGCCATCGCCTCTCGGCGTGCCGACAAAATGTCTAGAAACCGTCGAAGACGTGGTCATCGGTTGATGAACAGAAGCTAGAGCATTTCCGGATAAGTGTGACACGTTGAAAGCTATTCACTTTCAACTCCGATAGAAATGCGGCAAACAAAGACTCTAGAGCAAATTCATGATTCTATTTAACTCGGATTTGCTCTTGGTGTTCTAGATTCGCTATTGAAGGCCGCACCAGATCAACCAATCGGAATTGGGTTATTTCCTATATCGCCACACAGGCGCTGTCGAATAATACTTCCACAAAAGCGAATTAAAGCGCTTTAGGGACATCCCTGCTCGTTCCAGCAAGCACGATGAAGATACGCTCGCATTCATGAAACGCGCATTACCGCATGTCTGGTAGCTATTTAGTGTGTTCGTGACTTGGCGCGGTGCATTGCGAGATATTCACGCGCCTGGCGTTGTGCTTCGGCGATCTCTTCCGTCGTCATCTCAACCGAAAGCTCGCCGCGATAAGCGCGCGCTTCCATATTGCCCTGCATCGCGGCAAGGTTGAACCATTTATGCGCCGTGATCAAATCGAGATCGCCGCTCTCCGCGGCGGTCGATGCTTGAAGTCCTAACCGGTACATTTCTTCGCCGCTCAAAATTGGCTCTGCAAAGTCAAGCGCAGCGGCTGTCATCGTCATCGTCATTATGCGACCCCTTGTCATGCCCCCCGACGCACAAACACGACCGGGTTAACCATGACAAAGTTGAAAGGGTGCGCCCTAAAATCCGGTTAACGCCGCATTAGCAGTTCGTTTAGGAATCGATAAGGTTTTGTTAACCTAAAATTTCATTTACTCTGTATACTGTTGTTGTTCAGAGAGTAAATTATCGCTGACTTTCTCGTCTTCGACGCATACGCGTTTTAGCAAATTTATCTGCGCCAATTGAGAGTCCCGAGCTGGGCCGCCTTGCGCGCTGCTATCGTCTCTAATCAGACCTTCACTTGTGCGAAGTTGCCTACCTTATCGATAAAACTGGCGGCTGACATCAAGCCAGCCGCCAAAAATCTAACTCAATCACGAACACCCCAATCGTTTGGCGTCGCGAGGCCGGCATTAGCTGGCGTCTTGTTCCTCCTCCGCGTCGTCGGCGTCGTCAACTTTCTTTTCTAACCGTTCAAAGCTACCCAGGCCGCACGAGCCGGTCGTGAAACCGGTCGTGTTATCGACAATTGAAATAATTTCATTGCGGCACAACTGGCTCAGCGATGTCGTATATTGGAGCCGGTTGAATGTGCTGTCGGCGCCTCGGCAGCTGCTTGTCGTCTGGTTCAGATAATAATCATTGACGCCGACCCGCACCAGAAACGTGCGCTCATCGAGCGGCTTGATTTGGTTGATCTGACGCAGGCCAAGGCAAGTTTGATAGTCTCCAGTGCGCTCAAACTCTGCAAGGCGCGCCGAGACGTCTTCGCTCATTTCATAGGCCCCGCCGCTGGCGCAGGCCGCGCCTGCAAAAGCTGCAACAGCTATTCCGATTACCTTTCCATACATATCATCCTCCGTTAGCGCCACGCCCACAGCAACTACACTGCGACAGTCTACGCCGCGCCGCGTCGCGTTCCAATGCTCATCAACAGGCCAAAGCGAGGTTGACCGCTCAAAAGATCACAAATCCGCGAGGCGCTGGCGTCAACCGAGCTGAAAGCCTGGCGTCGACCTGGCGATGTCGATTTCTTCCCCACTCATCTCCGCCTCGACATCAGCGAAAAGCGGCGTCGATAGATAGCGCTCGCCGGTGTCCGGCAGCATGCACAAGATATTGGCGCCTTTGGCCGCAGAGTTGGCGGTTTCCATCGCCGCGGCAAAGGTCGCGCCGGCGGAAATCCCGGTGAATATGCCCTCTTTTTGCGCCAGCGCTTGCGACCACTTCATCGCCTCGGCGGCAGGGGTGGTGATGATTTGATCGATGACGCCGGCGGCCACCGCTTCGGAGGCGATCTTCGGAATAAAGTCCGGACTCCAGCCCTGGATCGGGTGCGGTTTCCAGGCCGGGTGCGATGCGGCGGGACTGCCATCGGCATTGCGTTCCTGATCGACGCCGCTGGAAAGCATCGCCGCATCCGGCGGCTCGCAAACAATAATTTTTGTATCCGGGCTTTGCTTTTTAAGAACACGCGCCACGCCGGTCAGCGTGCCGCCGGTGCCGAAACCGGTCACCCAATAATCAAGTTTCTTGCCTTTAAAAGCCGCGACAATCTCCGGGCCGGTGGTGCGCTCGTGGATTGCGGGGTTGGCTTCGTTCTCAAACTGGCGGGTTAAAAACCAGCCATTTTTCTCCGCCAGCTCTTTGGCTTTTTCAACCATGCCGGTGCCTTTGGCCGGGGCCGGCGTTAAAATCACCTTGGCGCCAAGAAAACGCATCAGCTTGCGGCGCTCGACGGAAAAACTCTCCGCCATCGTCACCACCAGCGGATAGCCCTTCGCCGCACACACCATCGCAAGGCCAATGCCGGTATTGCCGCTGGTGGCTTCGACCACCGTCTGGCCGGGTTTTAAATCGCCGGACTTTTCCGCCGCCTCAATCACGCCCAACGCCAGCCGGTCTTTCACCGAACCCAGCGGATTGAACGCCTCGCACTTCACATAAAGATTGACGCCCTCGGGCCCGAGCCGGTTGATGCGGATGACCGGCGTGTCGCCGATGGTTGTCAGGATGCTGTCATGTATGCGGGTCATATTTTGCTCCGGTAATCGCGTAGGTTTTGGCATGGCTCGCCGGGTCGTCATGCGAATGTCATTTGAGGCGGTCGGCTTTTATTCGTCCTGCGGCAGCGGGCGAACATCAGGGATAAACGGTTCGCACGCTTTCTCATCTATAAATTCAATACGCTCGCCCGCGCGCAGCAGCCGCTTGCCGTGTTTGGGAAAGTCGGCAATTTCAACCGAAGTTTGCTCGCCGCCCATCAGATATACAAGCTCGGTTTGCCCGATATTTTCTAAATTATGCGCCACGCCAACTGGATAACCAAGAAAATCGCCGGGCCCGACTTCTTCCTTGGCGCCGTCAATATCAGAAGCCGCGCGCCCTTCAAGAATGTAGACCCACTCCTCTTCGCAGTGATGGCGATGGTAGACGAACGCTTCCTTGCCCGGCGGCACGCGGCCAATACTGACGCCAAGACGTTTCAGCCCCGCCATCTGCGCCAGCATCGTCATCGCGATTTCAGACTTGCCGCCGCCCAATGGATGGCGGAAGATAAAACCTTTTGCCCGCTGGTCGCTCGCTCGGATGATTGTGTTCGGATTGTCTGTCATGTGTTGCTCGTGAATTTTTAACCTGATGATGCGCCGCATTCAAGGATAGGGCCGGTGACGCGATGCAGGATCATGGAGCTTCCTCCGCCTCATCATGAACAATGCCAAGTTCCTGATCCAACGCGTCATGGAGCATCGCCAGTTTTTCGGTCACGGGTTCTACCGCGAATGTCGCATAGTGTGCATATCGATCCCGGTTGTCGATAAAGGTGTTCATGAATTGTTGGTTTTCTTTCATCGCCGCCGCATCGCATAGCGCTGCCGTTCTAATTCCGGGTTGGTTTGTTTCGTCACGGACGGTCTTGAGCTGAATAAGCTCAGGAAATTCGCGCGCCAATGTGGCAATGTTCCTGTTCACCGCATCAATTACATCACCGCCGCGCAGGGCGGTTTGGTTGAACGCAGTGATTGCAGAGCGGACACCCTTCGCTTGCAAAGCATCAAAACGCCCGGTCGACAACAGCTCGGAAATGGTCGGTAGATCTGCTGTCGGGTTTGAATAGATATGGGATTCAGCAATCGATGCACACTCACCGTCTGTCAGTGTCTCGCGATCCGTTTGGTTTTGCAAAATCTCAACCACACCTGACAGTGCTGATTGATTTCTTTGTACATCACTGATGTAGCGAAATCTGTCCTGGTATAATTGCACCACTTCGCTGTGCAACCGATTCAAATAGATGTTCTCGCTCGCCCGTAGGCCGCGCGCGGTGGCCCATTCCTGAACCTGAAAACCCATGAAAACCCCAAACACGACGATCAGAAAATCAAGAAAAATGGCGGTCCATTCCTGATTGCGAAAATGCGTTATGACGCGACGCAAGATCATTTCTGTACGTCCTCTAAATATTCATCAAGCAAGGATGCACGATCTAATATCAATTGTATGCTGACAAGCTTGGCATCCAGATCAGTGATGCGGCGAACAAGATCTTTGCGGATATTCAACATCAGAATCTCGGAAATCGCTTGCGATATTTCATCCGGGGTCAAGCCGGGCTCGCATTCAGTGGGAAGGATTATTATGGGTTCTCCGGTTGCGCCGGTCGCAACCTTGTCTCCGCAGGCCGCGCCAATCGCCACATGGGCGGTATATGCTAAATTTCGACGAATAACTACCCGGTAAGGCGTAGTGAGCTTGAGCGTCGTTATTTGCGCCTTAATGCTGCGATAGAAATTTGCTAATCGTTTGCGAACTGCGACGTCTGAGATCGCATTATTGGCGCCGACTGATAGAATTTCATCATAGGTATCGCGCCCAAGTTCGCGCGGCAGAATATGACTGGCTGTATAGATATCGATGAGAAACTGCTCGCCAAGGGTCTCCGGCGACTGATCAAGTGCGGCTAGGACATCAAGGGCGCTGGCTCTTACATGACGAAAATAGGCGAGCCGTTGGCCAAGATCCTCCCTGTTTCCCGCAAGGTCTTCGCGGATGCGTTCAATATAAATCTGCGCAGTTTTTTCCTGGAGCCGCGCCGTGTTCCAGTTTGACACCTGCAAACCGACAAACACACCGACAACAACAATCAGGAAATCAATCCCGACAGCAAACCAATTTTGCGCCTTTACGTGTTCGGTGAGGCGGCGAAGGATCATGGGGTAGCATCCTCCGCCGCCTGCGCCGATTTTGGTTCGACGAGCAGCACGCGGACAGTTGTGTCGCCAATATTTTCCGCCGTATGAAGCCCGCGCGCGGCAGTCCACTTTGCGGCGCCTGTTTTCTCCTCAGAAATTATTGTCTCACCATTGCCAATGTCGATCTTCAGTCGCCCGCTAGCGAGCACAACCATGAATTTGGGCGGATGGGTGTGCGGGTTGTCGTGCTCACCCGGCGCGATCGCATATTCAACCACCCGGATGTGCTGGTTTTCGAACAGCACCCTGTAAAGGTCTGGTGAGACGACCACGGGGTCAGTTTGCGTTTTCGGAGGCGTGTCGACGTCTTCCGTAAGCGGATGGCCGCCGTCTATTCGGAGTGCATTCAGACGTTTTTCTAAGAACCGTTCGTCCAGTCTCTCCACTACCGGGCCGGCGACACTCATCATCTGCGTTCCTTCCCAGCCGCGATTTTCGCTGCGCCACCAGTTTTTGGCGAAAGCGCTGCCGAAATAAAAGGGTGCGGAATTGCGGATATGTCGCTCGACCCTCTCCTCGGGAACCAGACCGATGGATTGCATTTGAAAGAGCTGATCCCATTGCAACATCACCGCGACGAAGTGGGCCTCAAGTATTCGGATTTCCGCATCGGTCAGTTTTTCCGGCGTGTGCACGGATTTCGCCCATGCCTCAGCCGTAGCAGGCGAAGCCATGCTCAATTCGATGTTGGCGAGCATCGCGTTCTTATCCGCCTCCATGGCTGCGCGCATGAGGCTGGCGTTCTGGCGAACTTCGACAATCAGAATAATCAGCCCAAGGACGACGCCGATATTGGCGCCGAGCGTTAGCCAGCGATTGATGCGGTCAAATTTGTTGGCAGTCGCCATGCCCGCCCCCTTGGTTTTTCTCGCCCGCGCGCAAACGGGTCGAAACTCAACAGCGCCCGATTTTCAGCCCTTGACTTATTCGACCCCAAGCTTCTTCTTTAAAATCTCGTTCACCGCTTGCGGATTAGCCTTGCCCTGCATCGCTTTCATGACCTGGCCGACAAACCAGCCGAAGGTTTTTGGTTTTTCTTTTACCTTCGCAACCTGTTCCGGGTTGGCGGCGATGATTTCGTCGATGACCTTCTCAATCGCGCCGGTATCGGTGACTTGCTTCAGCCCGCGCTTTTCGACGATGTCGGCCGGGTCGCCGGTCTCTTCGCCTTCAAACATCAGTGCGAACACATCCTTGGCGATTTTGCCGGATATGGTTTTATCTTTAATCAGGCCAATCAGCTTACCCAGTTGGCGCGCGCTGATCGGGCTGTCGCCGATATCCTTGCCGGCCTTGTTGAGCGCGCCGAATAATTCGCCCGTCACCCAGTTTGATGCGAGCTTACCGTCATTGCCTTTTGCAACTTCTTCAAAATAAGCAGCCTTTTGCTTATCGGCGGCGAGCACAATCGCGTCATAGGCCGATAGCGCATATTCATCCATGAAGCGGTGCTTCTTGGCGTCCGGCAGCTCCGGCAGTCCGGCCTTGATCTCATCAACCCAGGCCTGGTCAAATTCCAGCGGCAACAGATCCGGGTCCGGGAAGTAGCGATAGTCATGGGCGTCTTCTTTGGAGCGCATGGTGCGGGTCTCACCGGTCTTCGGATCGAACAATAAGGTTTCCTGGTCGATGGTTCCGCCAGCCTCCAGCACTTCAATCTGCCGGCGCGCTTCAAAGTCTATCACCTGTTTTGTAAACCGGATGGAATTGACGTTCTTGGTTTCCGTCCGTGTACCGAGATATTTGAAATCACCGGTCTCACGAAACTTTTCATAGTTGCCGGCCCGGCAGACGGAAACATTGACGTCCGCGCGCATCGAGCCTTCATCCATATTGCCGTCGCAAGTCCCGAGGTAACGCACGATGGTGCGGATTTTGGAGAAATACGCAGCCCCCTCTTCGCCCGAGCGCATATCCGGCTTGGAAACGATTTCCATCAGCGCCACGCCAGAACGGTTGAGGTCGACATAAGATGCGTTCGGCGCCATGTCATGAATTGACTTGCCGGCGTCCTGTTCCAGATGCAGACGCTCAATACCGATGGTTTGCGACGCGCCGCCCTCAAGCTCGATTTCAATCTCGCCCTCGCCGACAATCGGGTCTTTGAACTGGGAAATCTGATAGCCCTGCGGCAGGTCGGGGTAGAAGTAATTCTTGCGGTCAAACCGCGACCACAGGTTGATCTTGGCGTTAAGCCCAAGCCCGGTGCGGATCGCCTGCTCGACGCAATATTTGTTGATGACAGGCAACATGCCCGGCATCGCGGCATCAACTAGTGAGACATGCTCATTCGGCCCTGCGCCATAGGCCGCGCTCGCGCCGGAAAACAGCTTCGAGGTTGATTTCACCTGGGCGTGAACCTCAAGCCCGACCACAACCTCCCAGTCGCCGGTCGCCCCTTGCAACAATTTACGTGGCTCGCTCATATTTTGATCCCTGGTTCGCCTCAATGACATAGCGGTCTTTAGGGAAGTGGATCAAGGTGAATAAATGGCGCGCGCTGTGCGCCTTACCTCCCCCTTGAGGGGAGGTAAGCCACGAGCAATGTCAGGCCAGGTCGCCCGCCAGCGCTGCTTTTGTTTCCGCCGACAACAGCGTCATATGCGGGTAGTTCTCGTGGCTGATGCTCAACATCACATCGCCTTGGGTGTTTTTAAACGCCGCCGCCGCTTCATCCGAAAACTGGAAATGCAGGAAATGCACTGACGAGGTTTTGCCGCCTGCCGTGGTGCGGTCAACGTCTTGCTCGGCTTCGGCGGGGATTTCATAATCGCCGAACTTCAAGGAGATGGTTTGCTCAACGCCGCCGAGCGCACCCAAAATACGTTTTCGCAACGCCTCGTCATCGATTTCAAACATCAAGGTCGCGACCAGATCGCGGCCCTTGGGGATCAGCGGATTAAACGCCGCCAGCTCATCGGCGATCTGTTCCTCGCCGCCCTTTTCGATATAGAGCATCTCGTGGATTTGCAGCCACATCGTGTCGTAGCTCTCAAAATAGACCATCGCGTAAGGGCCGATCGCTACGCGCCGGTTTTTCTTCGCCGCGATAATCTCTTTGCGCCGCGCGTCGCGGATTTTCTCATAGTCCGCCATCGCCATTATATCGTCGCGGGTGATGTCGAAACGTTCGCGGGGAGATTTCATTTGAATATTGCTGCTCATGCAAACACCTCTTCTATGGGCGGCTACAAGCCGTAGGCTTTGGCTAAAATTTCTATCGGGTGCCAGGAGCGCGCCGGCGCCGCGCCATCCTCCAGCGCATCGACGCCGGTGCGAATGTGATCGCAGGCGAGCGGACAGGTTGAGACGATAAAAGCGTTGTGAACCTCAAGCGCCTTGCGCGCGACCGGCTTGCCAATTTTTATCGCGGTCTCGTGGTGCTCCTTCTTAATCCCCCATGTCCCGCCATGACCGGAACAGCGCTCGATGACGGTAAGCTCGGTGTCTGGTATCAGCTTGAGCAGCTCGGTCGACTTCTGGCCGATATTTTGCGCCCGGCTGTGACAGGAAAGGTGCAACGTCACGCCGCCTTTCACTGGCGCCAGCCCATCAGCGAGGCCTTCCTTTTTCGACACATCGATAAGGAATTCGTCAAAGTCCATGGTCGCCGCTGAGAGCGCACGCACATCATCATCATCGGGCAGGATCAGCGGCCATTCGAATTTCAACATCAACGAACAAGACGGCACCAGCCCCATAATCGTGTAGCCGTCGTCAACCAGCGGCCGCAACGCGCCCGCAACCTTGCGGGCATTAGCGGCGTCTTTGTCGTGATTGCCCTGCTCCAGCTCCGGCATGCCGCAACAGGCGGGATAGACCACT
>JAJFFZ010000022.1 GCA_021776395.1 Hyphococcus sp. | reverse complement strand
AAAGTGATCCGTCAGAGGATTATCTGAACGCCGTCGAGGCGGAGTTTGAGTAAGGCGATATCGCGTCCGCCGCACAGCTGTTCGGGCAAGTTGCGCAAGCGGATGCTGCCAATACCCGCGCGATTGCCGGGCTGGCACGTTGCCATCTGGCGCTTGGCGATATTGAACAAGCAAAACTAACGCTCGAACTGGCGCCGCCGGAAGCGCAAAAAGAGCCTGCGTTTGTGAGCATCAAAGCCTCGATTGCACTGGCTGAAGACAATCCCGGCGGCGCCGATATTGCGGCGCTAAAGGAAAAAGTCGAAGCCAACCCTGATGATTTGGATGCCCGCTTTGAGCTTGCCGGCGCCTATCTGTCTGCCGGCTCGATGGAGCCGGCGATTGATGAACTGCTGGCGGTGATTGCGCGCGACCGCGACTGGAATGATGAGGCCGCGCGCAAAAAACTGCTGACAGTGTTTGAAGCGCTCGGCGTTGCGCACCCTGCCGCCATTCGGGCGCGCCGCCAGCTGTCCTCGATCCTGTTTTCTTAATGCAAGGAGGGCTCATCGCGTCCCATGACCGGCCAACCGATATCGAAGTCAAAAGCCACCCTGCCGCAAACCATTGCGCTGTTCCCACTCTCTGGCGCGCTGTTGCTTCCTGACGGTCAGTTGCCGCTGAATATTTTTGAGCCGCGATATCTGAAGATGATCGACGACGTGCTTGGCGGCGCGCGGACCATTGGCATGATCCAGCCGCGGGACTTGCCGAAAAAAAACGATATGGCGCCGGCGCTTTATCATGTTGGTTGCGCAGGGCGGATCACGTCTTTTCGCGAATCCGGTGACGGTCGCTATTTGGTGTCGCTGACCGGCGTGCGGCGATTTCGGTTGATTGAGGAAGTTGACGTTGAGGCGCCTTATCGCACTGCGCGCATAGACTGGGACGCGTTTAATATTGATGCTCATAAGGATGCCTCCGGAGAGGATGTCGACCGCGAGGCGTTTGTGGAAATTATGAGTGATTATCTTGATACGGAAGGTTTAAAAACCGACTGGGATGCCGTCGAAGAGGCGCCGATTGAATCGCTGGTGGCGTCGCTGGCGATGGGCTGTCCGTTTGCGCCGAATGAAAAGCAGGCGCTGCTTGAGGCTAAAACGGTTGCGGACCGAGCAAAAATCCTGATGGCGCTGATGGAAATGTCGGGCGCGGCGGATGAGCCGGGTGAATTCGGGCCGCTGCAATGAAAGCGGTTTTGGAGGAATAAAGGTTATGGCGGATATTGATAAATCGGATGAAATCGACCCGCGACTGTTAGAGATTCTGGTGTGTCCGCAATCGGGCGGGGTGCTGGTTTATGATCGCACGCAGGCGGAGCTGTTAAGCAAGAAAGTTGGCCTTGCCTATCCGATCCGCGACGGCGTGCCGATCATGCTGGCCGAGGAGGCCAGAACCTTGAGCGACGCTGAGATTGATAAGCTTTAGCAGCCCCCCCTTCGGCGCGCCTCCTGCATTACCTGTCTGGTGCGGCCTGAATAATCACTATTGAGGCCGGGAATTACGGGGGCGCCGGCCTATGTTGTTGTTCTATGATGCAGAAAATGTCGCAACCCGGCACAATTTCGCCGCGCCGCTCAGCGTTCGGGCGATCTGGCCGGTTAACCATGCCAAGCTTCACGCCGAGCTGGTCAGCGTTAATGACGCCGCATCGATCATCGAACCGTGGCGGGCTTTGTGTGGTGAGTTGGCGGAAGAAAATCCGTTTTTTGAACCCTGGGCGCTGTTGCCGGCGTTGCACCACTTTGCTGATGAAAAGGTCAAGCTTGCGTGTATTTGGCGCGGGTCCGGGCGCGAACAGCTTGTCGGCTTTGCGCCGATGCGGGTGATGCGCGGCTATGCCAGGCTGCCGCTGCGCTATTGGGCGACATGGATGCATCGCCATTGCTATTACGGCGCGCCGCTGATCCGGCGCGGCCATGATAAAGCGGCGATGGGCGCGCTTGTGGAGTTGTTATGCGACGGCCCGCTCAGTCAGGCGATGCTGCGGCTGCCGCATTTAGCATCGACCGGCGCAGTAGCGCGCGCTGTCGCCAACGCCGCCGGTGACGGCCAGCGCCATCACTATCAGGCTGGCGAATTTTCGCGCGCAGCGTTGGTCGGCGGAGACACTGCGGCGCCCACTCCAGAAGCCGTTCTTGGTAAAAAGAGGGTGGGAAAGCTGCAAAGGCAGCGCAATCGTCTCGGTGAGCGCGGCGCCCTATCAGTCCGTACACTAACCGATAGTAGAGAATGCTCACGTTGGACAGAAGAATTTCTGGCGCTTGAAGGCAGAGGTTGGAAGGGTCAGCGCGGCACCTCGCTCAATTCCAACCGTGCGGACACACAGTGGTTTCGCGCCGCTGTCAGAGGTGCGCTTGATGCGGGCAAACTTCGCTTTATGCGGCTTGATCTGGGCGGCCGCCCGATTGCGATGCTGGTCGGCTGGGGCGCTGGCGCCGGGTGCTCATTGAAAACCTGTTACGACCCAGAATTTGCGCGCTATTCGCCGGGCGTGCTGCTTGAAATTGAAAACACCAAGGTGCTTTTAAACGATCCAGACTTTGTGATGATGGATTCCTGCGCCGCCAGCGACCATCCGATGATCAACCGCCTGTGGAAGCGCCGCCGCACTATCACCGGCGTCAATATCAGCGGCCGCGCGCCGGCGAAACGGGCGATTGTCCGGCTCTGTCAGGTGCTGGAAGATTTGCGCGCCATGGTTCCGGGGGCGGGAAACTAGGGGCGTCCGTCGGGTGCTGGCGCAGCCCCCTCAAAAGGGTGTATGCAGGCGGACTTGCCCTTTTGACCAAGCCGCCCAAGGACCTAAGAGATGACCCTATCGCCGCCCGTTGATGCTCCCGCCAGCGACCTCGTAGCGTGTCAAACGCCTGATGAAGCGGTAGCCCGCCTGATGGCGCTTTATGATGAGGCCCATGAGCAACTCAAGGAACGCTTTGAGCTTTATGTCGCCGGGAAGCTGGAGCCGGAGCCGGGCGAGGCGCCAACCTATCCGTATTTATGCGCGGTCGTGCCGGCGGAAAGCGCGTCTCAAACCTCCCGGCTGGCGCTTGGCCGGGTGGCGTCGACCAGCGTCTATGGCGCCACCATCACGCGCCCGGCGCTGTTTTCGGAATACTTAAAAGGCCAGCTGGAGCGGATTATGGGCCGCTACGCGGCGAAGATTTTTGTCGGGCGGTCCTTCGCGCCGATCCCGCTCGCCTTCGTGCTTGAAAAAGCCACCGTCGCGCTGTCCCAAGACCAGCGCAGTGCGCTTCAATATTATTTTCACACGCCCAACCTTGTCGCCACCAATGACGATATCGTTGATGGGCACTTTGTTTTAAAACGCAGCGGCACATTGCCGATTTCACTGTTTAGCGCGGAGCGTGTGGATTATTCTCTGCATCGCATCCAGCATTATACCGCGACAAGCCCGGAGCATTTTCAGGATTTTATTCTGTTTACAAACTATCAACGCTATGTTGATGAGTTTGTTGCATTTGGCAAAAAAGAGATTGAGGCGGGCCGCGCTGATGCGCTGGTCGAGCCGAATGGCCGGATTTCGCGCAAGGGCGCGCCGGCGACCGGCGATGCGGGCAAGATGCCGCAAATGCCGGCCTATCACCTGACGCAAGCCAAGCAGCACGGCATCACCATCGTCAATATCGGCGTTGGCCCATCAAACGCAAAAACCATCACCGATCATCTGGCGGTGTTGCGCCCGCAGGTGTGGTTGATGATCGGCCATTGCGGCGGCTTGCGCCGCACTCAGCGGCTTGGCGATTATGTTCTGGCCCACGCTTATCTGCGCGAGGACAATGTACTGGACGATGTCTTGCCGCCGTCCGTGCCGCTGCCGACGTTGGCGGAAGTTCAACTGGCGTTAACGCAAGCGGTCTCGGAAGTGAGCGGTATCGCCCATGGCCAGCTGAAAGAACATTTGCGCACCGGCACGGTGGTGACCACCGACGATCGCAATTGGGAATTGCGCTTTGAGCGCAATGCGGTGCGTCTCAATCAGGCGCGCGCAATCGCCATCGATATGGAATCAGCGACCATCGCTGCAAACGGCTATCGCTACCGGGTGCCTTATGGAACGCTGTTATGCGTTTCTGACCGGCCGCTACATGGCGAGATTAAGCTTCCGGGCATGGCGGATGCGTTTTACCAGGAGCGCGTCAGCCAGCATCTGGAAATCGGCATCCGCGCCATCGAGCTTCTGCGCGACGAGCTAAAAGCCGGCACGCTGCATTCAAGGAAGCTCAGAAGCTTTGATGAGCCGTTTTTGCGGTAAACTTAAAGCGGCTTTTCGTAGATGCGGTAGGTTTTATAAATCTTGCCGCCCAGATCGGTCAGCATGGTGAGCATTGATTCGTTGTTTTCCAAAATCCAGGAAAGTTCTGAATGAGTGACGCCTTTGTCCATATTGGCGTCATTGACCATGGCGATAATTTTGTAAGCAAAGGCCGCGCCCAGCGGTTTTTTATGGAGCTTGCGCCGCACGCCCATCAGCGGCATGCGCGATTGCTCAATCCCTTTGACCTTAAGCCGCCAAAGCAACTTCGCCCAGTTGAACGGCAATAGCTTGCCGTCGAAGCCGCGAATGGCGTGGTTGATATTGGGCAGCACCAGCCCAAACGCGACAGCCTCGCCGTCGAGGAAACACAAAACGATATTGTGTTTGGCTATGATCGGCTTCAACTCGTCCGCCATGTGGCGAATATGGTCCTCTGAGAACGGAATAAATCCCCAATTATGGGACCAGGCGTCATAAAAAATATCGACAATCAAGCGGATGTCGCCAAGCACGTCCTTGGTGTTGAGCGTGCGAATGGTAATATTCGGTTTGTCGAGCACTTTGTTGAGAAACCGCATCCGGCGTTCGGGAATGAAATCGCGCACCGGGTAATATTCAAGCGCATACATGTCCATCGCCTTGGTGAACCCGGCGCGTTCAAGATGGCCGGCGTAATAAGGCCGGCCATGCGGCATCATCACATAGGGCGGCGTGTCAAAGCCATCGACCAGCAAGCCGGCCTCTTCATTGACCGAGAAATTAAACGGGCCAGCAATTTTGTGCACCCCATGCTCACGCAACCAGTCGGATGCGGTTTTCAGCAGCGCATCGAAAATCGCCGGGTCGTCCTCGCCTTCGATAAAGCCGAAATGCCCGGTGGCGTCTTTGTGACGGTCGAGATGCGCCTGATTGACGAAGGCTGAGATCCTGCCGACCGGCGCGCCATCCCGATAGGAAATCCACAATTGATGCGGCGAGCCTTTCAGCGATGGATTCTTTGCAGGATCTAGCCGGGCGCTAAGCTCGAATTCGAGCGGCGTGACATAATGGGGGTCGTCCGCATAGAGGCGCGTGGCGAGGTGGATGAAAGTCTTGCGGTCCGCTTTACTATGGACAGGACGAATTTCGATTGTTTGGCTAGAGACGGTTTGGTCAGGCATCTGCGGCTCGCATGTGGCTGCTGTAACGGCGCCGTCGATGCGGCCCCGCAATGCCTAGCCCTACTTCAGCTTAATTTCCACCTCTGCGCCGGCATGGTCGACCTTAAACAGCGCCTTTTCAACCGGCGGCGGTTTAAACCGGACTTTCGGATTGTTGGAAATCCCCCAAGGTTCCTCCGGCAGGCCAAGCGGGCCTTTGTCAAAACCGTCATTGGCGTTTTTGTCATGGTAAACGGCGATGGCGAAAGACCCGGCCGTCGGTGCGATGATGCAAAAGCTGGTTACTGGCGCTTTGGCGGCGAACTTGACCTGAGTGATGCGGCCGCGCTTTTTTAAAAAACCGTCTTCCTTGTTTGGGTAAAGATCTGCGGTGATGCGCCCGGCGCTGCGTTTTACGCCGGTCACAACGAGGCGGATTTGGTTATCTGCGCCATTGCAGCTGACATGTTCAAAGTTGAATTTTTCCGGGCCTTCGGGTTTTTTAGCGGCTGCGCCAGCAGTAACGGCGCCGACAATGGCGCCGGCGATCAGAAACGTCCGGGGTATACTCATCACGCCACAAATCCTTCACTACTGAACAGGGTAAACACCAGGTTGGCTCCTCGAACGGCCAGCTAAGGGCCGACTTGTGGAGATTTTATGCCTAACGCAAATGTGACCCAACATCGATAAAACCCTATGCAGCCTGCGCCGACAACATTTCAGACAAAGCGGTGTAGGCGTTGATGATGGCATCAAGGTCCTCGTTGGTGTGCGCCGCAGAAACGCTGAGGCGTAATATCGACGTTGCATTCGGCGTGCCAGGCGGGATGGCGAGGTTAACGTAAACGCCGTTTTCCATCAGAAAATTCCACGCCATAAAGGCCTGCTCGCGGCCCTCAAGCCTGGCGGCGATGACGGGGCTTTCCGGCGCGCACAGATCAAAGCCGAGTTGGGTGAAGGCGGCGTGGATGCGTTTTGCGTTTTGCCACAGGCTGGTGCGCATCGAGGGGTCGGATTTGAGCCGCGCTAACGCGGCTGACGCGGCCGCAACATTGGCTGGCGACGGCGAGGCGGTGAACATATAGGGCCGGCTTGAAAACCTTAAATATTCAAGCTCTGGGTGGTTAGAGGCGACAAACCCGCCTATTGAGGCGAGGCTCTTGGAAAAGGTGCCGGTATAAAAATCTACATCGTCCAACACGCCCTCCGCCTCGCAGACGCCGCGGCCATTATCGCCAAAGACGCCAAAGGAATGGGCCTCGTCGAGCAGCGCATAGGCGCCGTGTTTGTGGGCGACTTCGATGAGGTCCATGACCGGCGCGATATCGCCAAACATCGAATACATGCCCTCGAAACATACCAGCTTGCCCTTCACCTTGTCGCCAAGGCGCCCAAGGCGCTTGTCGAGGCTTTCGGGGTCATTATGACGGAAGCGGATGATTTCCGCGCCACTGAGCTGCGCGCCGTCATAGATGCAAGCGTGACAGTCAGCGTCGAGCAGGATGACATCTTCAGGCGGCGCTGCTAGCGCAGAAATCGCGCCGAGATTGGCCTGATAGCCGGTGGAGAAGACCATGCAATGTTTAAAACCGAGAAAGGCGGCAAGGTCGATTTCAAGCTGGCGGTGCGCTGCATAAGTCCCGTTTGCAAAGCGCGAACCCGTCGTGCCGGTGCCGGATTGGTCAATCGCATCCTTTGCCGCCGCGATAGCGAGATCGTCGTAAGTCAGGCCAAGATAGTTATTGGTCCCGGCAAGGACGATTTCCTTACCATTGACCATAGCGCGGGTCGGCCCCTTCATTTCATCCATCGAGACGCCGAACGGATCGCGGCCGATCCCCTCCCGCAGGGCGTGATATTGCGTGGCGGTGGTCTGAAATTTGTCGAAAAGGCTCATAGTTTATGATTGCTCTTTTTTGATTGCGTGGATGGCGTCTACCAATTCGCCAATGGTTTTGATTTCCGAGATCGTGTTGACCGGAATTGAAATGTCGTAATTGTCTTCAATGTCCATCACGACATCGAGAACCGCGACGGAATCGATTTCCAGATCGGCGATCAGGTCGGTGTCTCGCGTTAATTTTACGCCCTTCTCGTTGAGGGGTTCAATCAGGGAGGCGATTTTCCGAAATACCAGATCGTCGTCTTCCTGAATACTGGACATGGCCGTATCTCCTGGGCGCGGGGCGGGTTGTTATAGCAAACCATTTTTCTGATACCAAAGGGCGGTTTTTGCAAACCCTTCTTTTAGCGGTGTTGTCGGCCGCCACGGCGTAGCATCGCTCAAAAGAGCGCTGCGGGCGACCCAATCGGGGTGAAAAAATTCATTTACCTGGCCTTCGCGTACGCTGGGCCTGCGCCCGAGGGCGCTCTCTACGGCGATGATTGTTTTGTGATAGGCCCCGATAAGCGCTCGCGGGACGCGAATGGCGCGCGGGCGCCTGGCTAGTTGCTCGCCTAATATAGCGCCAATTTCAGACCAGGCATGGCCCTCGGGGCGCTCGTCGCCAACCTCATAGACGGCGCCCGGCGGCGCTGAGCGGGCCGCCTCGGCGATCGCGGCGGCGGCGTCCTCGACATAGACAATGGATGCGTGCGCCGGCGTCGGCGTTCCCGGCTCCAGCGCCAGGCCCATTTTGACCAGCTTGAAATAGGGCAGCGTCACCATATCGCCCGGGCCGTAGATCGCTGGCAGGCGCAGAGCTAGCCACGCATTGTCGCCGGACGCGGCCCGGATTGCCGCCTCGCTATCGTGTTTGCTGCGCGCATAAGGCGAGACTTCTGGCGCGCGCGCCGATATCGATGAAATATGAACGAGTTTGGCGCCAACCGCCGCCGCCGCCCGCGCCGCCCGCGCGGCGCCGTCGATATTGGTCCGCTGGTACTCATCGACTTTGCGGGCATGGGTGACGCCGGCGAGGTTGAAGAAAACATCCGCACCCTCAGCCAGTGCGCTGAGCGCGGCCTCGTCTTCGAGACTGCCGCGCAGGACGGTTATATTTTGGGGCGCATCAAATCGATCCGGGTTTCTCGCCAGTGCGCGCACCTCAAAGCCTTTATCGATGAGATGGGTAATAAGGGCGGCGCCGACAAAACCGGTCCCGCCGGTAACCGCGACACGCAACGCCTAAGCTCGAACGTCTGCAACAACTTGCGGTTTGGCGGCTCTGGGCGCGGGCGTTTCCGTGAATGCGCCGTCGAGATATTTAAGCTTGACCTTGGCTCTCGATAATTTGCCGGAGGAGGTCATGACCATCGAATGCGGCCGTGCAAGCACCACTTCGGCCGGCGCGCCGGCGGCGTTCTGGATAACGACTGAAATCTCACGCTTTAAGGCTGCAAGCGCTTCATCATTCATGCCGCGGCGTTCCACGACAACGACAATACGTTCGCCGCGTCCGTCATCGACAGAAAATGCGGCAACGCCGCCGCTCCTGACGCCGGCGACTTTTTCAACCGCCCACTCAATGTCCTGCGGCCAGATATTGCGTCCGTTGATAATGATCAGGTCTTTAGCGCGTCCGGTGATGACAATTTGTCCGTTGAGCAGGTAGCCCATGTCGCCGGTGTTAAGCCAATCGCCTTCATACATCGCCGCCGAGCTTTCCGGGTCGGAATAGTAACCGGGCGTGAGGCTTGCGCCTTTAATGAAAATCCGTCCGACATCGCGCTCACCGAGCGCCGCGCCGTCATCACCGCGTACTTCTATAGCATGATCGGGCAGTGCGCGGCCGCACAGCACAAATCCACGCTTGTGTTCTGGGGAGGTGACGGCGGAGGCTGGCTGGGCGACGCCGGAACGGGTGTAATGGCGCATATCGACTGCATCGACGCTGACCGGAGCGCCAAGCTCCGGAAAGCAGATTGCCAGCGTCGCCTCGGCCATGCCGTAGCTTGGTGTGAAAGCCGTCTTGCTAAATCCGAGCGGTCCGAAGGCGTCGGCAAAGGCTGTCAGCGCTTCGGGCCGGACCATATCGCCGCCAATGCCGGCGACACGCAGATGCTCAAGGTTGATAGACCCGGCTTCGGCGCGCGCGGCGCGTTTGGCGGCCAGATCATAGCCGAAGGATGGGCTGTAGGTAAGCGTAGATTTCTGCTCCGTCATCAAACGAAGCCACATAAGCGGGCGACGCACAAAATCCGACGTCGCCAAATAATCAACTGATATCTGCGCTACCAGAGGCGCCAGCAAAAAGCCGATCAACCCCATATCGTGATAGAGCGGCAGCCAGCTGATGCAACGATCTTTTGCGCTAACGCGCATACCATGCCGGGTTATTGCGGTGAGGTTGGCGTTGACCGAGCGTTGCGTTCCGATCACGCCTTTAGGGGCGCTGGTGGAGCCGGACGAGTACTGAATATAACAATATTCATCCGGCCCGAACGGTTCGGCGACGGCGCCATTTCCCTGCAGCGCAAACAGCGCCTGGAAGTCAAAAATTGCCGCGCCCGGAACTTGTGTCGCGGCTTCGCTCAAGAAATCAGTCAGTGCTGCGGGGCCGATTACCGCCGCGGCAGAGGCGCCGGCGACCATCTGGCGGATTTGCAAAATGTAACCGTCCTTGCCGCCAAGATTGACCGGCATCGGCATTGGCGCGGGCACTAACCCTGCATACTGACATGCGAAAAAAGTGATGATGAATTCAGGGCTGGTCTCGGCGACAATGGCCAACCGGTCGCCGCGTTTGAAACGCGTGGCCATGCGGTTGGCAAGATCAAGGGCTCGCCGGCGCACCTCCGAAAACGGCAGGCATGCAGAGACTTCGCCGCGCAGGTTGAAAAAGTTATAGCCGGTCTCGCCAAGCGCTGCGTAATCTAGCGCCTGGCAAATCGTATCAAACCCGCCGACGCGGGTTTGCAATCCCTTATTAAGGGTCGGCGTAGACTTACTCGACTCAGGGATTACTGCCATCAACGCCCCCGTACTGCGCCAGCGCATAGCCAGCTCAAGACGATGCGTCAGACCATCCCCCTGGCCGGACGCTGCTATAAAATTTCGCGCACACCTTTTTAAAGCGTCAAGCCAGCCCATAGCCCTCACTCGGCGCGCAACATTGATTTTGAGCGGATACAGGCGCGCAGGTCAACCGGCAAGCCCCAGGCTTTTTGCAACGCATCAAGATTTGCGCATAGATGTTACAAATGACGCAAACAGCCAGTT
>JAJFFZ010000210.1 GCA_021776395.1 Hyphococcus sp. | reverse complement strand
CCGCCGCGCAACGCTCGCCAAACGCAAAAGCGCGATTGAACTTGATATGATGCGGGCGATAAAAGCCGCGCTCGACCCGCAAGGGATTATGAACCCCGGCAAGATGCTTTAACCTACAAGGAAGTTACTACCTATGCTGATGTTATTGTCGCCAGCGAAGATAATGAATTTCGACCCGGCCCCTAGTGCTCCCAAAGCCACGCGCCCAATGCTGGCGAAAGATATCGCTGAGATTGCCGAGGTTGCGAAAAAACTGAAACCGGCCGAGCTTAAAAAGCTGATGCGGATTTCCGATACGCTGGTCGATTTGAACCACCAGCGGTTTCAAGCCTTGCAAACATCCGGCAAGCCGCCCGGCGCCAAGCAAGCCGCACTCACCTTCGCCGGCGACGTCTATCGCGGGCTCGACGCCAACACTCTCGCCCCCGCCGATCTCGACTTTGCGCAAAATCATTTGCGTATCCTCTCCGGCCTTTACGGATTGCTGCGCCCGCTCGATGCGATCCAGCCCTATCGGCTTGAAATGGGCTCGCGGGTAAAAAATCCGCGCGGGGACAATCTCCACGCGTTCTGGCGTCCGGTCATCGCCGCCGCGCTCGACAAGGCGGTGAAAACCCATGGCGACCCAACCATTGTCTGCCTCGCGTCAAACGAATACGCAAAGTCGGTTGACAGGAAGGCGCTCGCCGCGCCGTTCATCATGGTCAACTTCAAAGAAGTCAAAGACGGCAATACCCGCGCGATGATGCTTTACGTCAAGCAGGCGCGCGGCATGATGGCGCGCTGGGCGATAGAAAACCGTATCGAACAGGCGGGCGACCTCAAGAAATTCAAAACCGGCGGATACAAATTCTCAAAAACCCTTTCCTCCGACGACGAATGGATTTTCACCCGACCACAACCGGCGCCGAAGAAGGCGGGAACGAAACCTTTATGAAAAGAGACCTCGCTATTTTAACTTTTCAAACTCTTGACGGCGTCATGCAGTCGCCAAAACTGCCCGAAGAGGATCCATCGGGCGGGTTTGCGCATGGCGGCTGGGCCGAGCCCCATTGGGATGGCGTGATGGAGCAGGTTGCCAAAGAGGCCATGGCCGCGCCTTACGATATTTTGCTCGGCCGAAAAACCTACGAATTATTTGCGCCGCATTTTTCCGCCGCCGGCGATGAAAATCCGATGAACAGCGCGACAAAATTTGTCGCCACCTCGACGCTGACGAAACTTGAGTGGAGCAATTCCATCATCTTAACCGGAGACATCACAGACGAAGTCTCTCGCCTCAAGAACCAGGGCGGCCCGTTGCTGCAAGTTCACGGCAGCTGGCAATTGATCCAGACTTTACTGGCCAATGATTTGATCGATGAATTCAGAATCTGGACATTCCCCGTCATTGTCGGCGCCGGCAAACGCCTGTTTGGCGAGACCGCCATGCCGAAAGACCTGACGCTCATGAAGGCGGACACCACATCGACAGGCGCCACGATGAGTATTTATCGGCGCGGCGGCAAGGCCTGACACGCTGGTTGAAATGCGCGATGGCGTTGATTGTGGTCGGGGTGGAATTTTCACGGGCCCGGCTTTTGGTCAGGCCCTACGGCAGCGCCCACCACCCACAAGCGCATTTTTTGCGCCTTTCCCTTGACATTGCGCAATGAGTGCGCATATTAGTATGACAGTTTTGTGACTGCCCGTTCTCCTGGCGAACAATGCGCCGAAAGAACAGGGTGTTAGGAGTAATCTCATGGCGGCTATTTCGCATCCGGGCGATTTTACAGCCCCGGAAATCAAATTTGGACCGACGACGTCACGCGCCGTTTTCTATGTAGTGATTGGCCTGATCGCGATGGCGTTCGCCATCCCCGCGGCAATCATGACCGCCGATGTCGGCTTGTTCGACGAGTGCTTTGCGGCGGCGGAAATCTGCGCGGCGCCGTAAAGCCTACTCCGCCGGCAGGTTTTCCAGAAAAAACCGTATGGCGTTTTCGCCCATGACAGCGCGGATGGTCTGGTCGTCGAGGCCTGCATTGATCAGCGCCTGCGTTAATGCGGCAAGCTCCGACGTATCGAACGGCGTGGTTACCGTCCCGTCAAAGTCGGAGCCAAGCGCGACATGTTCCGCCCCAAGAAGATTGACCGCATAGACAATTGCGCCGGCAATGCCATCCGGTGTCGGATTGCAAATCGCGCCTTCCCAAAAACCGACGCCAACCAATCCGCCAGCATCGGCGATCTCTTTCATCAGCTGATCGGAGATGTTGCGCGGGCTGTCGCAATAACCTTTAAGGCCCGTATGGGAGACAATTAGCGGCCGTTCGCTGATCGCCAGAACATCGCGCACCACCGCCTCTGACGAATGGGCGACATCGATAATGATGCTTTTTGCAGCCGCTTTTTTCACAGCATCGCGGCCAAATGGCGTCAGCCCGGCGCCGCTGCGGCCATGTAGCGATCCGCCAAGCTCGTTGTCGAAGAAATGCTGCAAACCCATCACCCGCATTCCCGCATCGTAAAGCCGGTCAATATTGCCAAGCTCGCCCTCCAGCGGGTGCGCGCCCTCAATTCCGTAAATGCCCGCAAGAGCGTTGGCGGCGATGGCGCTGCGCAATTGTTGTGCGGTTTTTACATAGATGAATGCGCCATCGGCGCGGCGTTCGAGGCCGGCAAGACGGCCGGCCTGATAATCCGCGCGTGCAAACAACGACCCCCATGTGGCGACCGGCCAGCGCTGAGCAATCATTAACGCAGTCAAGTCATCCGTATCAGAATCATTGCCGTCATAATTAAGCCCGCTCGGTGTTTTCGTTACCGCGGTGAACACCTGCAACGCCGCACCGCCGTCTTTCAATCGCGGCAAATCGACATGGCCGCGCGCATGGCGCTTGAGCGGATCGCGCATCCATAACATCGTGTCGGCATGAAGGTCGGCAATCCCAACCGTCGCGTGAAGCGCACGCGCCGCGTCGCTGATTTTAAATGGCTCATGCGCGATCACAACATTCATCCGCGCATCAACCCGGGCGGGAATGATGAAGAAAAACAACCCCGCGCCCGCTGCTGCTGCAATTAAAATGCCGCCGCCAATCCATTTCAACATGCCGCCTCTCCTATCCTCAATAGGCGACAGTGGCGGTTATGGCCCACATAGGTCAATGCGCGGTTGCACAGAGCCCGAATTTTTCAAGGTCGCGCGCCTCGTCGATGTCGGCGAGGGTTTCCAGATGCGAAACCTGAAAGCTGCTCGGCAGAGTTTTCACCGTATCGGCGAGCGCGTGTTTGGTTGACCAGCGTACGCCTTCAAATAGATTTGGCGCAGGCCGCCTCCGCGCCAGACCGATCAACCAATAGCCGCCATCTTCGGCCGGGCCGAACACCGCATCAGCGCCGCCAAGCGCTTTAAAAGCCTGGCGCAAATGGCGCGCGCGCGCGCCCGGGGCATCAGCGCCGATAATGAGGGTTGGCCCCGGCGGCGCAACCTTAAAGGCGTGCGCCATACGCGCGCCGAGATCGCCCGACGCTTGCGCCATGCGTGACAGTTGCAGCGGCCACAGCCTGTCCCAACCCGACAACGCCGACGGCGGGTCAACCGCGAGGCATGTGCGCCAGTCGCCTTTTGTCGCCTCGGCGATGGTTCGTTCCGTCATGATACGGAACAACGCCGCGGCCCGGCCCATGCCGACGTCGGCGCCAAGCCGCGTCTTGACCGCGCCGGCGCGCGGCGCCTTGACGAATATGATGACGGTCCCGCGCATCAGCGATAATCCGCAGCGAGTTTTTCCGGCGACGCGCCCATGTGAAAACGCGCCAGCAATATGGCGTTCTTCACAACCCGGCGCAGATATCCCTGGCGCCGATAACGCTCGCTCGAGGTTACCGCTTTGGACCGGAGTATATGCAAGGCCATCGGCCCCTTCACACGCATCAGGCGCTGTATAATATCGACATCCTCAAACAACGGGATATCATGATACCCGCCGATTTCCTGATAACACGTGCGCGAAATCAACAGACCCTGGTCTCCATACGGACTTTTTAGAGCCATTGTGCGGATCATCGCCCCGCCCGCGACCAGGCGCGGAGCAAGGCCCCTTGCATCGAACGCCAGCGTAAAGACCCCGGCGGCGTAAATATTTTTTTTGATAAGGCCGCGCGCCTCATCCGCCCAACCTGGCTCCAAAACCGTATCCGCATGCAGGAACAGCAGCCAGTCGCTAGCCGCCGCCTCAGCGCCTTTCTTCAACTGCCCGCCGCGGCCCGGCGGCGCCGTCAACACGGTCGCGCCAAAACCGTCGGCAATCGCCATGCTGTCGTCCTCCGAGCCGCCATCGACGACAATCACCTGCGTCACCAGCCCGCTAACCGCCGGCGCCACCAGCGCCTCAAGGCACAAAGGCAACCGCGCGGCTGCGTTAAGAGTAGGGATGACGACTGTGAGCATGGCCTTGTCTTAGAGCCTGTTTCAAATGTCTCAAGGCGCCAGCAATGCGCCACGCGCCGCCAGTTTGCGCGCATTCCTGGCCTGGTGAAATTTTGTTCTTGATTTGTTCTGTCGTGGTGATAGCTTTGCGCATGGCCCGCGCCGCGCATCTTTCCCTTCGTCCTCCGAGCCCAACTGAGGACAGCCCTTCGCCCAAGGGACCGCCCCTCCCAGGGAAAGGGCGCGGCGCGCGGTCTAACGCTTCTGGCCGCTATGAAAGCGAGCGCCGCGAGACGCAAGATGACGGCTGGGACGCCAGCCAGATGCTGGGCCCGGTCAATGACGGCGAAGAGCTGCCGCCCCTGCGCACCGAGGTGACGCTGGAGCGGCCGAAGAAAATCATCAACGTCAACCAGTCGCCCTATGTCGGGTTTGACCGCTCGATTAATCCTTATCGCGGCTGCGAGCATGGCTGCATTTATTGTTTTGCGCGGCCCTCCCACGCCTATATGGGCCTGTCGGCCGGGCTTGATTTTGAGACCCGGCTATTTGCTAAACCCTCCGCATCGAAACTATTGCAAAACGAGCTGTCGAATAAGCACTATAAGCCGCGCGTTATCGCTATTGGAACCAACACCGACCCTTACCAGCCCATAGAGCGCAAATTCCTGAACATGCGCGGTATCTTGCAAACGCTTGCGCGCTTTAATCATCCGGTGACCATCCTCACCAAAGCCCATCTCATCACCCGCGATCTCGATATCTTGGCGCCGATGGCGCAAAAGAACCTCACCCGGGCGATGGTGTCGATTACCACCCAAGACAAAGCGCTCGCCCGCTCCATGGAGCCGCGCGCTTCTGCGCCGCCAAAACGCTTTGAAGCCATCAAGCGCCTGGCCGAGGCCGGCGTTGAGACCGGCATTATGACCGGGCCGTTGATCCCCGGACTGAACGATGATGAAATGGAAGCCATCATGGAAAAAGCCGCCGGGCTTGGCGCCACATTTTCCGCTTACACCATCATCCGCCTGCCGCTTGAGGTCTCGCCGTTGTTTCAGGAATGGCTGGAGGCTTATGCGCCCAATCGCGCGCGCCGCATCATGCGCCATATTCGCGATATGAATGGCGGCAAGGACTATGACCCCTATTGGAGCCGCGGCGGCGAGATTAAAACGCCCTATGCGCTGCTGATCGGCCAGCGCAATCAGGCGGCCCGCGCCCGCCTCGGCTTTGACCGCGAGCGCTCGCGCCTCGATCTGACGCAGTTTCGCGTCCCGTCGGAAGTCTCCGGGCAGCTGGGTTTGTTTGAGTAAGCGGGCGGTTTGGCGCCGCGTGCGACTCGGGGGATAATTGCGGCATCGAAATGGATTTTCTGATGCCCGTCTATACGCCCAGCTTTGAAATTGAAGACCAGATCCCCGGCATTATCGCCGGGATTGACGAGGCCGGGCGCGGGCCGTTGGCGGGGCCGGTGGTGGCCGCCGCGGTGGTGCTCGATGCGGCGACGATGCCGGCGGGTTTGCGCGATTCTAAAACCCTCACCGAAAAGCGCCGTTCAGAAATCGCCACGGAAATCTGGAAGACGTCCGCCGTCGGGGTCGGCGTCGCCAGCGTCGATGAGATTGACGACATCAATATTTTGCAGGCGACGCTTCTGGCCATGGCCCGCGCGGCGGCGAACCTGCCGGTGCGCGCCGCGGCCTGCATTATCGACGGCAATATCAAACCACGCCTGGCCGTGCCCGCCTATACGGTGGTCAAGGGCGATGCAAAATCCTTCTCCATCGCCG
>JAJFFZ010000209.1 GCA_021776395.1 Hyphococcus sp. | reverse complement strand
CGGGCGCATCACCAGCCTGATCGCCATCGCTATCGCCGTCCTCGCCGCAAGGCCGCTCTTAGGCGGCGCCGATCAAGTGTTTCAGATCATCCGGGAATATACCGGCTTTTTCACGCCGGGCATTGTTGCGATTTTCATTCTCGGCATGTTCTGGAAGCGCGGCACCGAGATCGGCGCCATCGCTGCCGTTATCGGCTCGTTTGCATTGTCGCTGGGGTTCAAGATCTGGCTACCGGAGATGCCGTTTATGGACCGGGTCGGCGTCGTGTTCCTGCTCTGCGTCGGGCTTGGCGTCGCCTTGTCCATGCTCCAACGCCCAGCACGAGACGATCAGGTCATCGACCTTGCCGGCATCTCCTTCAAAACCGGCACAGGATTCAATGTCGGCGCCGCCATCGTCACCGCTGTCCTTATCTTTCTCTATGGCTTCTACTGGTGACAAAGATTGCGCTGGGTGAAGTTGACGAGTTGTGCTGTGATCCCGACGCATCATCCGGCGTGATCCAGGACGGCTTCATAATGCTTGTTTGAGGGTTGGAGCAACAGGTAGGCGCTGTCCATCATCTAACACTAATCTGATTTGCTCGTTTTCATACAACCTCAGGATAAAGCCGTCTTGCTTGTGCGGAATTCCCATATCCGGTTTTGCGCCATTTGCCATACTTTATGGATGCTCCAGGCGGACGGTCGCGCTGGTCGCGAATACTACTTTGAAAAGCGAACGATTGTCGATTGGCATGACAATCATTGCCCCAATTGCCGCAAGGTAGTGGCGGAAATACCCCAAGATTTACTGATCACGGATTACGAATTGGCTTTGATCGAAACCCATTTGGGGGCGATGATTGCGAACCTGCTGAACAGTGCAGTGAACGATAATATACCGATGACGGGGCCAGACAGGCGAGAAACGAAAAACCAACAAAAGCCTCAATGAACTCTATGACCGTATTGGCGAGGGAATCGTCCTGACGTTGCAACAACACTTGAAAAGGGCTGCAAGCGCGCGGAGGCGCTAAAACGGCAGATCGTCCACATCGATCAAGAGCGTAGCCTGGCAATGGAGGCATTGGTGACGAAAAGGTCGATGCGTTTGACAAGGCCGTTAAACTGCGTTGCGCGATTGCGGCCTTTGCTCGCGCCTATGTGGAGACCATCATCAGCGAAGGTGTGGTCACGGATGATGAGGTTCGCATCAAAGGGCCGAACGCCGCCCTCATGCAGCAAACCACGGCCCTTGCCGCACGCGGCGAGCTGGCGGATGGCGCTAAGCTATTGAACAAAACGGAATCAATCATTGGCGATCCTTACAATCAATTTAGCAGTTGTTCCATGGCCCTTCCGGCTCTCAAGTGTCCATTCTAGGTTGTGTTCTTTTGCTAGTTTGGCGACGATAGAAAGGCCGACGCCGCTGCCATTAGTTTCTTCATTGCCGGCGGCTTGTCCGCGGACATGGCGGCGTTTTACAGCGGCGAGTTCATCGGCTGACATACCATGACCGGTGTCATGAACTTCGAGAGCAACGTGCTTTCCTTTTTGCCTCGCGCCAATAAGAACCCGGCCGCCAGGATTGTAACGGATCGCGTTCGACACGAAGTTAGTCATGATACGCAGTACGGGAAATAGGCAGATATTGACCGTCTTTGACGCCGGGATCACTCGTAGGTCGACCGATTGCTGACGTGCATCTGCTTCAAACATGGTCGCAAGCGCCCCAAAGAGTTTCTTGATGTCCGTAGCTTCCGGTTGGTCATTCTGCATTGCCCTGCCGGTCTCATCTTCCTCGATGGCTCTTTCCAGCGCTGCCTCAACTAGCTCTTCGATGTAACTGAAAGACTGTTCAATTTCCGCTACGCCCTCGCCGGGGGACTTTTGCGACAGCAACTCGCTCATAGCCGCACGTAAAGCGTATAGGGGCTGGCGCAAGTCGTGTGTTGTATCAACTAGTATCTGACTATTCGTTTCCGCTAGCGTTTGAGCAAGATGATACTTTTGTTCAAGGCGGCTAAGGCGACTGTGCAAATGAAGATTGCTGTTGAGCACCGCAATGCGTTCCTGGCTGAGCTTTTCCTTGTCTCGTTGCAAATCGACAATAATGAAGACGCTCGCCAGTCCCATCATTAGCGCGTCAAAGACCATTGCAACGCGCATCACATCGAGTGATTGCGCTCGAGAAATATCCATATTCGCCCAATGAACGAAAGTCATAATGAGAGATGCGCAGAGAATACCGAGCCAGCCAGTGACAAAAAATAGCGTGCGGCGACCATATTTTCGATAAGCCGCGACGCCGATTATTACAAATACTAAGATACTGGCTGTCGTTGCCAGAACTGCAATCTTCTTGGCGGCGGATGGGCCAATCACATAGGCGGAAAGAACGATGCCTGTTTGCGTAAGGACGACCGCGAGCAAAATTTTATCAATCGCCGGATGAATTTTTTTGGTATTAAGGTAGACCCTGGTGAAAAGGGCGGCGAACGCAGGAAGCGCTGCGCCTATTGGTAGCGAAGAGAAGGTGTTCCAGGCCGGCGCGTCGGGCCAGAGATATTGAAATGCGTAGCCGTCGCGCTGGAAAAGGTAGAGTAGGACTGCGCCGGCATACATCGAATAGGCAATAAAAGTAGGATTAGCCCAAAATAGCCTTCCGATGAGGCTGGCGGAAATGAACATCGCCATGACGCCGTAAAACACAAAGTCAACAGTGACGCGGTAATTGGTCATGCTGGCGAAGCTGAGCGGCGTCTCAAGGGATAGAGGCAGGACAGTATTGCCTTCGGATGTATACCGAATATAGATTTCGCCGTTCTGTAACCCTTCTATGGTGATCGGCGCGACGACATGATGATAGGCAATAGGGCGATCACTGAACGTCGTATGAACATCCTGCTCCAAAAGAGTTTCGACCTGACCGCCCGAGACCCAATAGACATCCATTTCTGGCATGAAGTTAGTGTGCAGGACTAACAGTCTTTCCTGCGATGTGGCGGCGACGTTGCGAACCGGAATTTTTAGCCACATGCCTTTTTCGTAGTATCCAAAGTCCGCCGCGGACGTTTGTATGGGTTGGAATCTGTCGCGATATGCTGGGCTCAATATGTCGTCTAAAGACAGCGGCGCGTCTTCCTCCAAATAATATGTAACAAATTTGTCAATCGAGCCGGACGGCGTATCGGCTTCGATCAGAATGGTTTGATTGGGCGTGTCGAGATCAGCGCTGGCGTTCAGCGGCGTTGCAAAGAAACCCACTTGGAAAATTGTCAGGGCCGCGATAAGTGTGTGGATACGGTTCAACATAATCGTTAGACGGAAGGTTGGGTATTTTGCGATACACGGTCGTAATTGCAGACGATCATATGCTGGTGCGCCAGAGTATAAAACGTATTCTTCAAGGCGTGGAACAGTTTGATGTGGTTGGGGAGGCGGCCGATGGCGTCTCGACGGTAACGCTTGTCAAATCGCTGCGACCGTATTTGCTGATTCTGGATATTGCAATGCCTCAGGCGACGGGCGTAGAGGTCGTGGAGGAAGTCCGTCGTTGGAGCCCCGAAACGAAGATTGCGGTTGTAACGGGCATGAATTCGCGCGGCATGCTTCAGCATGTTTTTGAGAGCGGCGTTGAAGGGATTTTTCTGAAATCGGGCGACACGGAGGGCTGGGTTGGAGATTTTCTGGCCATTTGCGAGGGCGAGCGGAAAATTTGCGATTCTGTCATTAGTCTCGTGGACGAAAACACCGGAAAGAATACGCTGACCGGTCGCGAACGCCAGGTCCTTTTTGGCATCGCCCGAGGCGAGACAAACACTGTCATCGCTGAGCGTCTGGGCATCAGCGCGAATACTGTTGACAAGCATCGAACCAAGATTATGCGCAAGTTGGGCGTGCATTCGGCCGCCGAACTTCTGGCGCGCGCTTTTCGCGACGGATTGCTTGACAGCGCCAGCCACCAGTAAGTTCCCTCTCACCCGCGCCAGACTGACACCAAAACGTCGCTTTGTTAACTGCGGCGGCCCGAAATGGTGTGATTACACCATTGAGCGCCATGACAGATCCCAGCAATTTGCCGACGCTGGCGGGGCATCCCGCACAGCCGTCGATGCTATATGGGGAAGCAGCAGTCATGGATATTGTAACAAAGAATTTGCGCCGCCGCAGCGTACGTGGTGCGCTACTCGCGTCAACGGGCCTTGCAGCCCTCGCGCAATTGCCAGCAGCTGCTTATGCGCAGACGACCGTAGAAGAGACAGCAGTTGAGCTGACGCGACGCTCTGATACGCGCACTTTGATCGACATCACGCTGGATGCGCAGGAAACGACTGACCTCCTTGGCTTCACGCCAAACTTACTGGGGATCGGTGTCGATGGAAGCTTCGGAAATGATCGCATCACGTTGCAGGGCGACAACGGCATCAGCGGGTCGGTGGTCAAAACCAATGACTTCGGCCTTTTTGGCGATGTTCTCGATCTTATCTCTTTTTTCCCTGACATTAATACCACCACGGTCGATGTTATCGGCGTCGAAGGCGGATATGGATCGAATAGGCTGAGATTAGACGGCCGCATGGAAGTCGATGCGTATGCTCGCGCGGTTCAGGACAACCTTGACCTTCAGCTTGGCTTCTCACCTGGCGACCTTATCCCGCTCACGCTTGAATCAAGCATTACGGCCACCGTGCGCGGCCTCCACAGCACCCGGGGCCGGTCGACCACAACGAATTCAGGCGACTTGGTTGTTATCTCGACAGTGGAGTTCGAACGTACTGATTTTGCGATTGACCGGATCGGTCTTGACCTGTCGTCTTTGCTGATTACCGCCGATAGCGTCGCGATTGGCCTCTCCGGCGATCGCTACACGGACAGACTGTCGAATGCCGCCGGTGGAACCATCACGGCGAACGCTTTCAGCGACATCAATCTTGCCCGCGTCACGTTAGAAGGCGTGAGAGTCATCGATACGACTGACACTGCGCAAGCTACGTCGGCGAGCGCCGCTCTGGCTGGCGGGCGGGGCAACGACATACTGACAAACGATGGCGTCTTGAACGCGAACGCGACATCGAAACTGGTTGAGGCGGATCTGAGCGCGGTTCTAAAAGATTTCTCGCTACCGACCGACCTGTTGCCTGACGACGGCGCCAGCTCTCTTTCATTGGCTGCTGCAAGCGGCATGGACGGCGGTGTTGGCGCTGATCGTCTGACAAACAACAATGCAATCAATCTGACAGCCTTTGCGGACCACAATAAGGTCGGCATCTCGCTGTCGGATGGCGGCATTAACGAGAACGCGATTGTTAGCGTATTCGACAATACGTCGGACAAAGAAGGTGATGAGGCTGTAGAGGAACTAAGCCAGGGTGCAATCGCAGAAATCGTTGGCCTGCGTGGTGATGCCCGCAATGTTCGTGGCGGCGGCGCGGATACCTTGATCAATGCCGGGGATATTGTCGGTACAGCCACAGCCGACGCCGACACAGTTAGCATTTCGGTTGGTGTTCCGTTCGGCGGTTTGTTTGACGGCGCGGCAGGCGGCGCAGCGTCCGGCGTCGGCGCGGCCAGGATTGCCGCTGATATGTTTGGCGTCGGCTTCCTCGACTATGGCAGCGACGCCGGCGCTTTTGCCGATGGCATTAGAGGCGGCGCTGGCAACGACACGATCAGGAATACTGGAACGATTGATGTTACGGCGAATTCAATGTCCAACATGGTCGGCGTGTCTGTTTCCGCCCTTGATGCAATACCTGACGGCACGGAGGGGCCTGATGAACCGTTTAGCGTAAACGCCGCGATATTTAATGCCTCCACAAATGCGGTGTCGCGCAGTAACGGCCTGTCGGGCGGATTGGAAGACGATCAGATTCAAAACGATGCAACGGTCGTCACCAAGGCCGATGCCGATGCAATCTCAACAGAAGTCGCGCTCGCGATCGCCATCGAAGACAAGGCGCTGCAGATCGAGGTTCCGATTGTTTTTTCGCGGACGGACGCAACAGCAATCTCAAATGGTATTGACGCCGGTAGCGGATTTGACACCGTCAACAACGCCGGGAGTCTGAGCGCCACCGCGGATGCGTTTGCTGATAGCACGGATGTGACAGTCGGCCTTAGCCTCATAACAACCGGCGGCGGCGTCAATGCGGCGATCATTGACAAAAATATCAATGCGACCGCAATTGCGGCCGGCATCCGAGATGGCAAAGGGACAGACGCCGTCAACAATAGCGGCGAAATCGATGCGACGGCAATTTCAAATGCAACATCAACATCGGTTGGCGTCGACGTAACGGTGAATACGACGAAAGGTCTGTCGGTTACGAGCGGGCTCGCCAAGGCAGACCAGAAAGCATCCTCGCGCGCGTTTGGCGTCGAGCGTTTTCTCGATGATCTGGACGCCGATGCGAGCTTTACAAGCACCGGTGAAATAGATGCGACGGCAACCGCCAACTCAACCCGAACGGCTGTTTCGGTCGATCTGGCTTACACAAATATCGGCGCCAGCATTACCGCGCCCATTATCAGCACTGATAATATAGCTGAGGCTGACGCAGGTGCGCTTATCAGTTTCGAGGCCAATGACGTTTTCGCCGGCCTTGCGGATATGTCTGCGACAGCGGGAGCGAATGCCACATCGACCGGCGTCGGCGTCAGCGGCGCAGCGACGCAAGTGGGTGTTTCTGCAGGCATCAGCGCTCTGAGATCCTCAACGACTGCGGACGCAGACGCCACCCTCCTCAGTTTCGGGACCGGCAGCGACACGGTTGCAAACAATAGCATTCTGCTGGCTGACGCCGACGCGATAAGCCGGTCCGATGATGTCAGCGTCGCGGTTGGCGGAACCATGAAGGGACTTGCGATCGGCGCCTCTCTGATCGACAGCACAACCAACGCTTTTGCTAACGCCACAACGATTGCCAGCGGCGATGATAGTGACGTTGTTGAAAACGACAGCGCCGCGCTTGCTGGCGAAGGGGAAGAAGCGACAGCGCAGGGTGAGATAAGAGCGAATGCGCTCGCCGATGCGAGTTCCACTAGCGTTGGCGTCGCTATATCAGCGGTTGTCGGCACGCCTGGCAATCCGGGTATTGGCGTAGGCCTCAGCGCCGCGCTCAGCCGGTCGGGTCTCGTCGGCGATGCGGACGCGACGGCTGTAAACCTTGGCGGCGGCGACGACCGTTTTAATAATGTTGATATTGTATCGTCCGACGCCGTCGGCAAGGCAAAAACCGAAGCTGTGAACGTCGCTCTGGGCGGGTCTATGGTGGGCGCCGCCATAAGCGGCGCGATAGCGGATACGTCCGTCACCGCAAATGCCGATGCAACTGGCGCTGAGGGCGCCGGCGGCGGCGACATGCTTGCGAATAGCGGCTCGATGACCGGCAACGCGGAAGCGGACGCGAATACTGTCGGTGTCGCGGTCAATGGCAGTGTGGCTGCGGGCTTTGCGGCCGGCGCGGCGGGCCTTCTCGCCGACACTAATGCGAACGCCGTCGCGCTCGGCATGAATGGCGGCGAAGGCGGTGACGAAATCGACAATACCGGTACGGTCGCGATTGATTCCAATGCGGACGCTGCAAACACATCGGTGGCGGTCAATATCAACGCGACTCCAACCGGCCTTTCCGTCGGCGGCGCCATCGTAAGCGCGCGAACCAATGCGACAAGTGATGCGGTCGGTCTCGCTGGCGACCGTGACGGTCTCAATGAGGGTGATGAGACTACGCAAGACGCTAGCGAAGATGATGTTCTCAGAAACCTCGCAGGCGTTATCAACGTCACATCACGCGCTGAGGCGACGTCAATCAGTGTAGGCGTCAACGGCCAGTATAATGGTTTCGGCGCCGTCGCCCTAATCGCGGATACAATTGCAAACTCTGCCGCCAGAGGTCTGTTTGGCGGTTCCGGCGGCGACACGCTGTTTAACGCAGCAACGATCACAACGACATCCACGGCGCTTGGCAATGGCCCGGCGGTTGCGGTCAATCCGTTCGGCGCGAATATTGGCGACATCAACACAAGCGCCAGCGCATTCAGCTATGGTCTCGACGGCGGTGTTGGAAGCGACGTTCTAATCAATAATGGACCTCTGACGTCAACATCGACATCGACGGTCACCGGTGAGCTTGTCCAGGTCACACTCATCGGCGGCGTGGTTGGCGATCTTTCTACTGCAGCAACGACGTCCGCCTTCGGTCTGTTCGGCGGTGATGGCGACGATGGTCTGACCAATACGAACGTACTGACGAGCAATGCAATGTCGAGCGTCACCGGCACGTCCGTTGCGGTAAACTTGGCGGGAGCCTCATTTGCCGATGTCTCCACGGTTGCGCGTGCGGCGGCGGCAGGCGCTGCGGGCGGGGACGGGGACAACACGTTCTCAATAGACGGCGTGGTAGGCGCTACGTCGAACGCAAATGCCCGATCGACAAATGTCAGCGTCACGCTGGTCGGCGCGGCGTTCGGCGACACTGCCGACGCCGGTACTAAGGCGTTTGCTGACAGTTACGGCTATCTTGGTGGGATCGATGCCGATAGCGGCGAGATCTCCGGTCGAACGACAGTTACATCGACGGCGACGGCTCGTAATGATGCCGGCGTCGCAAGCATTGCCGGCGCCTCCTTCGCTGAAACGGCGCCGGAAGCAATGTCATTTGCGAGCATTTTCAGCGGCGGCGAAGGCGCTGATAGTGCAGTTCATTCAGGGAATGGACTTGCAAGCTCGGTCGCGAACGGAAATGGCGGCGCAACCAGCATTGCGCTCATCGGCGCTTCAAGTGCGAACGCCAATCCGCTCGCGTCAGCGACGGCCCGTGGTTTAAGCGGCGACGGCGGCTCGGACGATCTCACTAACAACAATGTTCTTACAACATTCGCGGATTCCAATTTGGATGTCGGGCGCTACCAGGTCTCCGTTGCCGGCGCCAGCATTGGATCGATTTCAAGCACGAGCAACGCCGACGCTGCCGGCATTGACGGCGGCGCCGATGGCGACCTGCTTCGAAACAATGGCACGCTCACGAGCTCGGCGTTTTCCGACCTCGATAGCGATGGCGTCAACGTGACGCTTGTCGGCGCTGGTGTGGATACTGGTGACGGCAACCTCACGGCCGCCGCGACGGCGGCAGGCATGCTTGGCGGCGCGGGCGCCGACAATATCGCCAATACCGGAGCGATCATAAACAACGCTCGCGTTGATGGTTCAAGCGGGCAAGTCAATGTTACTTTGGCGGGCGCCGGCCTCGCGGATGCAAAGTCAGTGCTTTCAGCGAGATCGGTTGGTATTGACGGCGAAGACGATGACGACACGCTTTCGAATTCCGGCGGCATCATCTCAACGTCAACTGCCTCGGCCAGCAATACAAATACGTCAGTCGTTGTACTCGGCGCCGCCGGCGGCGATACGAAGTCAGACGTCACGGCGACGGCGCTGATTTTTAATGGCGGCGCCGGGCGCGACTCCATTAGTAATGACGGTGTCGGCGTTGCGACAGCCACTGCGGTCGGCGCTTCACATAATGTAGAAGTAACAGTAGGCGGCGCGCTGCTTGGCGATGCTTCAAGCAAAACGACCGCGGCTGTCGGCGGCGTTGATGGCGGCGCGGGCGCAGATATCGTTCAAAACAATAACGACCTCGATTTGAATGCATCGGCCGCCGGCGTTGTCGGGCGGGTGAGCGTCGCGGTTGCCGGCGCAGACGGCGGCTCTTCGGTAGAAACAGACATTCTTGCAAGCGGCTATGGCATCGCCGGCGGGGCAGACAAAGATACGCTTACAAATGATGCGCTTATCGACATTGACGTTCTGTCAGCCACAAATGCGACGTCGAATAGCGTCGTTATCATCGGCTCTTCCGCAGTCAATACGGGCGCCGGTTTGTTCTCCACGTCAAACGGCGTAGGGATCAAAGGCGATGAGGATTCTGACGTCATCACCAACGACGAAAACGGCGTTATCGACGTCTTCTCCAGCGCCTTCGCACAGGCGGACGATAGCAGCACCAACATATTTGGCGCTGCAGCGCTCAACGGATTAATGCGCGGCCGCGCCTGGGGGATAGGGCTCGCGGGCGGCGAGGGCGCCGATGATCTGTTCAATTTCGGAACCATCAAGCTGCAGGCGACAGGCGTTGCAGACTCTGACGGGGCGAGCTTCACAGCTATAGGCGCGTCGAATGCAGGCGGCGATGTTTCCGGATCGACGAACCTGTTTGGCATGCATGGGGGGATCGGCGACGATCTTCTGTTTAACGCTGGAGCGTTGACGGCGCGCTCCGACGCGCGCGGCGTGTTTCGGTCAACCTCGCTGTCGGCGATCGGGTTTTCCGGCGGCGGCGGCGCGGCCGGCGCTGATGCGTGGACCTACGGCTTTTTTGGCGACGCCGGGTTTGATGAGATCTTTATCGGAGGAACGGCAACGAGCATTGCCGATGCGCGCGTAACATTAAATAGCGGCGTCGATGTTGGCATCGGGTCGGCAAGTTCCAGCCGCTCCGGCATTGAGGCGCGCGCCTATGGGCGCGGCGCCAGCGGCGGCGGCGACGCCGATATGATTGAGGTCACCGGCGTCCTTAATACCTATGGATATGCGCAAATCGGCATGACGAATACGCAGTTTGCGTTTATTGGCGGCTCAAGCGGATCAACGAGCGCGACAGCACGGGCGGAGGCTTTTGCGGTTAATGGCGACAGCGGCAATGATATGCTGATTAACAATGGCTCAATTCTCGCCAATGCAGAATCAAGAAACACTGGCTCAGGCGCTGCTGGCACGACGTTTGGGGCGACAAACTCTTCGTCGAAATTGGCGGCCCGTTCGAATGCGCTCGGCTTATATGGCGGCGCCGGTGAAGATACGTTGATCAACAACGGATCGATAACAGCCAATGTAACGACGACGACAAAGTCGGAAAATACCGTGACGTCCGCTTTCCTATTCTCGAATGGCAAAGCGAATTCACAAGGCACAAATAACGCGTTCGGCGCGCTGTTCTTCGATTCACAAGAAAGCACAACAATCGTCAATACCGGCGATGCGGTCCTGAAACATTTCGGAAACCGCGATTCAGCGCTTCGGGGAACCGCGCGTGCATTCGCAAAATCCACCGGCGTGACAGGCTCCATAAACGTCAATGCGTTTGCAGAAGCACGCGCCTTCTCGAACGTGAATTTGCGCGGCGTTCGCCTTGGGGACGGCAGTCACACAGTCAACAATAGCGGCACAATCAAAGTTGAGTCATTCGCATTCTCCTCGGGCGCGGCGGTAGGGACCGGCAACTCAAGCATTAGCGGCGACGGCGTCGCGATAGGGCGCGCTTATGTGAACAGCTCCCGATTGACCGGTGTTGAGAGTTTGTCCGGCGCTCTCGATTTCGACAATTCAGGGACGTTGAATGTACTCAATAAACCTGATGCCGCCTCAGCCGGCACGGCAAAGGCGACCGGCCTCGATCTCGGCCGCGACCCGGACGCGAAAGCGACGGCGACAATTGAGATGAATAATGTTCACGCCTATGGCGTACGCAGTGGCGCCGAAGCCGATACAATAAACAACTCGGGCAATATCATCGTGCGCAGTCAACCGGAAGCGGACCGTGCGCTCGCCAGAGCATCGGCTTTCGGTTCGTTCAGTCTAAGCGTTGACGCATTTGCTACGGCCGTTGCGACCGTGAACGATGCTGAAGCCTACGGCGTTCATGCCGGCGATGGCGATAACATGATTATTAATAGCGGTGTGATTAGCGTCGTCTCTGATCCGTATGCGGAGGCGCGCGCTGAAGCGACCGGCCGTGGCCCCGATGGGGACGTTCAGGCGAGCGCAACCGCAAATGCACTGCGTGCGCAAGCCTATGGAATCATTACTGGCAGTGGCAATGATTACATTGAAAACACCGGATCGATAGTGGTGAACGCAACACCGTCGCGTTCGCGGAGCACGTCTATCTCTGTCGGTGAGTTTTGCGTGATCGATACGCCAGCTGTTATAATTGGCGGCGTGGTGATTATACCTGCAGTGGAAGTTTGTGCGAGCGGTGAGGTCGACAAAAATAAGAAAGCTGGAACCACCTCGAAAACCGAAACGGTCATTTCAACCGGCGATGGCAATGATACCGTTGTTAATGCCGGAGTTATTAACGCGACTGGCGGAACAGCGATCCTACTCGGCGATGGCGACGACACGCTTCGCATTGAAGCAGGCAGCAGCATCAGCGGCGCGGTCAGTGCTGGGGCCGGCTCGGACACGCTTGAGCTTGTAGGCGCCGTTTCGTATAACGCCACGGCGCAAAGCTTTGAGAATTTCAGCAAGTTTGGCCCAGGCGTCAGTACCGTGACGAACCTATCGTTGCGCTTTGTTGTTACTCCTCCTTTGACGTTTCCGCTGCCTGTCGTCTCAAACTTTCTGGATCGCAACGTGCTTGTTGAAGAGGGCGAGCTCCGATTTAGCGGGCTCGCGAATTTAACAAATTCCGCACGCGTCACCACCTACATTTATGGCGACGGCCGGCTCGGTCAGTTATCATCGACAAGTACTATGACCCTGGATGGCGGGCTAACTGTGATAGCCAATTCGGGTGCTCCATATATCGATGGAGCAGTTTATGATGTCGTTCGAGGCAGCACCAGAGTCGGGGAGTTCGATGCCGTCGCCTTGCCGGCGGACACCGCGCTGCGGTCATTCACCGGCGCCTACACGTCAACTGGCTACCGGGTTACAGCAGACGTTTCCACAATTGCACCTTTAGTGACCGCTGCGACGGCGACGGAACTTTCATTTGCTCAGGCGCTTGACGGCGCAACACCGATTGCCGAAGGCGAGGTCGCTCGGACAGTAGCCGCCCTTCAAAAGTTGTCGGGCGCCGAAGACGTAAACCAAGCCCTCCAAGCCATTACGCCGAAGCTTTCGACCACAAACATACAAATAGCGGAAGACACGCTAGTGACCAGCGAAGCTGCCGCGCAGCAGCGCCTTGCAAGCTTTCGAGCCGTCAAAACTGGCCGTATGGCGCAGCCATCGATTGGCTTTGACTTCGCTGAAGGCAAGACAACGGATGGCGGAGCGACCGTTTGGGCCGCGAGTATCGGTGGGGCGAATGTTGTATCGACATTCTCAAACCGTCTGTCGAGCGATGTATACGGCATGGCGCGCGGCGTTGATTTCCAAACAGAAAGCGGCGCTTTGCTCGGATTTTCGGTGACGCAGCTGCAAAGCAACGGGTCGCAGCATGACCTTGTTAACAGCGCCGCGTTTACCTCGATGAATGCGACGCTCTATGGCGCGGCCCCGCTTGGTGATAAAGGGTACGCCACAGCCGCGTTGAGTTGGGGGGGAACCGACGTTGTAAGCAGCGAACCAGCCCTTGGTCTCGGTCCTGCGCGTCAGTCCGACTTTGGCAGGGCGAGCAGTGCGTTTGGCGTCAGCCTGGAAGCTGGCCGGGCCTTTAACGACGCGCCGGGCGCGCCGGAGGTATTTGGCGCGCTGAACTACACAACCACCTCGGGCAGCGCTAATGCGGTGAACAGAGTAGCTGCAGTGGGCGTTAATGTTGAGCAGGGGCAATCGGAACAACTTGAAAGCGAATTCGGTGTACGAATGATACGTGATGTCAAAATGAACGGGATTGCTTTCCGGCCACACCTAGCGCTGTCATGGGTTCGTCGGTATGGTGATGGTGAGAGCGTAACGGCGAATTTTTCTGATATGCCGGGCTACAGCTTCCGTCTTAGCGGTGATCTCGACAATCGGGACGGGCTGAGGGCGAAGGCTGGCGTAAGCCTCCTGTCTGGCAAGGCGTTTGAATTGTCAGCATCTGGTGTTGCTGAAATTGGCGACAAAAAAAATGATGCAATGGCGGAAGTCCGCGCCGTCATAAAATTCTAAGAACGAAACGATAAAAAAGGGGTAAGTGTTATGAGTACATTTTTGAAAACGGGCGCGATTGCGATTGCGTTGAGCATAGGATTTGTCGCACCTGCGGCAGCAGGGGTGATCTACAATGCGTCGATCGATACAACATTGTCGTTAACGTCGGTCTCGATCGTTGACGGAGCGGGCGATCTCGATATTGAGGTCTTCGGCGAAGCCTTCCTTGTGGCCGCGGATGCATTTTCTGACGGCGAGGCCGACAGTGACTTCATCGCGAACCTGGCGCCGGGGATTTTATCAGCGTTGACGGCGACGCCGATCACAACTGCGATGAGCGCCACAGGCAGTGCGACGGGGATCGGGTTTGCCGACTCATTTGCACTTGGGGATGGTTTCGTAGAGATCTTCAACAATTCGGATACGAATAGAGTCCAGCTTGATTTCAGTTTGGAATACAGCGTCACAGCTTTTGCTGCGGTTGACGATCAGTCGCTTCAAGAAGCGTCTGCCTTCGCTTTCCTGTCATTACAGAGCTCAGAAGACAGCGCGGCGCTTCTGGAAGTTGATTTTATTTCTGAGAGCGGGACGCCTGGCCCGGCTATGGAAATTTCGGACATACTCAATTTTTCGCTGTTTGTAGGGCCACAAGGCCAGCCTTCGCTGACCCTTTTAAGTGATGTGTCAGGGTTTTTGACTTCCGACCTTGAAGCGCCGCCAATGGAAGTGCCGCTGCCTTCAATGGCGGGCCTGTTTGGTCTCAGTGCATTGGTCATGTGCTTACGAAGACGACGACGAGACCGCGCGTAAACACCCTTGTTTACCTTCAGAAAAAAGCGGTTTGCAACAAGGACATTGTTTACATATCGAGGATTCAGTGACTCAGACTTTCCCGGCGTCTTTCACAAGAGGCGCTGGCTTTGAAGGCTGACATCGACCGCACCTATGTAAGCGGCTTTGTGCGCTCAATTCGCAATCCGTGTGTGGATCTTCTGGATAAGCTTGCAGCCGTGTTAAGCGCAAAAACCATTGAGTTATTTAAGGAAACTGCAGCCAATCATGCTTTGCCGCCCTTACCGCGTGGGCGACGTTAGAAACGCAAAAAAGTTACAAAGAAAACTGCGAAGTAAAGTTCTGGTATTTTTTCGCAATTAATCACGCACGTACATAAAGATGGGGCTGGACAGACCTCAATGCTGATTTCCCGCTGCGCGGCGCTGTTGTCTGTGGCGACTGCGAAAAGCCGCTGACTTCCTGCTGGTCAAAAAGCAAGACAGGTAAGAAACATCCCTATTACATGTGCTTTGCCCAGGGCTGCATGAGCTACCGCAAATCAATCCGGCGCGACAAGATCGAGGGCGACTTCGAAGCGCTCCTCGGCGCGTTACAGCCAACGCCAAACCTGTTTCAGATTACCAAGGCATTGTTCAAAGAAGGGTGGAATCGACGCCTCGCGCACACGGCCTCTATGGCGCAATCCGTCAAACATGAAATGCTCAAGATCGAAAAACAGATTGAAGGCTTGCTCGACCGCATCGTCGAAGCCTCAAGCCCCAGCGTTATCTCAGCCTATGAGAATCGCATCGCCAAGCTGGAGAAAAACAAACTCTTGATGCAGGAAAAAATGGAAAATGGCGGCCCGTCAAACCGCCCCTTTGATGAATTGTTCGAACTCGCATTAGCGTACCTCGCAAACCCTTTAAAACTATGGGCTTCGGAGCGATTGGAGGACAAGCGAACCGTCCTCAAACTGACCTTTGCGGAGCGTTTAGCGTATTGCAGAAAAGGCGGGTTTCGAACCCCAAAAACCACCTTACCATTCAAGGCTTTAGGGGTGTTTTGCAGGGGTGAAAAAGGAATGGCGCGCCGGGGAAGATTCGAACTCCCGACCCCTAGATTCGTAGTCTAGTGCTCTATCCAACTGAGCTACCGGCGCCTGCCGTGGCGCTTGGTTTTGCGCCTGAGCGGCGGGGTTTAACCCTAACGGGCTGGTAATTGCAAGCGCGCTGCGGCGCCCGCACATTCGTGGCGGCAGATAGAGTGCTTTGCGGGCTCGGCGCATCGGCGTATGAGGGGAGGTTGAGCATTACAGAGGTTTGTATGAGGGTCTTAGTTTTATTGGGATTGGCGGCGGCGCTGGCGGCTTGTGGGCGCGATCAGGCGGCGGATGCTCGATCGACGGCGGCGGATGCAGAGGCGCCCGCAGCGGTTGTCGAGGCTGCCCCCAAGCGCTGGTTTATTTCCGCAGCCAATCCTTATGCTGCGGAGGCGGGGGCGTCGATTTTGCGCAAGGGTGGATCGGCGGTGGATGCGGCGATCGCGACGCAGGCCGTGCTTGGGCTGGTCGAGCCGCAATCTTCCGGCTTCGGCGGCGGCGCGTTCATGTTGCACTATGATCCCGCGACGCAAACGCTGGAGACATATAACGGGCGCGAGACGGCGCCGGCGGCGGCGACGGCGGACCGTTTCCTTATGGATGATGGCGAGCCGATGGGTTTTTACGATGCGGTTGTCGGCGGGCTTTCGGTTGGCGTGCCGGGCGCGGTGCGGATGTTGGAGCTTGCCCATCAAGACCATGGCGCGCTCGACTGGGCGGGTTTGTTTGAGCCGGCGATTGCGTTGTCTGAGGATGGCTTTGAAGTCTCGCCGCGGCTCAACGGTCTGCTGGCGCGAATCCCGAAGTTACACCAGCTGCCGGCGGCGGCTGAGTATTTTTATGATGCGGACGGCGCGCCGCGTCCCGTTGGTTATGTATTAAAAAACCCGGCCTATGTGCAAACGCTTAAAGTTGTTGCGGCCGGCGGGGCGGATGCTTTTTATACCGGCGACATTGCTGCGGCGATTGTTGAGGCGGTAACGTCAGCGCCCAACCCTGGCGATATGACGCTTGACGACATGGCCGGTTATAAAGCCGTCAAGCTAGAGCCGGTTTGCAGTTTTTATCGCGCCTATCAGGTCTGTTCGATGGCGCCGCCAAGCTCTGGCGGCGTGACACTGTTGCAGATTTTAGCGCTGATGGAGCCATTCGATATTGCCGGGGCCGGCGCGCACTCGGTTGAGGCGCTGCATATTCTGTTTGAGGCGAGCCGCTTGGCTTATGCTGATCGCGATCAGTATCTTGCCGATAACTCGATGCTGGCTGGCGCCGGCGGGCTTTCGAGCGAAGAGGTGATCGCCGGCCTTTTGAACCCTGCTTATCTCGCAGCGCGGGCGCAACTGATTGATCGCGCCAGCGCGGCGCTTGAGGTGTTGCCGGGCGATCCTTCGGCTTATGCCGCTGACTTAAGCGCCGGCAAATGGCGAAATTTAAGCGCGGATGCTTCACCAGAGCCGCCCTCGACCAGCCATTTTGTGATTGTCGACGGCGAGGGCCGGGTGGTGTCGATGACGACGACGGTTGAGTTTGCGTTTGGTAGTCATCTGATGTCCGGCGGCATGGTGTTAAACAATCAGCTTACGGATTTTTCGTTCCTGCCGGAGCGTGACGGCGTGCCTGTCGCTAATGCGGTGGCGCCGGGAAAACGCCCGCGCAGTTCCATGAGCCCGGTGATTGTTTTTGATGCGGAGGGCAAACTCTGGAGTGCGCTCGGCTCGCCAGGCGGACCGGCGATTATGGGGTACGTCGTCAAGACGCTCATCGCGATGATTGATTGGGATATGTCGGCGCAGGCGGCGATTAACCTGCCCAATGCAGTCTATCCGCGCGGCGAGCCGTTGCTTGAGGAGAACGCGTTTGATGCGCAGATCATTGCCGGCCTTACGGCGCGCGGCCACCAGATGACGGAGCGTGCGCTGAACAGCGGCGTGCACGCGGTGCGGATAATGCCCGATGACGCCTTTGACGGCGGCGCTGACCCGCGCCGTGAAGGCGTGTGGCTGACTGGTGAAGTTGAAGCAATAGAAAACTAAAGCGCCGCGCCGGCCCGCGCGCGAAGGCGCGCTGATAATAACTGACCGCCCTTGCGGTCGCGCGCGAAAAACAGACATCATCCTGAGCTTGTTGAAGGGCCCACTTTTTCGCCCGGCGCTCTAAAGCGCCGCGCCGGGAAGCGTGATCTTGAACTGAGTTCCTGACGCGTCGCTTGCGGCCAGCACAATCTCGCCGCCATGGGCGCGGATAATTTCCGCGGCGATGGCGGCGCCGAGACCGGAGCCGCCGGGTTTTTGCGAGCCTTTGAACGGCTCGAACAAAACCCCGCGCGCGTAATCGGGAATGCCGGGTCCGGTATCTGCAACGGTAATGATAATTTCGCCGTCGCTGGCGGATGCGCTGATGGCGACCGTGCCGAGTATGGGTTCGGCGCCGTCAATGGGTGCGCCGCCTTGCGGCGTCATGGCGTCGACGGCGTTGCGCACAAGGTTGAACAGGCTGCGGTAAAGTTGCGTCCGGTCGGCGCTTATTGAGAAACCTTCCGTAACATGATTTTCCGGCTTAACGCCCATGGCGGCGGTGTCTTCGAGCACTTCTTCTGCAAGCGCGTGAAGGTCAACCGGCGCCTTGCTTAATGCGCGCGCCTCCATACCGCCAAAGGCAAGCGTATCCCGGCTCAACACGATCGCGCGGTCGAGCGCCGAGATCAGGCGCGGGCTCAGCTTGCGCACGCTTGGGTCGTCGCTTCTGGCGAGCCGGTCCGACATGAGTTGTGCGGAGGCGAGTATGTTTCTGAGGTCGTGGCTGATTTTGGAAATACCGGCGCCGAGCGCGGCAAGGCGGCGGCGCTCGTTTAAGAGATCGTGAATGCCGCGTTGCATGGCGGCGAGGCTGCGTTCAGCGGCGCCGATCTCGTCTTTGCGGTTGCTTGGCGAACGGATCAGCGCTTCGCGGTCCGGGTCCGCCTCGAATGCGGCCATGTCATGGGTGAGACGCACGACCGGCCGCACGATGATGCGGTTCAGCGCCCAATAAAC
>JAJFFZ010000208.1 GCA_021776395.1 Hyphococcus sp. | reverse complement strand
TGCAACCGCAAGGCCATGTTCAGGTGCTGATCAACATCTTCGACTACCATATGAATGTTCAAGAAGCCGGCGACGCCGCGCGCATCAACCATACAGGCGGGCGCCAGCCTACTGGCGTTGATCTCGACCCCGTCGGCCGCCTTGATGTTGAACCCGGCATCGCGGAGGCGACGCGCGAACGCCTTGAGGCGATGGGACATAATGTCAACATTGTTGATAACGGCATTGTCTTTGGCGGCTATGAAGCTATTCTTCGCGACCCGGAAACCGGCGTTTATGTCGGGGCGACGGAAATGCGCAAAGACGGTTCGGTCAGCGGGTACTAATCTGCGCGAAGCTTACAGCTTGAAAACCCGCCTGGCGGTTTGCGCTAGAAACTTGGCTTTGGTTTCGTCATCCAATCCAAGGCCGTCCAAGTGTTCCAGACAACGCGTCGGTGACAACATCGGGTAATTGGTGCCGAACATCACCCGATTTTTACCCATACCCTTCATAAACGAGACAAAACTTTCCGGCAGCCGGTGCAGCGCATAAGCGCTGGTGTCGACATAGAAGTTTTTAAACTTATGGGTTAATGAGACGACCTCGTCGAGCCACGGAAAACCCACATGACCGCCGACAATGGTGAGTTCGGGAAAGTCGAGCAGAACGTCTTCCAGATAAGGGATGGGGCGCCCCGTTTCCGACCGCTTTAACGGGCCGGTATGGCCAATCTGGGTGCAGAAGGGCAGGCCTTCATCGACACAAGCGGTATAGATAGGATAATAGCGCCGATCATTCGGCGGCAAACCCCATAGCCATGGAACAATCCGCACACCAATGAACTTCCCGGTTTTGGCGCGCGCCCGAATGTCCCTCACCGCCCCCATCGGATCGTTCAAATCCGCGGATATAAACCCTTTCAGGCGGCCAGGAGCGACGTCTATCGCCATCTCAACATCGTCGTTTGAAATCAGATCTCCGCCCGGCCCAGACCAGGCCGAAATCAGTGATGTCGCGACACCCGCCGCGTCCATCTCAGCAATCAACGCCTCAGGCTTTGGAACCGGCGGGTCTTCGCTCTGGTCAGTCCAGCGCAACAAACTCGTCAGCCACGGCTCGCGCATAAACCGCGCCGTCGGCAGTTGCGCCCAAACATCGATGATTTCCATCGCATCCTCGCCTTATCAACGGCGGCTACGGTCCGCCGTTGCAACGCGTAGCGCAATGGTTTTGTGCAGAGCGCGCTGCAATCAGGTGTTCATGGAATCGAAGAAATCCTGATTGGATTTGGTTTGTTTGAGTTTGTCGATAAGAAATTCAATGGAATCCGAGACCCCCATCGGCGACAGAATGCGGCGCAGGACAAATATTTTCTGCAGTTGCGCCGGCGGCGTGATGAGGTCTTCTTTCCTGGTGCCGGATTTGGCGATGTCGATCGCCGGATAGGTGCGCTTGTCGGCAACCTTGCGGTCGAGGATTAATTCGGAGTTGCCGGTGCCTTTGAACTCTTCAAAGATTACCTCGTCCATTTTCGAGCCGGTCTCAATCAGGGCGGTTGCTATAATCGTCAGCGAGCCGCCCTCTTCAATGTTGCGCGCGGCGCCAAAAAATCGCTTCGGCCGTTGCAGCGCGTTCGCGTCAACGCCGCCGGTCAACACCTTGCCGGAAGATGGCACCACGGTGTTATAGGCCCTGCCGAGCCGGGTGATGGAATCCAGCAGGATCACCACATCGCGGCCATGCTCAACCAGGCGCTTGGCTTTTTCGATCACCATTTCGGCAACCTGAACATGGCGCGTCGCCGGTTCGTCAAAAGTTGAGGAGACAACCTCACCCTTCACCGAACGCTGCATGTCGGTCACCTCTTCCGGCCGCTCGTCGATGAGGAGGACGATGAGGTAAGCTTCCGGGTGGTTCGCCGCGATGGCGTGGGCGATGTTTTGTAGAATAACCGTCTTGCCCGTGCGCGGCGGTGCGGTGATCAGCGCGCGCTGGCCTTTGCCGAGCGGGGCGACCAGATCAATCACCCGCGCCGTCGGGTCTTTTGTAGTTTCACCCACAACTTCCATGTTGAAGCGCTCTTCCGGGTAGAGCGGCGTCAGATTGTCGAAATGAACCTTGTGGCGGGCTTTTTCTGGGTTCTCAAAGTTGATGGTCGCGACCTGCAACAGCGCAAAATAACGCTCGCCATCCTTGGGGCTGCGAATTTCACCAATAACCGTGTCGCCCGTGCGCAAAGCAAACCGGCGGATCTGATTTGGCGAGACGTAAATATCGTCCGGCCCGGCGAGATAGTTGGCCTCCGGCGAGCGCAGGAAACCAAACCCATCCGATAAAACCTCCAAAACACCGCCGGCGGAAATTTCAACGTCGTGGTCCGCAAGTTCCTTGAGGATTGAAAACAGCATGTCCTGCTTGCGCATCGTTGATGCATTCTCAACCTCTAGCTCTTCAGCAAACGCCAAAAGCTCAGCCGGCGATTTCTGCTTCAGCTCATCGAGCGTCATTTTTTCAGGCAGCATGGAGGACCTCAATCGGAAAACGCCCGCACGGAACCGGCGGGTCAAACGGCTAAATAAGAAAGTGGCGCGGTGCGTCAGCGGCGATAAAGCCAGCGTTCGCACCCAGGAAGGGAACGTTGCCCTAGATATAGGGCGGCTTAGCGCGGCGTCAATCCATGAATGATAAATCGCTGCGGGGGCTAAAAGGGTTTTACGATCACCAGAATGACGATCGCGATCAAGAGGATAAACGGGGCTTCGTTCATAACCCGCCAGAACCGCTCGCTGCGCGGGCGCTCGCCAGCCTCGAATTTCCGCCGGGAGGCGGCGTAAAACCCGTGAATTGCCGACATCACCACCACCAGCGTCAGTTTGATATGCAGCCACGTCCCCGAAAGTAGGGCCGGGTTGGCAATCAGCATCAAAATGCCAAGCACCCAGACAGCGCCCATCGCCGGATTGATAATCCCTTTGAGCAGCCGGCGCTCCATTTGGACGAAGTAGCGCTCCGCCTCGCCGCCGTTTTCCGACTTGTGGTGATAGATAAACAATCGCGGCAGATACATCATGCCGGCCATCCAGGCGATGACCGCGATCAGGTGAACCGCCTTAATCCATAAATAATACTCAGCCAGAAGTGCGCCCATCATCCTTCCCCGCGCAGGTGATGCACCAGCGCCGCAACATTTTCCGGCGGTGTTTGCGGCGTGAACCCATGACCAAGGTTGAAAATATAAGGAACGTCGCAGAATATTTTCAACAGATTATCAGCCGCCCGTTTCATCTCATCACCGCCTTTAATCACCACCAACGGATCAAGCCCGCCCTGAACCGTGGTATGTCCGCTTAAATAGCCCCGCGCCCAGGCTGGATTCATTCCATAATCGATACTCAGCCCATCACATGTCGCCAGCATTGCATATTCCGCCGCCTTTTCGCCGACCCCTTTAGGAAACAAAATCACTGGCGTTTCCGGGTGGGCCTTTTTCACCCCTTGCGCTATTTTGTTGAGCGGCCCTACCGACACCGCGTTGAGGACCGGCCAGGGCAGACCCCCCGCCCAGGTGTCGAACAATTGCACCGCATCGGCGCCGGCTTCTATTTGCGCGTTGAGGTAGTCAATCGTTAGATCGCTGAGGAGATCAATCAGGCTATTCAGAAAAGCCGGATCACGGTAATACCACTCGCGAAGCGACGCCGGATCGCGCATCGATTGCCCCGCCAGCATGTAGGTTGCGACCGTCCATGGCGCCCCGGCAAAGCCGATCAGCGCTTTGTCGGGATCAAGCGCCGCTCTGGTTGCGCGCACCGTTTCAAACACCGGTGCAAGGCTTTTCAAAACATCTTGCCCGCGAAAGCGATCAATATTTTCGGGGGTTATCACCGGGTTAAGCCGCGGGCCTTCACCCTCGCCAAAACTAAGGTTCTGGCCCATAGCATGGGGGATCAACAAGATATCGGCAAACAAAATAGCCGCATCCAGATCAAACCGGCGGACCGGTTGCAACGTCACCTCACTGGCAAGCGTGGGGTTGAAACACAGTTCCAGAAACGAGCCGGCTTTGGCGCGCAATTCGCGATATTCAGGAAGATAACGCCCCGCCTGACGCATGAACCAAACCGGCGGTATGGCCTGAACCTCTCCGGCAAGGGCGCTAAGAAATTTAGATTGTCGTGTCATAGGTTGAGTTTTTTACCTGTTAACTTTTCATAAAGGAATCTTAATAAAGGATTAATTTAAAGAAGGCCCGTGGATACAGGGGATAACAGGCAGGCATGATTTGATCCACAGGCTTCGTCCAAAAGACTCACAAGACTTTGCGCAGGGAGTAAAATTTCAACATCATGGTGAAAAGAACGTTAAGCGCTTAAAATCACGTTACCGCCCGTCAACACAACTTCTGGAAAGCCTTGGATATCTAAAACCCGGCGAGGGGACGAAAGTATAAACTTACCCAAAGCGGTTATTCTATTTCCCCTGGGCGCCAGCCCGGTATGACTTACGGGTTATGAACAGCCAAAAATCAGCGCTCGCGAAACCCATGCGTTTTCCCTTATAGTTCCCCAATGTCTCAATCCGCACCTGAAGCTGACTCAAAACCGAAAGCCGCGCGCAAACCTGCGCCGCTGGCGACGTTCTTTCATGTTCATCTAGTCTCTGATTCAACCGGCGAGACGTTAAATGCGATGTTGAAAGCGACGGCCTCGCAATTTGTTGCAGCCAAACCGCTGGAGCATATTTATGCGCTGGTGCGTTCAGCGACGCAGATGGAAAAAACCCTGGCCGAAATTGAGGCCTCCCCCGGGATTGTGCTTTATACTGTCATCAATCCAGAATTGCGCCGGCTTTTAGAAATCCGCTGTAGCGAGCTGCAGACGCCGGCGATATCCATTCTTGATCCATTATTGAATGCGTTCACCAATTATCTCGGGCTCGAACAGTCGCATCAGCGCGGCGCCCAGCATCAGCTTGACGAGAAATACTTCAAACGTATTGCAGCGCTTGATTACACGCTCTCCCATGATGACGGGCAAATGGTGTGGGACCTTGAGCCCGCCGATGTCGTGCTCATTGGCGTTAGCCGAACCTCGAAAACACCGACTTGCATGTATCTGGCAAATCGCGGCGTGAAGGCTGCGAATGTGCCGTTGATACCTACCTCTGACCCGCCGCCGGAATTGTTTAAGTTGCGAAAGCCGCTGATTGTCGGATTGGTCGCAAGCCCGGAGCGGCTCGCGCAAATCCGCAAAAGCCGGCTTGGCGGGCTTAATGCCGCTGGCGTTGCTGAAGAATATTCCGACCATGAGCTGATCCGCGCTGAGGTTCTGCGCGCCAAGCGTCTGTGCGCAAAACATCGCTGGCCGGTGATCGATGTAACGCGCAAATCAGTGGAAGAAACCGCCGCCGCCATTCTCACCAAACTATCCGCGCGCCAAAACCGATGACGAACCCACCGCAAATTATTCTGGCCTCCGGCAGCACCATTCGCGCCAATATTTTGCGCGGCGCCGGTGTTCCGTTCGAGATTGTAAAGCCCAATGTAGATGAAGCGGCGATCAAAACGGAGGCTGCCAGCGCCGGTAAAACGCTGGAACAAATGGCGATGATGCTAGCGGAGGCTAAAGCCCTTGATGTGGCTAAAACTACACACGCCATTGTCATCGGCGCGGACCAAATTCTGGAATTTGAAGGCCGCGCCTTTGACAAGCCGCAAAACATGGATGAGGCGCGCGCGCGGCTGATGGAAATGGCGGGCGCCGCACACACACTTATCAACGCGGTGGCAATCGCAAGACATGGCCGTATCATCTGGCGTAACCTTGAACGCCCAGAACTCCACTTACGCGATTTGACCGAGGCGGAAATCGACGCCTATCTCGCCGCCGCCGGGACTGAAATTTTAACCAGTGTCGGCGCCTATCAAATTGAGAGCGTTGGGGCGCGGTTGTTTGATAAAATTGACGGCGATTATTTTTCGGTGCTCGGCCTTTGTCTCTTTCCTGTGCTTGATTGTCTGCGCCGCGAAGGCGCGCTGGTGTTTTAAGATGCGTCAAAAACCCATCCTCGCCGGGGTTATCGGATCGCCTGTCGCCCATTCGCTGTCGCCGCTGATTCACACAATATGGGCGCATCGCGCGCAAATCGGCGGCTATTACATGCCGATAGAAGTTCCCGCGCCCTATGACAGTTTTGCCAAAGCCATGGACGCGCTAAAAACGATTGGCTTTGACGGCGTCAATGTGACTTTGCCTCATAAAGAAAACGTATTGCGCTATAGCGATGAAGCGAGCGAGCTTGCGTCGAAAACCGGCGCAGCCAATATGCTGACATTTACGGATAATGGTTCCTATGCAGATAATTCGGACGTTACAGGGTTTGAAAGCGCCCTAAAGAGCGCCGCGCCGGATTTGTCGGTCAAGGGCGCCTGCCTTGTCCTCGGCGCCGGCGGCGCATCGCGTGCAATTATCATCGCTCTGCAAAACCTTGGCGCAAAGAATATTTTCATCACCAACCGAACCGAAGAAAAAGCTGCCGCTCTGGCTGAAAAGTTCGGGTTGAAAACCCTTGTCTGGCCAAAGAGCAAGGACGCCGTTGAAAGCGCCGACCTTGTCGTTAACACAACCAGTCTTGGCATGAGCGGGCAGCCACCGCTTGATTTGGGCGGCGCCAAAGTAAAGCCTGGCGCAATCGTTGCCGATATTGTTTACACGCCGCTGGAAACCCCGCTCCTGAAACGGGCAAGAGAGGCGGGCAATTCCGGCGTTAATGGGCTGGCGATGCTGATGCATCAGGCCGCGCCCGGTTTTCGCGCCTGGTTTGGCGGCGAAGCCGAGGTTGATGAGGTTTTGCGCACCGCGCTGATCGATGAGCTTGAAAGGCGGTGGCGATGATTAAAATCGGCCTGACCGGCTCTATCGGCATGGGAAAATCGACCGTCGCAAAGATGTTTGGCGACTTGGGCGCCATGGTGTGGGATGCGGACGCGGCCGTGCACCGGATGTATGGGCGTGGCGGCGCGGCCGTTGAGCCGGTCGGGGCGCTGTTCCCAGATGTGATTGTAGGCGGCGCGGTAGACCGTGCCCGGCTCGCGTCAGTAGCGCTTGGCGCGCCGGCGAACCTTCAAAAACTTGAAGCGGTGGTCCACCCGCTTGTCGCCGCCGACCGCGAGGCCTTCATGACCGCCGCGGCGCATGCCGGCGCACCGGCCGTGGTTTTGGATATTCCGTTGCTGTTTGAAAACGGTTCGGAGAAATTCTTTGATGCCGTCGTCGTCGTCAGTGCGCCAGCAGATGTGCAGCGCGCGCGCGCGCTGGCGCGACCGGGGATGAGCGAGGCGAAGTTTAGCGCAATTCTTGCCGAACAAATGCCGGATGCGAAAAAATGCGCCAAGGCCGACTATGTGATTTCAACCGGCCAGGCGCTTGACGAAACGCGGGATGCGGCCCGCCGCGTCTATGAAAAAATTATGGCGCGGGCGAGGCCTTAAGCCGCTCCAGAAAAGCTGAATAACGCGCCATGGCGTCATTTGCATATTGTTCATTATACCAATCAACATAGTCAGCATCGAGAAACGGATCGTCGAATACGTGTTCAGCATCTGGATAAATCATCATGTCAACCGGGTCGCCGGCGCGTTTTTTGCCCTCGAAATATGAAATGCATTGCGCGGCGTCGACGATAGTGTCGCTGCCGGCGATTAACGCCAAAACGTCCGGCTGGCTGCGCCACGGGCGGAACCGCGACAGCGCGCCAGAACCGCAATAGGGATAAAATAAAATCACGCCGTTGATCGCCGGCGGTTGCTTGGCTTCATGCTTAAGCCCCGCTGGCCAGTGGCGCTTAAAGTCCATGGTGAGGTAATCCATCACTGTCCAGCCGCCATGGGACCAGCCGGCCAGGATGATGCGTTTAGCATCAAGCCGCGGATCGGCTTCGGCAATATGGATGGCCGCCAAAACGTCGCCGGCGCGCTCCTGGCCAAGCAGCGCCTTGCCCTGACAGACAATATCGAGCGCGGCTTGGCGAGAAAAGCCGCGCGGTCCGGTGCTATCGACAACCATCGCCGCATAACCGGCGCTGTTGGCGACATCCGCCCACTGATGATGAAACGGAACATCAACGCCGGCGCAGCCATGAAACTGAAGAACCACCGGATAGGGCGCCGCGCCGCCTTCAGGAAGGCGCAGCTCAACCGCGCCCTCAATCAGCTTTATACGACCCTCTAAAGATGTCTTCGATATCTTGCTTGCCGCATATGCCAGCATCATCGGCTCGCGCTTCCACACAAACACAGTGGAAACGACAGCAAGGAGAATGACAATGTAATGCCAGAGTTTCATCGATTAGCCCGTTTATAAGAGGTCAGATTTCTCCGCCAGCGCCTTCAACGATTGCGCGGGCCGCGCGCCGAAATGGCTGATGATTTCGCTGGCCGCGAGCGAGCCGATAGCGCCGGCTTGCTGCAAAGAAAACCCGCGCGCGAGCCCAAACAAGAGCCCCGCAGCATAGCCGTCGCCGGCGCCGGTGGTGTCTTCCAGCGCCGCTGGATTTATCGCTGCGATCTCAACCACATCACCCTCGCGCGGGATGAGGAGCGAGCCTTTTTCCGAGCGTGTAACCGCCGTCAGCGGACATAATTGCCGGGCCTTTTCCGCAATGATGTTCAGGTCTTCACTGCCAAATAAAGCCGCCGCCTCAGCATCATTGGCAAGCAGAATATCCACATGCCCGGCGATGAAATCGGTTAGAACGGAGGCTTGGCGTTCAACAACACCGACATCGGACAAAGTCAGCGCCCCACGCTTGCCGTTGGCTTTGGCGATTGCGCAAGCGGAAATGAACGCCTCGCGCGCAATCGGTTGTTCAAACAGATAGCCTTCAAAAAAGGTAATCTGTGCGCGCTTAATTTGCGCCTCATCGACATCGTCAGGCGAGACATATCCGGCGGCGCCGAGAAATGTTGACATTGAGCGCTGCGCGTCGGGCGTTACATTTATCAGGCAGCGCCCGGTTTCTGGCCCATCCCTCAATGGCGCTGTATTAAACTCCACACCGAGGGCGCGAAGATCATGACGGAAAATTTCGCCGAGTTCGTCGCCGGCGACCTTGCCGATAAACCCGCCCTTGCCGCCAAGCGAGGCGATGCAGGCAATGGAGTTGGCCGCGGAGCCGCCGGAAATTTCAACCGCTGCGGCCATGCCGGCATAGATATCGCGCGCCCGGTCCTCATCGATCAGGATCATCCCGCCTCTGGGGATGTCATGGCTCGCCAAAAAAGCGTCGTCGGCTTTCGCCAGAACATCAACAATAGCGTTGCCGACGCCGATGACGTCGAGTTGTGGTGCGGTCATGAAATTCCCTCGCAAAGGCGTCGCCAAGCCCGAAGCTGATAAAGCAGCGCTTATAGAAAGCGCCCCCCGCCCACGCAAGCTTACCGCGCCGCTGTCTGATTGTTAACCCAAACATGGTGTTGATGGCGCCGCCGGGGATGGCTACCGTCGCCAGCGCGGCCAACCAATGGATAGAAATCAAAATGAAAATGTCAGAGACGATAGCGCTGTGTCACAAGACGCGATTATCGCCGATTTCAGCGATGTTGGCCGCGCTGGTTTTGCTCACCGCCTGCTCATCTACAAATCCGGACACGCTGTTGTCGGCCGCAAAGCCTGCGGCAGTGTCGATGCCGGTGTTTCAACTGGATGAGATTTTAGGCGCCGCCCCGGCAATGCTCGACAACCGGCTTGGCGCGCCGGCGCTGACCCGTCGCGAGGGCGATGGAGAGTTTCGCCGCTATAGTTTATCGACTTGCACGCTGATTGTTATTCTCTACCCGGATGATGCGGGCGTGGTGCGCGCCGCCCATGTCGACGCCGCCGCGCTGACATCGGACGAGGAAAAACCAAACCTTGAAGCCTGCTTGGCGGCCGGTTAGGGCGGCGGTTCGCCCGTGGGCGCATTCTCGCTGGTGTTCTTTTCCGGACGTCCAAGCAGAAAAACCAACAGGGCTGCGGGAATGCCGACCAGTGCGGTGATGACAAAGAACCAGGCAAAGCCCACCGCCTCGACCATAAAGCCGGAAAACCCACCGACAAATTTTCCGGGCAAGGCGTAAAATGAGCTGAAAAGCGCATATTGCGTGGCCGTAAACGCGGTGTTTGTCAGGCTCGACATATAGGCGATGAGAATGGTGCCGGCCGCGCCATAAGCGATATTGTCAATAATGACCGCAGCAGCCAGGCCCGTCGTTGTCGCTGATGATATCGCCAGCCAGCTATAGATAAGGTTGGTTACGGACTGGGAAATAACCCCAAACAACAGCGCGTGTTTTATGTTGACGCGCAAAACCAGAACGCCGCCGAGGAAAACCCCGAACAAGGTAGCAATTAATCCGGCGACGGAGCGAACTGCGCCGATGGTGGCCTTGTCATAACCAAGCTCAATGTAAAGTGGGCCGGTCATATAGCCCATGAGAAAATCCGGAACCCGGAACAGCGCAATAAACAGGAGGATGACCAACGCATGAGCGCCGTAACGCGAATAGAAGTCACGAAACGGCCCGATGACGGATTGCGACACCATTTTGGAAAATCCCGCCCGCGGCGGCGGAACATATTCGCGCACCTCAACTTTTGGCGCGAATATCGCGGTGAGCAACCCAATTCCCATCAATAGCGCCATGAACTGATAGGCCGCCGCCCAGTTGACTTTGTCGGCGACAAACAACGCGCCGGCGCCGGCGACCATAATCGCCACCCGGTAGCCATATTGATACATCGCCGCCATTACGCCCTGTTCCTCGTCGCTGGCCGCTTCGATGCGCCAGGCGTCGATGGCGATGTCTTGCGTTGCCGCCGCAAACGCCATCGCAATTGCAATAAGCGCAACGGGAAGAAGGTTTTCGGCCGGATTGACGCTCGACATCGCCAGCAATGTCAGTGCAACGCCAATTTGCGCCACCGCCATCCAGGCGCGCCGACGCCCGATAAATTTTTCAAGAAACGGGATCGGCAACCGGTCCACCGCCGGCGCCCATAAAAATTTGAAGGTGAACGCAAATCCAGTCCACGCGAACAGGCCGATCTCGCCTTTGCTGACGCCGGCTTCCGCCAACCACAAAGAAAGGTTCTGGTAAATCATATAAAACGGCAGCCCGGCGGAAAAGCCGAGCAGCAACATGATCAGGCTGCGCGGCCGCGCATAACCGATCAGGGACTGGGCTAAAGATTTGCGAGCGTCCCGTGCAGTTTTTTCATTTGGCATAGACAAAGGCTAGGGGAGTTTTCCGACAGAATAAAGGCGGTTTACGATGCGACGGAGAAATCGCTTTTCGCGCCGCCCCATTTTTCGATTACGGCAATCAACTGGTCCGGCTCAAATGGCTTGGAGATGAAGTCGTCCATGCCTGCTGCGACGCATTTTTGGCGGTCGGACGCCATTGCGTTGGCGGTGAGCGCGATAATCGGCACGCTTGCGTTGCGGCTTTCAAGCTTGCGGATGCGCCGCGCCGCCATCAGCCCGTCAATCTCGGGCATGTGCATATCCATCAGGACAACATCATAAGCGCCGCGCTCCAAAGCATCCACCGCATCGCCGCCATTGACGGCGACATCGACCTTGTGGCCGGCGCGCTTGATGATGGCCGTCGCTAACACCGCGTTTATTTGATTGTCTTCTGCGAGCAGAATATTGAAGGTTGCCTGGGGCTGCTGCGGTGCGTCAGTGCGCGGCGTCGGCGCCTCCGGCGTGGTTTTCGCGCGCTCGCCCGCGAGCTGGTCATAAAGTGAGGCCTGGCGTATCGGTTTGATAAAATATCCTTCAAACCCGGCCTCGCGCAACACGCCAATTCGGTTGCGGGTTAAAGGAGAAAGCATCACAAAAGACCGGTCTGCAGCGCGCGCCAATGGCGCCGCGCCCTCGCTTGCAAGATAAATAT
>JAJFFZ010000207.1 GCA_021776395.1 Hyphococcus sp. | reverse complement strand
TTCTTTGTTGCGCGCCAGATTTTGCGAAAAACCGGTTTCCACTTTTTCGCCCGGCGCTTTAGCCAATCCGCCTTAGCGACATTCGCGCGCGACGCGGTCGAGCGCGGCGGAAACGCCGCGCAGCGACATCACGTAGTTGGTCGCGGTGCCGCGCTGGGAAACGGCGCTGACGCGCATATCCGCGCCGCGGCGCATCGCCCGCACCAGCCGGTTTTCCTCGTCAGAGGATTCAATGAACGCCTCGTTCTCGGAGGTGTACATTTTCCACTTGTCGGACCCGACCCGCAATGTCGGCTCCGGCTTGGTGTTGAGCGCATAGCCGGTCATCAGGCTCGGCTGCGCGGTGGCGGCGCCAGACTTCCAGCTCGACACCAGAAAGAAGACATCGCCGTGATTGACCGATTTGGGCGATTTATCCTTGGCCTCGGTTGCGGCAAAGCAGATTTTGTCGCCGCCGGCGTCGCGCACAAAGACGCTCCAGTCCTTATAGGTCGCCACCGCCTTGGGCTCAGCGGCCAGCGCGCTGAACGAGGCAAAACCGGTGATGACGGCGAGAGCGGCGAAAATGAACGGACGAGCCATGGCTGCGGGTCTCCTTTGGGCGAATACAAACGGGCGGACAGACAAATGTGGGTCTTTGCGCCCCATATCATATTTCTGAATATGTCGCGACTTTTGTCGAGTCTGTTGTCAAAATTTGGGCAAAAGCGTGAATTGCGCGCGCCCGCCGCAGGCGCCATAAACGGCGCTGAAATTCCTGATATTTTCCCAACCGGAGGCGCCAAATGATACCCGGACGCGATTCGCTGAAAACCAAAAAAACCCTCACCGCCGCTGGCAAAGACTACGCCTATTACAGCCTGTCTGAGGCTGGCGCCCAAATCGGCGATATTTCGCGCCTGCCGTTTTCGCTCAAAGTTCTGCTCGAAAACCTATTGCGGTTTGAAGACGATCGCTCGGTGACGGTCGATGACATTAAAGCCTTCGCCGAATGGACCAAGGCCGGCAAATCCGCCCGCGAGATCGCCTATCGGCCGGCCCGCGTGTTGATGCAGGATTTCACCGGCGTGCCGGCGGTTGTCGATCTCGCCGCGATGCGCGATGCGATGAAGGCGCTGGGCGAGGACCCGGAAAAAATCAACCCGCAAGCGCCGGTTGATCTGGTGATCGACCATTCAGTGATGGTTGATTATTTCGGCCGCGCGGATGCGTTCGGGAAAAATGTCGTGCGTGAATATGAACGCAATGGCGAGCGCTATAAATTTCTGAAATGGGGCGAGCGCGCCTTCGATAATTTTCGCGTTGTGCCGCCCGGCACTGGCATCTGCCATCAGGTCAATCTTGAATATCTGGCGCAAACCGTCTGGACGGCGGACCACAAAGGCGAGACTTACGCCTATCCCGATACGCTGGTCGGCACCGACAGCCACACCACCATGGTCAATGGGCTGGCCGTCCTCGGTTGGGGTGTCGGCGGCATTGAAGCGGAAGCGGCGATGCTCGGTCAGCCAATTTCCATGCTGCTCCCGGAAGTGGTTGGCTTCCGGCTCACCAACAAACTGCCCGAGGGCGCGACGGCAACCGACCTTGTACTGATGATTGTTGAAATGCTGCGCCAGAAAGGCGTGGTCGGCAAGTTCGTTGAGTTTTTCGGCGCCGGGCTTGACCACCTCTCGCTGGAAGACCAGGCGACGATTGCCAATATGGCGCCGGAATATGGCGCAACCTGCGGGTTTTTCCCGATCGATGAAGAAACCTTGCGCTATATGCGCGCCACCGGCCGCGATGAGGCGCGTATCGCGCTGGTTGAGGCTTACGCAAAAGAGCAAGGCATGTGGCGCGATGCGCAAACACCGGACCCGGTCTTTACCGACACGCTTGAGCTTGATCTTTCGAGCGTTGCGCCTTCGCTGGCCGGGCCCAAACGCCCGCAGGACCGGGTTCTGCTTTCCGAAGCGCCGCAAGGCTTCGCCGCCGCGCTCGACAAGGAATATGGCAAGGCCGCAGAGGCCGGCAAGCGCGTCGCCGTCAAGGGCGAAGATTTTGACCTCGGCCATGGCGACATCGCCATCGCCGCGATCACTTCCTGCACCAACACCTCGAACCCGTCGGTGATGATCGCCGCGGGGCTGGTGGCGCGCAATGCAGTGGCGAAAGGCTTGACCGTCAAACCATGGGTCAAGACATCGCTGGCGCCGGGCAGTCAGGTGGTGACCGATTATCTGGGCGCCGCCGGATTGAGCGATGATCTCGACGCGCTCGGATTTAATCTGGTCGGTTATGGCTGCACCACATGCATCGGCAATTCCGGCCCGTTGCCGGAACCGATTTCTAACGCCGTCAATGAAAATGACCTTGCGGTGGCGTCAGTTCTTTCCGGCAACAGAAATTTCGAAGGCCGGATTTCTGCTGATATTCGCGCCAACTATCTCGCCTCGCCGCCGCTGGTGGTGGCCTATGCGCTGGCCGGCTCGATGAATATCAATTTGACTGCCGACGCGCTTGGCCAGGACAAAGACGGCAATGATGTCTTTCTGAAAGACATCTGGCCGTCGAACCATGAAATCGCCGATGTGGTGCGCGCGCATGTCACCGCGACAATGTTCGCAACCCGTTACGCCGATGTTTTCAAAGGCGACGACAAGTGGCAGGCGATCGCCGTCAGCGGTGAGGAAACCTATCAGTGGCCGCCATCGACTTACATCGCCAAGCCGCCCTTCTTTGACGGCATGAAACGCGAGCCCGAAGCGGTAAAACCAATTGAAGGCGCGCGGGTGCTGGCGATGTTTGGCGAGTCTATCACCACCGATCACATCTCGCCCGCCGGCGCCATCAAAGAAGACGGGCCGGCCGGGGACTATCTGAAATCGCATCAGGTGCCGGTGGAAGGGTTTAACTCGTTTGGCTCGCGGCGCGGCAATCATGATGTGATGATGCGGGGCACCTTCGCCAATATCCGCATCAAGAACCTGATGCTTCCAGGCACGGAAGGCGGCGTCACGAAATTTGCGCCGACCGGCGAGACCATGCCGATCTATGATGCGGCGATGAAATATAAACAAGCAAGCACGCCGCTGGTGGTTGTCGCAGGCGCGCAATATGGAACCGGCTCGTCGCGCGACTGGGCCGCGAAAGGAACGCTGCTGCTTGGCGTGCGCGCCGTCATCGCCAAAAGCTTTGAGCGCATTCACCGCTCCAACCTCATCGGCATGGGCGTTTTGCCCGTGCAGTTTACCGGCGAGGATGGCTGGCAGGCGCTTGGCATGACCGGCGACGAGGAAGTCACCATCCACGGTATCGACGACATCAGCCCGCGCGACACGGTCAAAGCGTCGGTAAAATTTGCTAATGGCGATGTCAAAGACATCAACCTATTGGTGCGCATCGACACCGCAGACGAGTTAGACTATTTCCGCCATGGTGGCATTCTACATTACGTCATCAGAAAGCTGGCGGCGTAGCTTTAAAGTCAAGAGGGAGTAGATAAGAGATTCAACCTTAGATTGTTTTGTTAATTATTTACCACCTCTGGTTTGTAGATTGAAACCAGTAATTGAGTACTCTCAACGCCATTTTTCAACCGAACTGGGGCGTTCGAGATTTTCCGTCTGATCAATATTTTGTGGTGCATCGCATGCAGCATCAGCAACGCAGCCGTCGCCTCGCCCTGGGCGCGCGCCG
>JAJFFZ010000206.1 GCA_021776395.1 Hyphococcus sp. | reverse complement strand
CTATAGGTTGCACGTTTAGACCTGTAGCGCTTTAGGTTGTAGTATTTCAGACGTGATCTGACAGTTACCGCTTTTGCCGCACGCGGCGAGTTGGCGCCATCTTTTGCACAGCAATGGCGACCCCGGCAGGATTCGAACCTGCGGCCCCCAGATTAGGAATCTGGTGCTCTATCCTACTGAGCTACGGGGTCGCGCCGCGCAAACTAGCTAATTTTGCGCCGCATCAAAACCGCTCATCTGGACAATCGGTTAAAATTCGCAAAATAGACGCAGAATCGTTTTCCTTCTGCTGATTAACCGCCATAATTGGCGCAGAAGATGGGGCGCTGCGGGGCGCGGAAACAAGGATGACAGCTATGGCGCGCAAGGGTGCAGCATTAATCGCGGCGGGGGTTTTGGCGGCGTTTGCGGCGGGGTTGCTGCTCGGCCGGGCGATCGCGCCCAATTCCGGCTCGACCCATCAGCCAAACAGCCAGCAGATTGTCGCCGGCGAGCTGCGCAAAGACGTCGGCAACGAGAAGTTCCGACTGCCGTTTCAGCGCCGCCGCGCCGACAATGCGGACCGTCCCGAGGGTGAGACCGCCAAGGGCTTTGCCTATCGCCGGCTGGTGCTCGATACCGGCGCGGATTTGCCCAAGGCGTGTTTTCAGTTCACCCGCGATCTCGATGATCGCGGCAAGGTCAATTACGGCGATTTCGTCCGCCTGACGCCGGACACTGGCGCGGCGATTGAAGTCGACGGCTCGTCTTTGTGCCTCAGCGGTCTTGCGTTTGACAAAGACTATCGCGTGCGGCTGCGCGCCGGCCTGCCGAGCCGGAAAGGCGACAAGCTTGAACGCGCCCAGGAGGTCGTCGTGGCGTTTGGCGACAAGCCGTCCTATGTGGGCTTTGCCGGCGACGGCGTGATCTTGCCGCGGCTGGAAGCGGACGGCGTCGGCATTGAAACGGTCAATGTCGAGAAGATTGAAATTGCCGTCTACCGGGTCTCCGATCGCTCGCTTGCGCGCAAGGAGATCGTCTCCGGCGAGGCCTCGGGTGAGGACAGCTACGCTTATGTCTGGGATCGCCAGGACGGCGCCGATGTGGGCGTTGAGGTTTTCAAAGGCGAAATAGAAACGCCGGGCGACAGGAACGAGACAGCGACCAGCGTGTTTGCGCTTGGCGCGGCGCTCGGCGAGTTAACGCCCGGCGCCTATTTTGTCCGTCTCAAAGACGTGTCGCCGGGCGCCGACAAGCGCCGCATGGCGCAGGCCTGGCGCTGGATTATGTTCACCGACATGGCGCTGACGACGTATTCGGGCGCTGACGGCGTTGATGTTTTTGTCCGCTCGATTTCCAATGCGCGCCCCATGGCGGGCGTCCGTCTGTCGTTGATTGCGACCAATAACGATATTCTGGCTGAGGTGGTGACCAATGCCGACGGGCGCGCGCGGTTTGACGCCGCGGCGGTGAATGGTGCGCCTCCGCTCAGTCCACGGATGATTATGGCCTATGGACCGCAGGATGATTTCGCAGCGCTCGATCTTGACCGCTCGCCGCTCGATCTGTCCGACCGCGATGTCGGCGGACGCGCTGCGCCGGCGCGGATTGACGGCTTTGTCTATCTTGACCGCGGCATATACCGGCCCGGCGAGACTGCGCATGTATCCGGCTTAATCCGCAATGCGGCCGGCTATGCGGTTGAAGACCACCCGCTTGAGGTGACGATACGCCGGCCAAACTATACCGCGGCCGATACGCGCCGGATTGAGGCGTTGAATATTGGCGGGTTCACGTTTGATTATGACATTCCAGCATCGGCGCCGCGCGGCGTCTGGCGCATTGAGGTGAAGGCCGACGGCGAGGATGCGATTGTCGGCGCACAATCTTTCTCGGTGGAAGACTTCGTGCCGCAACGTCTCGAAGTGAAAATCGAAACGGATGAGAAAACCCCGATCCGCCCCGGAGAGACCCGCAACATCACCATCGCCAGCCGCTATCTTTACGGCGCGCCAGCGGGCGGGTTGGCGGTTGAGGCCGAAGCGCGTTTGCGGCTCGATCCTAATCCGTTCCCGGACTTTTCAGCGTTCCGTTTTGGTCCCGTCGAGGGCAATTTTGACGAGCGCTTTTTAAAGCTCGCCAACACAACTACCGATGGCGACGGCAAGGCGAGCGTGGCGCTGAATGTTAGTGATGCGCCGAAGGGATATGGCGCGCCGATGCGTGCGGATCTGATTGTTGGCGTGGTTGAGCCTGGCGGCCGGGTGGTGCGTGAAAGCACGCGTATTCCGGTGCGCCCTGACGATTATTATGTCGGCTTGAAGCTCGCCGACGACAAGCGCAGCTTTGCGCTTGGCGATGATGTTAAGGTCGAGGGGGTTATTCTTGATTGGCAGGGCCAGGTTACTGACGGCGAACTGGAATGGCGGCTGGTTGAAGAAGACTATTGGTTTGACTGGTATCGCTCCAACGGACGCTGGCGCTGGCGGCGGTCCTACCGCGATGTCCTGGTGGCGGAAGGGCGCGGCAATACCGGGCGTGATGCGCTGGCGAGCTTGGTGTCGCAAAAGCTTGACCCGGGCACTTATCGTCTGACGGCGACCCGCGCCGGCGGCAAGGCGACGAGCGATATCCGGTTTTATGTCGGCTGGCGGTCTTATGCCGCTGGCGCCGATACGCCGGACCAGGCCGCTGTCACGCTGCAGACCGACAAACTCGCGCCGGGCGCGCGGGCGCGGCTATATCTCAATGCACCCTATGAAGGCGAGGCGATTATCGCCATCGCTACGGACCGCGTGCATTTGGTGCAGCGCATGAAGGTTGCAAAAAAAGGCCGTGAGCTGATTATTGACACCGACCCGTCCTGGGGCGCCGGATTTTACGTGCTGGCGAGCGTGGTGACGCCGCGTGATGCCGGCGACCAGCCGGTGCCGCGTCGCGCCATGGCGGTGACGTATGTGGCGTTCGATATGTCGGCGCGCAAGCTTAACCTGTCGATAGACGAGCCGGATGTGTTCCGTCCGCGTGCAAAGTTAAACCTGCCGATTACGGTTGAGGGTGCGGCGCCAAATTCTGAAGTGATGATGACGGTATCGGCGGTCGACGAAGGGATTTTGCGGCTGACAAAGTTTAAATCGCCCGATCCGGTCGATTATTATTACGGCAAAAAACGCCTCGGCGTTGCAATCCGCGACGATTACGGGCGCATCCTGCACGCCAATCTTGGCGCTGCCGCACGGTTTGGCGGCGATCAGCTTGGCGGCGAGGGGCTGACTGTGGTGCCGACAAAATCGGTGGCGCTGTTTTCCGGCCTGCTGACGGTTGGCGAGGGCGGCAAGGTGATTGCGCCGATTGAAGTGCCTGATTTCAATGGTGAGTTGCGCTTAATGGCGGTCGCCTGGTCGCGCGACAAGCTTGGCGCTGGCGCCGAGCCGATGACAGTGCGCGATCCGGTTCCGGCGGAGTTAACGCTGCCGCGTTTCCTCGCGCCCGGCGATACTGCGACCGCGACGCTGCTGATTGACAATGTCGACGGCGAGGCGGGCGATTATAAAGTGACGCTTTCCGGTGAAGGCCCGGTGGGGCTTGATGAAACGCGCAGCTTCACGCTCGCCAAGGGGCAAAGCCAGACCGCAACCTTCCCGATTAAGACCGGCGCGGTCGGCATTGGCGCGGTGACGTTGAGCGTTGAGGGGCCCGGCGGCTTTAAAGTCGAGCGGTCCTATCCGATACAGTCGCGCACACCCTATTTCCCGGTGACGCAAGTGCTGACCGAAGCGCTGGGTTCGGGCGAGACCTTCGCCTTGAGCGACAGCGTATTGGCGCCATTCGTTCCCGGTTCGGGCGCGGCCTCAGTCTCGTTCTCGCGGCTGCGCGGGATTGAGCCGGGCCCGTTGCTTGATGCGCTTTATCGCTACCCTTATGGGTGTACGGAGCAATTAACCAGCTCGGCGTTTCCACTGTTGTTCATTGACGTGCTTGGCGGCGAAGCCGGGCGCGGGCCGGAGCGGCAGGTGCGCCCGCGGGTGCAAAAGGCGATTAACAAGCTGCTCAATCGTCAGGGCCCGGAAGGCGCCTTTGGTCTGTGGCGGGTCGGCGACCGTTACGCCAATCCGTGGCTCGGCCCTTATGTGACCGACTTTCTCTACCGCGCCCGCAACGAAGGCTATGGCGTGTCGCAGGAAGCGCTCGACCGCGCCTATGAATCGTTGGGCGGCATCGCCCGCGTCGATAGCTGGTATCCGGCGAGTTATCAGACCAATGTCTATGACGGCGCCGGTTCCAACGACAGCCGCGAATATCTGCGGCGGCGCTCTGCGGCCTATGCGCTTTATGTGCTGGCGCGCGCGGGCCGGGCGGATTTGTCGGATCTGCGGTATTTCCATGACGCGCTTCTGGAGACGACGCCAAGCCCGTTGGCGCGGGCCCATATCGGCGCCGCGCTGGCGATGATGGGCGACCGCGCCCGCGCCAACAACGCGTTCAAAAAGGCGGGCGAGGCGCTCGGCTGGAACAACACCGGTGATTACTACCAAACCAAACTGCGCGATGCGGCGGGCGTTCTGGCGCTCGCGGTCGAGGCCGGGCAAGCTGACAAAATCGAGGCGCTGACGGATGCGTTTCTCGGCGTCATGAAAGAGCCGAAATCCATGCATACGCAGGAAAAAGCCTATGTGTTGATAGCATCGCAAGCATTGCTGCGCGCTGCCGGTCCGGTGGCGTTGTCTGTTGATGGTGAAACCCTTGAAGGCCTTTCAACGGCGCCGTCTTTCTCGCCGCCGGCGGCGGAGATTGCAACGGGCGTTGCTTATCGCAATGATGGCGACGGCGTCATCTACCGTTCACTGACGGTTTCCGGCTCGCCCATGAAAGCGCCGGCGGCGATCAATAACGGCTTCCGGTTGTCCAAGCGCATCACCACGCGCGCCGGCCGGCCCGCCAATCTTGGCGCCGCGCGTCAGAACGACCGGTTTGTCGTGGTTATTTCCGGCGCCGCGCAGGATAAAAAAATCCACCCGGCGATTATTGCTGATCTGTTGCCGGCGGGCTTTGAGATCGAGACCATCCTGCGGCCCGAAGATGGCGGCGGGCAGGGCCGCAACGGGCCGTATAAATGGCTCGGTGCGCTCTCTTATCCGCGGGTTGCTGAAGCGCGCGATGACCGGTTTGTGGCGGCGGTCGATGTGCGCGGTACGAACAGCTTTAAACTCGCTTATATTGTCCGCGCGGTGACGCCGGGCGCGTTCGTTGCGCCGGGCGCGGTGATTGAGGACATGTACCGGCCAGGCGTTTTTGCGCGCACCGGCGTGCAGCGCGTCGTTATCGCAAAAGCGGAATGATCGCCGGCGCCATCATGAGACGGCTGCCGGTGTTTGGCGCACTGGCGGCGGTTGCCTTGGTCGCCGCCGCGGACCTTGCCTTTCCGCCGCCGCTGGAGCGGGCGCAAGCGGTCTCGCCGCTGGTGGTTGACCGCGAGGGTCAATGGCTGCACGCCTTTGCAACCGAAGCGGGACGCTGGCGGTTTGCTGCGGATCTGGACGCCATCGATCCGGGCTTTGTCGAGCGCCTGATTGCGGTTGAAGACAAGCGTTATTGGCGCCATTGGGGCGTTGATCCGTTTGCGGTCTTTCGCGCCGGGATATCATCGGCAAAATCCGGCCGCATCGTTTCCGGCGCCTCCACCATCACCATGCAGACCGCCCGTTTGATGGAGCCGCGTCCGCGCAACCTGCAATCAAAACTCATCGAAATGGTCCGCGCTCTGCAGTTAGAGCGGCGGCTGTCGAAGCAAGAAATTCTCGAATTATACCTCACGCTGGCGCCTTATGGCGGCAATATTGAAGGCGTGCGCGCGGCGAGTTTGATTTATTTTGATAAAGAACCGGTGCGACTGACCGATGCGGAACAGGCATTGCTTATTGCCTTGCCCCAGGCGCCCGAAGCGCGCCGGCCGGACCTCAAACCCGCCAATGCTAAGCTCGTGCGCGCGATGGTGCTTGAAAAGCTGGCGCGGGCGCACGCCATCACACCGGTGCGCGCAGGCGAAGCGCGCGGTGCAACCCTGCCGACGGCGCGTAAAACTTTTCCGCGCCTTGCCTATCATACGGCCAATCGTTTGGCGCAGTCATCATCGCCCGGTGTCGTCCACTCGACGCTCGACCGCCTGATGCAGTCGCGCGCCGAGGCGATGGTTGCGGCCTATGTCAAACGCTTTGACGACGGCGCGACCGCGTCGCTGCTCATCATCGACAATGAGACCCGCGCCGTGCGCGCAGCGGTCGGCTCGTCGGGGCTTGCCGCCAAAGGCGGATGGATTGATTTAACCGCGGCGGTCCGCTCGCCCGGCTCAACCTTGAAGCCGTTCATCTATGCGCTGGCGTTTGAAGACGGCGTCGTCGGGCCCGCATCGGTGATTGAAGACATGCCGCGCAATTTCGGCGATTATGCGCCGGAAAATTTTGACCGCACCTTTCGCGGCGAAGTACGGGTGCGCGAGGCTTTGCAGCACTCGCTGAATGTCCCCGCCGTAACGATGCTGGACCGCATCGGCGCGGCGCGCTTTGCCGCGATTTTAAGAGCTGCGGGCGTTCCGCTGCGCACGCCGCACCGTGCTGACGACACACCCGGCCTGGCGCTCGCGCTTGGCGGCGCTGGCGTTACCGCGCAGGAAATCGCAACGCTTTATGCAGCACTCGCCGATGGCGGCAAGGTGCGCCCGCTCGTTTGGGTAATGGCCGAAGAGACACCGCCCGCCGCGCCATACACGCTGTTTTCCGAGCCGACCGCCAAACGCATCAGCGCCATCCTCGCCGATGCGCCCTCGCTTGCCGGTCGCGCGCCGGCGAAGCTGTCGCAATCTGCGCCCCGCGTCGCGTTTAAGACCGGCACGTCTTATGGTTATCGCGACGCCTGGGCGGCGGGCCATGGCGGCGGCTACACGGTGGTTGCCTGGGTTGGCCATGCAGACGGGTCGCCGCGTTCGCGCGCCACTGGTCGCAAGGCGGCGGCGCCGCTGTTGTTTGAAGCCTTCGACATGCTTGAACGCAATGGCGCGCGCCTGCCGGATACAATCGAAGAGATTGACGAGGCGCCGACGGTGATGGCGCGGTTTGAGCGTCCGCGACGCGATGCGCCGCCGGAGATTACCTTTCCGCGAACCGGCGTTGAGGTGTTTCAAAGCAGCGCGAAACGCGGGTTTGCGCTTGCCGCGCGCGGCGGCGCCGCCGGTTATCGCTGGTATGTCAACGGCGAACGGCTGGCGCGCGAGGAAACCAGCGGACGCGCTGTGTGGCGCCCGGCCGGTCCGGGTTTTTATGATGTGACCGTGGTCGACCGGAAAGGGCGCATGGCGAAATCGAAAGTGCGCGTCATCGCCTCGCGATGAGGCGGCGGGCGTTCATCATTGGCGCCGCCGCGACTGTCGCGCCGCCAATAAACATACAGTCAGCCTATGCAGCGCCGCTCAAAGACGCCGTCGCCATCAGCGGCGACCGCTTTACGGCCGGCGGGCAGGAATATCATCTGGCGGATATTCTGGCGCCGTCGGCCTATGTGTTGGCCGGGGACGCCGAGCCTTATTTTGATGCAGCAAAGCGCGGTCTTGAACGCCTGCTGGCCAATACATCGCTAAACATCAAAGATGCAGGTCCGGTAACGCGCTGGGGTGCGCGTGTTGTTATGGCGACGCGGGTTGGCGAGGCGCAGACGTTGCAACATCACCTCATCACGATGGGCGCTGCGCGCGTTGCGCCGCAATCTGACAATCTGGAGTTTATTGACCAGTTGCTAACGGCGGAAGAGGAGGCGCGCGCCGCCCGCAAAGGCCTGTGGGCGCTGCCGGCCTATCAGGTTTTTGATGCGAACAAGGCGGACAGCGCCATTGGCGGCTTTCACCTGATTGAGGGCGAGGTTCGCCGTATAGCTAGAGTGAAAAGCCGGGTTTATATCAATTTCGGTACGGACTATAAAACAGACTTCACCGCCAGCGCCGGCTCGCGCCTCTACCGTAAATGGGTGGGGCAAGGATTTGACCTGACCACGCTCACCGACGCGCGGTTGCGCATTCGCGGATTTGTTGAGGCCATCAATGGGCCGTCCATCGCGCTTACCCATAGGCGCCAGATTGAAGTCCTGGCGCGCAAATAAAACCCAGGCGCTACTCCGCCGCCGCAGTGGCCGCCGCTGCTGCCGCCGCCGTTGCTGCGGTCGCCGCCGCTGCGGCTGCGGCTTTTTTCTGTAGCACGCCGTCGAGCGTTTCCAGTGCATTGGCGAGGTCGACTTTTTGAACCGCCGCCACCTCGCGCGCCATCCGGTCGAGCGCTTGTTCAAACAGCTGGCGTTCAGAATAGCTCTGTTCGGGCTGGTCGGCGGCGCGGAACAAATCGCGCACCACTTCGGCGACCAGCTTGATGTCGCCGGAGTTGATTTTCGCGTCGTATTCCTGCGCCCGGCGGCTCCACATGGTGCGTTTGATGCGGGCGCGGCCTTTTAAGGTTTCAATCGCATTTTTGATGACTTTGTCGCTTGAAAGAGGGCGCATGCCGGCGGTTTTGGCTTTGCCGGTCGGCACGCGGAGCCTCATCTTTTCCTGCTCAAAGTTGATGACAAACAATTCGATTTTAATGCCGGCGACTTCCTGGCGCTCAAGCGCGACAATCTTGCCGACGCCGTGCGCGGGATAAACGATTTGTTGGTGGACCTTGAAGTTCTGTTTGGCGCTGGTGGACGCTTGGGCGTCCTCAGACGCTTTGGCGTCGGCTTGCGGCGCTTCTTTGGGGATGATTTGGGTCGGCACCGGGATGGAGGCGGCGACGGTTTTGCGGCGCGGCGCCTGGCCGACATTGGCTTTTTTGCGCGGCTTTGGTTTGGGCGGGGGCGCGGCCTTCGCGGCGGCTTTCTTGGCCGTCTTCTTCTTAGGCGCAGCTTTCTTGGCCGCAGGCTTTTTCGCGGCGGCTTTTTTTGATGGGGCTGCTTTTTTAACTGGCGCCTTTTTCACCGCCGCCTTCTTGGCGGGTGCGGCTTTTTTGGTTGCGGTTTTCTTCGCAGCCGTTTTCTTGGTCGCGGTTTTTTTCGCGGGCGTCTTCTTGGCGGCGGCTTTTTTAACCGGCGCCTTCTTTTTCGCGGCCGTCGCTTTTACCGGCTTTTTCTTCGCCGCGGCTTTTTTTGGCGCGGCCTTCTTGGCGACTGCTTTTTTCGCGGGGGCTTTCTTCTTTATCGCCTTTTTCGCCGGGGCTTTTTTCTTGGTCGCCATGGGTGCTTCTTCTTTCTCAGGAGCCGGGCATGTGCACTCCGGCCGATAAATTAAATTACGGGTTGCAGCGCGCCTGCTCGTCAAATGCGCTTTGTGGCTTCATTCTCGGGTTCACGCCGTGCAAGGTTCGCTCTACCAGAAAATCCATCCCAAATTCAGTGGGTTGGGTAGTTTTGTTAATGTGTTAGAGCCGGGGGTTGAGCCGCGTAAAAATCCAGATTTCACCCAGAATCATAGCATAAAATTTCAAGATTCGCTACGCCTATTCGCGCCGCCGGAGCCTTACGGAATGGCCGCGTCGCGGTTGCGCCGATCGCCCGATTATGAGCCTTCGCCAGGCTTTTCGCTGAAGTATTTTTCGAGCTTGCCTTTTTCCTCGGCAAATTTGTCGGCGTCCGGCATCGGGTCGAGCTTTTGGGTGATATTCGGCCAGGCGAGCGAGTATTTTGTGTTGAGGTCGAGCCATTTGTCGGCCTCGCCCTCGGTGTCGGGGATAATCGCTTCGGCCGGGCATTCAGGCTCGCAGACGCCGCAATCGATGCATTCATCGGGGTGGATCACCAGCATGTTCTCGCCCTCATAGAAGCAATCTACGGGGCAAACCTCCACGCAGTCGGTATATTTACATTTGATGCATGCATCGGTCACCACATAGGTCATTGTCTGCGCTCCTGAGCGTCGTCGGCTTTTGGCTAGTGTTTACCCACTCACCGCCGGGACGCAAGCAGGGACTGGACGAGAATTCCTCACTTATTCGCCAGATTGACTGGCAAGACGGGCCGCGACCCGTATTCGCGCCTGGCCGCTGTCGCGGTCTTCAAGATAGATCAGCCCGCAAATCCGCCGCATCAGCGTGTCCTCGTAGGAATCACGCTCACCGTCCGAAAGGACGATTTCCCAGAGCTGCTCGATAAAGGCGGTTTTCTCCTCGCCCGACATCTCCTTGGCGATCCGCGTGAAGCGCTGGATATCGAGGGCGCTGGCTTGGGCTTCCTCGCCCGCCGTCCGCAAAGTCTGCGCCGCCTGTTGTGACAGGGCGAATTTAGCCATCAGCGATTGGTCGATGATCGCCTTTTCGCCTTCGTCATAGTGCTCGTCAGCGCGCGCCGCCTCCACCAGCAAGGCGGCGACGGCAAGCTGCATCGGTTCTGCGTCCACCTTTGCGGATGGCGCGGTCTGATTCAGGCTAGCCTGGGTTTTGGATTTGGAAAACAGTTTTTTGAACATGTGAGGTTACCCGGATAAATCGCTGGTTTTTAAGGCCTGGAGTTCGCGGCGGTCTTTCTTTGTCGGCCGCCCGGCGCCTTTTTCGCGCGAGAAAGGCGAGAGGCTGCGCTCTTCTTTTGGCGGGCGCGGCGGCGATTGGTCCGTATAGAGCGTTTGTGCTTCGCTGGCGGGGCCGCGCCGCTCCGCCAGCGCGATAATTTCGAGGATGCGCAATTGCTCGCCGCGCGTGAACACCAGCGTGTCTTGCGGGCGGACAGTAAAGCTTGGCTTTTCGGCCCGGCTAGTGGTCTGGTTTCTGGTGACGCGCACATGTCCGTCCTGCACGAACTTTGCCGCCAGCGTGCGGGTCTTGAAAATACGTGCATACCATAGCCAGCGATCGAGACGTTGAGCTTGCAGCGCCTCGTCCTGTCCGCTCATTCAGTCTTCTCTGGCTTTTTCGCCTTTTGCTCTTTCGGCGCCTCTGAAAGCTGCGACTTCAGCCCGGCCAGCACGGCGAAAGGCGAGTTGGGATCGGCGACTTTGCGGTGGCGCGGTTCATACATCGGACCGTTATCTCTGGGCCGCGGGCCGCCTTGGTGTTTGCCGCCCTGATGTTTGCCGCCTTGGCGCTTGCCGTCTTGATATTTTCCGGGCGGTGGTTTTTTACCTCTGCGGCGCGCATCGGGTTTTCCGTCGCGGTTGGCGCCGGGCTTGTCGGCAGGCTTGGCGTCGCGTTTCGGCCTGGTGAAGACTTTGCGCGGGGCCGGTTTCCATAGCGCGATTTCATCTTCTTCCGGCGCGGCGTGTTCCGTGGCGGCGCCTTCGCGAGCCGGAGCGCCCGGGTCGGATTTTTCTGAAGCCGGTTCTTCTTGCGTGGTCGGGGCGTCCGCTTGAGTTTCAGCTTCTTGGGGAGCAAGCGCCGGGCTTGTGGCGGCGTCAATTGGCGGCGGGGCTGCAATCTCTTCGCTGACCGTCGGGCTTTCTAGCGGTGCTGGCGTGCTCTCAACCGGGGCAGGCGCGGCGTCGGCTTGCGGGTCCGCAGCAACCGGCGCCTCCGCGTCCGGCGTGGGCGCCAATGCTGGCGTTTGGGCGTCCGGCGTTTGTTGGGCTGTGGGTTTGCCCTCTTCAGGCGGCTTGTCCGTCTCGGACGCTTTATTTTGTTCGGCTGGCGTCTCGGGTTTGCGTTTGACCATAGTCTTGCGCAGGCCGAGCGAGCGCATGATGGCTTCGAAGTCTTCGCCCGAGCAGCCGACCAGCGACATCATTTGCGGCGTTGCTTCAAATCCCTGGCGCATTTTGGCGTCGCTGCGCGCGGTGCGGATTAGCCCGGCCAGCCGCTCCAGCATGTCGATGCGCACCGCGCGCTTGCCGGATGGGCGATAGCCAGCGGCGTAATAATAGGCATGCGGAAGGCTTTCATTCATTTCCAGCGATACGAGGCCAGCTTTTGGCGGCGCCGTATCAGCGAGCTTGCGGTCGTTCCACAACGCCCACAGCAACACCAACAGCCGCGATGGCGCAGGCTTCAACAAAGCCGGCATGAACAGCGTATATTCGCCGAACCGCATGCCAAGCTTGCGCAGCTTGCTGCGTTCGGTCTGATCGATTTTCTTGAGATCGTCGCCAAATTGGGTGCGCGACGTCGCCCCGAAATTTTCAACCACGCGGTAAGCAACGCCCTTGGCCAGGCCCTGCAATCCGCTCTCGCTTTCGCTATTGGCGCCGGCCTGCAACATCACCAGCGGTCCCAGCAGCGCTTCAGCCCTGGCGGTGAAAAAATCCGTCAGCCGGTCCTCGACACGGCCGCGCATATTGGTGGAAATGTCGGTAAGGCCGGAAACAACGATGCTCGGCCGCAACAGCGTCGGGCCTTTTTTCAGTTGCGCCACTTGCGCTGAACGCCACCATATGGCGCCGTCATCGCCCAGCGTCAGTTCATCGGCGCTGGCATTGGCAAGGGCCGCTGCGCGCGCGGCGAGCATCGGCGCCAGGGCTTTTTCGCCCGCAGCACGCAAATATTTCGCCTCAACGCCGCTGGCGCGAGGATCAACAATGAACTCAAACCCCAACAGGCGGCCGATAAATTGGCCTTCCACGATCACTTCTCCGTCGTCATTCACCCCCGCCAGAAGCGGAGCATCGTCTTTCAGCCGCTTCATCAACGTCGCGGTGCGGCGATCTACAAACCGCTGCGTCAGCTTTTCATGCAACACATCGGACAGTCTGTCTTCTATCGCGCGCGCACGCTCTTGCCAATAAGGCGCATTTTCTATCCATGCCGAGCGGTGGGACAAATAGGTCCATGTGCGAATATGGGCGATGCGCGATGCGATCATGTCAAAATCGCCATCAATTCTGTCCAGCCGATTGATCCGCGGCGCCAGCCAGGCCTCGTTGACGCGTCCGTCATGCATCAACATCAGATAAAGATCGGCCAGCAGGCGGCCATGCTGGTCGAGCGATACCTTGCTGAAATCAGGGATCTGGCAAAGCTCCCATAATGTCGCCAGCGCCGCGCCGCCTTTGGCGATGTCGCGGATTTCCTCGCGGGCGATAAGATTGTGGAGCGCGGCTTCGTCGGCTTCGCGGCGCGAGCGTTGCAGCTCCGGGCGCGGCGAGCGCCGTTCCAGCGACCGGTGGAGCGCCGGCAGCGATGAGAGGTCGATTTGCTCAGAGCGCCATTGCAGCGCGGCGACCGGATCGAACTGATGGTTTTCAATCGCCTCGACAATGTCGTCGTCAATTCCCTGGCAGTCTGCGGTGGTTCCGAAACTGCCGTCGCGAATATGGCGCCCGGCGCGACCGGCGATTTGCGCCAGTTCCGCCGGTGTCAGGTGACGCGGACGCTGGCCGTCGAATTTGCGCGTCGCGGCGAAGGCGACATGGTCGATATCCATGTTGAGCCCCATGCCGATGGCGTCGGTGGCGACCAGGAAGTCAACCTCGCCGGATTGATATAATTCCGCCTGGGCGTTGCGGGTGCGCGGGCTGAGCGATCCGAGCACAACCGCAGCGCCGCCTCTCTGCCTGCGGATCAATTCGGCAATCGAATAGACGGTGTCGGCGCTGAAGGCGATGATGGCGGTGCGCCGGGGCAGGCGGGTGACTTTCTTCGGGCCGGTATAGGTAAGGCGCGAGAAGCGTTCGCGCGAAAGGTATTGAACATTGGCGAACAGGCGCTGCAAGACCGGGCGCATGGTGTCGGAGCCGAGAAACAAAGTCTCCGATGAGCCGCGCGCATGCAGCAGGCGCGAGGTGAATATGCGCCCGCGTTCAGGATCGGCGGCGAGTTGAATTTCATCGATGGCGAGGAACTCAACATCGCGCTCAAGCGGCATCGCCTCGACGGTGGCCACCCAGTAGCGCGGACGCGAGGGAATGATTTTCTCCTCGCCGGTCACCAGCGCAACCTCATGGGCCCCGCGCGCTTTGACAATCCGGTCATAGATCTCGCGCGCCAGCAGCCGCAGCGGCAGGCCGATCATGCCGGAGCGATGGGCGAGCATACGCTCCAGCGCATAATGGGTCTTGCCGGTATTGGTCGGGCCCAACACCGCCGTCACCCGGCCGCCGCCGGCAGGGGTGAAATCATCAAAGGCGAAGGAGGACGGCACGTATGAGCTGCCTTGTTGGGTTCAGAGGCGCTAGGGAAATTGCGGCGGTGTGGCGGCGTACACGCCTGTGCGTGGATCTGGGGAATATAGGACGGCGCTGAGGATTCTCAACTCCTGCGCGGGGCGGCTGCAATTTAGGCGACGTCGCGCGCTTTGCTCCTGGCAGTGGTCCATTTTGTGAGAATAGCGGTAAGTTGCTCCCGGCGGATCGGTTTTGACAGATAATCATCCATGCCCGCAGCTATGGTTTTTTCGCGCTGGTCTTCAAACGCATGCGCGGTGACGCAGACAATCGGCGTGCGCCGGGCCTCGGTTTCGCGTTCAAAGTTGCGGATTGCGCACGCCGTCTCGTGGCCGTCCATTTCCGGCATCGACACATCCATCAGCACAATATCGAACGCGGCAGCTTTATAGGCGGCGAGCGCTTTAACGCCGTTGACGGCGAAACAAATGTCGTATTTGGCCGCGTCAATCATCGACTTTATGACCAGCCGGTTGACGTCATTGTCCTCGGCGATGAGCACGCGGATGCGGCTGGTCTTCAACTCCGTGCCGCTTGGCGATCCGTCCTCACGGTGCGTAATGACGATGGATGTTTCGCGCGCGCGGACTGGTGCGCTGGGTATTGCAGCCGCTACAGGCAATGTCACTTTGAAGGTAAACGTACAGCCCTCGCCGCACACCGATTGCGCGGTGATATCGCCGCCCATCGCATGAGCAAGCTGCCGTGATATGGCAAGGCCAAGCCCGGCGCCGTCGAAACGCCTTGTGGTTGTGCCTTCGGCCTGTTCGAATTTTCTGAAAATATCGTCGAGCTTGTCTTCAGGAACGCCGATGCCAGTGTCTTCAACGATAAAGCTTAAATCAACATCGCCTGCCATTACGGCGCCGCAGACTTTGAGCTTGATGTGGCCCTTTTCGGTGAATTTGAGGGCGTTGCCGATCAGGTTAATTAAAATCTGCCGAATTCTGCCGGCGTCGCCGGAGATTCGATCAGGCAGGTTTTCGTCAAGTTCAATAATCAGGTCGAGTTGCTGTTGATTGGCGCGCAATTTGAACAGCATACTGATTTGTTCGATGAAGC
>JAJFFZ010000205.1 GCA_021776395.1 Hyphococcus sp. | reverse complement strand
CCGTAAGGCCGGCGAAGAAAAGAAGAACTGGATCCATATCTGGTCGATTTTACACTGAATATTCTAAAAAATGCGCGAGTACGCCTTATATAGGGTGGAAATTACGGGAAACACCACAGCCTTATGTTTTTTATCCTCCTGATAGTGTTCGTTATTGGCCCAATAGCCGAGATTTACGTGCTTTTGGCGGCTGGCTCAGCGTTTGGGGTTTTGCCAGTTGTCGGCGCCTGTCTGGCGACCGCGGTTATCGGCGGCTGGATAATCCGGGTGCAAGGGATGGTCGCGCTCGAAAACGCCCGCCGCGACCTTAATGCCGGCAAGCCGCCGGTCGCTGCCGCGCTGGACGGAGCCTTGCTGGTTGTCGCCGCTCCTTTCCTGATGACGCCCGGCTTTTTAACCGATGCAGTGGGCTTTGCGTTGCTGGTTCCTCCGGTTCGCCGCCTGATTGGGCGGCTGGCCTTGCGGGAAATCAAGCGCCGCATTGACCGCGGCGATGCGACAATAACCATCCATCGGCCATAACGCCGCTTGCAGACGAGGGGGGCGGCGTGTAAAGAGCGCGCTTCATAAAATAAGACGGTGACGCAATGTCTGAAACGCCCGAAGATCCCAATCAAGCGCCAACTGGCGAGCCTGGCCAAAACGCACCGTCGTTTTCAGTCCTCGCCCAATATCTCAAAGACATGTCGTTTGAGAGCCCGAATGCGCCAGCGAGTTTTCAGGGCGGCGATACGCCTAAGATGGAAGTCAATGTCGATGTGGAAGGCCGCCCTATGGCGCCTGACCAATATGAAGTTGAGCTTACCGCGTCCGCGCGGGCCATGCGCGACGACGAGGTGGTTTTTGTTGTCGAGGCGTCTTATTCAGGTGTTTTCGAAATTAAAAACCTGCCGCGCGAGCAGCTTGAAATGGTGATGCTGGTGGAATGCCCACGGCTATTATTCCCGTTTATGCGTCAGATCATTGCCGATGCGACGCGCAACGGGAATTACCCTCCCTTGATGTTAGAGCCTATCGATTTCATGGGAATATTTCTCGCCAATAAAGAGCGCACGCAAAACGGCGCCGCCGGACAGGCCTGAGCGCATTACTCTGCCGGCGTACGCCACAGGCTATCGGCGCCAAGGTCAGCTAAAAAAGCTTCGTGTGCATCCTTTTCCGCTTCAGTGATACGCGGCGCCAATGGCGTTGGGCGCGCACGCGCCTGACGCGTTTTCGTCGCGCCGCCGGCCACCCTATCGTCGCCATTGTCGCCCCGCGCGAAATTCAATCCCGCCTGCGCGCCGCCGGTGAGCTCAATATAAACCTCGGCGAGAAGCCTGGAATCGAGAAGCGCGCCGTGCCCATCGCGTTTGCGCTCATCGGTGTCAATACCGAAGCGTGAACACAGCGCATCAAGGCTCGCCGGTGCGCCGGGAAACTTTCGCCGCGCAAGATGCAGCGTATCGATAAGCTGATTACTCAGCGCCGGCAGGCCCGCCGCCTTTAGCTCCGCCTGTAGGAAGGGCATATCGAAGCCGGCGCCATTATGGGCGATTAGCTCGTCGCCGCCAACAAACGCGCAGAAAGCTGGCGCTGCTTTTTCATCCGCAAAGCCCGGCTTGTCCGCCAGGAAGGCCTGCGACAGGCCATGCACCCGGAACGCGCCATCAGGCATATCGCGTTTCGGGTTGACGTAGATGTGGAAATTTCTTCCCGTCACCGCACCGTTGATCAGCTCAATCGCGCCGATCTCGACTATCCGGTGGCCTTCGGAAAATTTAAACCCTGTGGTTTCTAAATCGAATACAATCTGACGCATGGCGCTTATACCCCGAAATTACTCTTCAGGCGGAAAGAGCGTAGTCTTCACCTGCGCTGCGAGCCCGCGCAGCGTAAACGGTTTTTGAATATACCCGGCGCCCTCGATAACGTCGAGCTGTTCACGAACGGCGGATTCTGCATAGGCCGACATGAAAATAATTTTTGCTTTAAGGCCATGCTGCTCGCGCGCCTTGGATACAAAGGACGGCCCGTCGAGAATATTCATCATTACATCGGAAATCACCAGATCAAAGTCGACGCCGTCTTCTTCGATAATTTCAAGCGCATCCTCGCCGTCCTCTGCGACCGTAATTTCATAGCCGCAATCGGTGAGCGTGGCGGCGACAAAAGTACGCACCGAATCCTCATCTTCGACAATTAGTATTCGCCCGGCGCCGGTCAAGTCCTGCGACTGGCTGGGCGGGCGCGGCGCGACATCGGCTTTTTCTTCAACCTCGCCAACGTATGCCGGCAGGTAAATGCGGAAAGCCGCGCCGCCGCCTTCACGGTTGGAGAGCGCAATAGCCCCGTCCATCTGGCCGATAATGCCGTAAACCGTGGAAAGGCCAAGGCCGGTGCCTTTTCCGACTTCTTTGGTGGTAAAATACGGATCAAAAATTTTCGCCGCGATATCCGGCGGCACGCCGGGGCCCATATCTGCAACTTCAAGCAAAACATAGTCCTGCTCGCTAAGGCCGGTGACGTTTAGCGCCTTGATGTGCTCAGCGGGAATGCTCTCTGTCCGGATTGTCAATGCGCCGCCACTGGCGCCCATGGCGTCGCGCGCATTGACCGCAAGGTTCATAATCGCAGTTTCAAGCTGGTAGCGGTCAACCTTCACCAACGGCAACGCCCGGCCATTGATAAGCTCAAGGCGAACCTTTTCGCCAATTGCACGGGTAAGAAAGCGGGAGAAGTCACGCAATATTTCCGTTACCGACAGAACTTCGCGTTTCAGCGTTTGCTTGCGCGAGAATGCGAGCAGCTGTTTAGTAGTGTTTGCGGCGCGCTGTGCATTTTCACGGATTTGCACAAGCTCGGTATAAGACGGATCGCCCGCCGGGTGCTTCAGCATCAACCGCTCGCAATGGCCCAGCACCACTTGTAGATAGTTGTTGAAGTCATGCGCGACCTTGCTGGCAATCTCGCCGATGCCACGCAGCTTCTGGTCTTGCGCATAGTCTTCTTCCATGCGCTTGCGGTCGGTAATATCAACTGAGTAAAGCAGAATTTTTCGCACGCCATAGGCGCCGCGCTTGCGCCGCACAGGGCGCGGATAAATAGCAAATGTCCGCGCCTCAACGCCGGTCCCGATAGTTGTTTCAACAGGCGCGAGCGCCGCGCCGGTCTTGCCTTTGCGCCGGACCTCAGCGGCAATCTCATTAAGCGCCTCCTGGCTTAAGAGTTTCGCCAGCGGGGTGTTTTTCTTAGCGCCGCCAAACACCTCCGTAAACGCCTTATTGGCTTGCGCCACGCGGCCTTCGCGATTGATTTCGCCTTCGACAATGGCAATCCCGAACGGCGATTCGGAAATATCTCCCGACAGCGTCACCTCTTCGACCTCATCGGCGACCTCGTTGATAATGAGTTCAACGCAGGCAAAGCCCTCGCCAACGCCGCCGCGACGAAAAGCGACAAACGCGCCGTCAATCGGGTCGGCGTCCTGCCTGCGGATCAGCGCCGATAATGGCGCGCGGTCCATCCGCCATAAGGAACGCACAAGATCGCCCGTTTCCCCCAACACAACATCATCAATATGGCAAATTACGCCGCGCGCCACGCCGAGCGCCTCACGTAAGGCCGCGTTAGCCCAGGGAATTTGCCCGGACTTTTCGAGCGCCAGCACCGGGCGCGGGAAATCAGCATAGGCCGAGGCCAACACATCGTGCTTTTCTTCATCAAGCGGCAATTCACGCAACCGCCAGGCGACGTGGTCGTCGGCGCCGCGAATAGGGCGCACACTGACTTCAAACCGGCGCCGCTTGCCGCCGCCCTCAATCCCCATGAGCTGGTAAATAATTTCCTCGCCCGCCTCACCGCCTTTTGCGGCCCGGCAAAGACGGAAAACTTTGGTCGCTTCCGCGCCTTGTTGAGCAAAAAACCGGTCGATGCGCGGCGGCAGGCCCGACGGGCCGGTAACATTGGCCGCTTTTGCAAGATGAAAATAAGCACGGTTCGCATAGGTGACGACGCCGTCGCGCCGGGTGACAAGACGCGCATCCTGATCGGCGTCGAGAACCCGCTCCGCCAGGCCCAGCGCGCCGAGAATATCGGCCCCCGCCAGCTCGGCGGCTTCGGAAGCGGACTTGCCGCCTGCGCGGCGCAACATCGCCCCGGACAATAATATCGGCGAGAACTTGCTGGTCGCGGCGGCCGCAACAAACAAGGCGACGATTAGCGCCAATATGCCGGCAAGCACCAGGCCAGGCCCACTCGCCTCGGCCGACGACATAACGAAATAAACAATGGCGGCGAGGCCGACAAAGATACAACCCCAAAGCAGCCAGAAAGTTGCGACATGGACAACGCCGCCGCTGGGGCTGTCTTGTTCGGCCGGTTTGGCTTTCTTAGCCGCCGCCTCGTCCAGCAGCGCAATGATTTCCGCCGGCGTATGCGGGCGGCTGGCCGCTTTTGGCGCATTGGCCGGTTTGCCGTCGGTAGCCTGCTCAGCGGAAGGTTTGCCCGGCAGGGTCGGACGTTTTGATGAAGGCGCACTCGGCACGAGGGGGTTGTCTCCAGCTAAATAAGTGATTCGAATCCATTATTATGGCGGGCTTCGCTTAGCGAAGCCACTGAGCGCTATGGCTTTATTAGGCTGGTTTTCCGCAGCCTGGCCTAACCGAAAGACGAGCAAACGCAAAAGGGGCGCGCTGGGTGCGTGAATCCAGCCTATAGGATTGAAAATCCCAGCCCGCCCCCTACTTCGGCGCCATCTGGGCTTGCGGCATATATAAGAATTGACAGGTGCGGCGTGGCGATGACAAATCCTTATACGGATTAGCAACGGGAGCAGCGAGTGGCTAAAAAACTGGGGTTGGTTTTGGGGTCTGGGGCGGCGCGCGGCTGGGCTCATGTGGGTGTCTTGCGCGGCCTGAAAGAAATCGGCGTTGAGCCCGAGATTATCGCCGGTTGCTCCGTTGGCGCGCTGGTCGGCGGCGCCTATGTGATCGGCGCGCTTGATGAATTTGAAAGCTGGGCGCGCGAGTTGAAACCGCTGTCGGCGCTGGAACGCTTCACGCTGAAAGTCCGTCGCGGCGGGCTGATTGACACCGCGCCCGCCTTTGATGCGTTTCGCAGCCATGACAAAAAAATCGAGGATCTGGCGGTGAAATTCGTCGCTGTCGCCGCGGACCTGGCGACTGGCGAAGAGGTTGCCATCACTACCGGCTCTGTGATCGATGCGGCCCGCGCATCGAGCGCCATTCCCATAATCTTCCATTCTGTCGAACACGAGGGCCGATGGTTCGTCGACGGCGCGCTTGCCAATCCCGCGCCGGTCTCGCATGCGCGGGCCATGGGCGCCGACATCGTCCTTGCCGTCGATTTAAACGCTGTCCCCCGCGTCCTTGACTGGTTCGACGCGCCGGCCCCAAGCCTGCCCGTCAGCACGCCCGCGCCGGCGCCAAAACCCGGGCTCAGCGGCGCCGTCGCCAAGCTGATTGAGGAGACGCGCGGCGGCGTTAAGCGGCAGTTCGACCTCGCCAAAGCCCGCGCTGATGCCGCGCCGCATCTGTTCGAGACCGCCTATGCGGCTGCCGATATTTTCCAGATGCACCTTGCGCGCGCCAGAGCACGGACCGACCCGCCGGATATTTTGCTGCGCCCGGACATGCGCGATGCAATGCCAACGGCGTTCGACCGCGCCGATGAATTTATCGAAGAGGGCCGCAAAGGGTTGCTCGACGTGCGCACCGAGCTGGAGGCGTTGCTGGAACGCTGAAGACCACACGCGGAAAGAACCCCAGCGGCGACAGGTTTATCCGTGTGCGGTTAATTCAAGGGCCGCTTACAGAATACTCAGCACCGCATTTGGCGGACGGCCGATGGCGGCCTTGGCGCCGCTCACAACAATAGGCCGCTCGATTAAAATCGGGTTATCGACCATCGCCTTAATAACCACCGCGTCCGGCTTGGAAATATCGCCAAGCCCCAATTCTTTATAGGCCGCCTCGCCAGTGCGGATAATCCCGCGCGCGCCGACGCCCAGCTTGGCGACGATAGCCGTAAGCTCGCTCACGGATGGCGGATTATCGAGATAATGAACGATTTGCGGCTTCACGCCCTTTTCCTCCAGCAGCGCCAGCGTCTGGCGCGATTTGGAACAGCGGGGGTTATGATAAATCGTAACGCTCATAAAATTGTCGCCCCTAATGCGCCAGCCGGTAGCCGCCGCTTTCGGTCAGCAAGATAGCCGCATTTGACGGGTCCGGCTCGATTTTCTGACGCAACCGATAGACATGGGTTTCAAGCGTGTGCGTGGTGACGCCGGAATTATAACCCCAAACCTCGTCAAGCAAAACATCGCGCGTTACCGGCTTGCCGCCGGCGCGATAAAGGAATTTTAAAATCGAGGTTTCCTTCTCCGTCAGGCGGATTTTTTTATCTTCCGCCGTCACCAGCATTTTCACTGCCGGACGAAACTCATACGGGCCGACTTTGAAAACCGCATCTTCGCTTTGCTCATGGCTGCGCAAATGCGCACGCACTCGCGCCAGTAGAACCCCGAATTTGAACGGTTTGACCACATAATCATTAGCCCCCGCCTCAAGCCCGAGAATGGTGTCGGCGTCAGAATCCGCTCCGGTCAGCATGATGATCGGCGATTTAAATCCGTTTTTGCGCATCACCCGGCAGGCCTCGCGCCCGTCCATGTCTGGCAGGCCGACATCGAGCAGCATCAAATCGATATGGGCTTCGGCTTTCACGCGCTCAATCGCCGTATTGGCGTCCGGCGCCGGCTCGATGGCATATTCATCATGAAGCTTGAACTGCTCGACCAAAGTCTCGGTCAATAGTTCGTCATCATCGACGAGAAGAATTCGTTTGGCCCGCGTCATAGGTTAGGTCCGATCATATTGTTCTTTGTGGCGGTTTTCTTAGCCAATTCCGGTTCAAATGGAATTCACATCCACGATAGACTTCCGTTACTCAGTGTGAAGCAGAAAAACCCAAAATCCAACTAAAGCCGCGCTTTAACCTGGTCACGTACGATGTGAACAACAAGCCTTTGGGTGAGATATTCCTCCTTAACGGATTTTGCCCGCCTCGAATCAGGGGCGGGCCCCAAATATGGCCGTTCCAATCCGCACAGAGGTCGCGCCAAGCTGCGCGGCGATCCGGTAATCGGCGCTCATGCCCATGCTAAGCTCGGCAAGGCCGTTGCGCGCGGCGATTTTGGCCAAAAGCGCAAAATAGGGCGCCGGGTCATCATCGGCTGGCGGAATGCACATCAGCCCATCAATCGTCAGACCATATTGCTCACGGCAGAGCGCCAGAAAGGCGTCGGCATCGCGCGGGGCTACGCCCGCCTTCTGGTCTTCCTCACCAATATTCACCTGCACCAGCAACTTCAAACGCCGGCTCTGTTTTTCCATTTCCTGGGCCAGCGCACGGGCAATCTTCGGCCGGTCCACCGTTTCGATCACATCGAATAACCGAACCGCATCCGACGCTTTGTTCGATTGCAAAGGGCCGATCAACCGCAACTCGGTGTCCGGGAACGGCTCGCGCAGGGCCGGCCATTTTTCTTGCGCCTCCTGCACGCGGTTTTCTCCAAAAACCCGTTGACCGGCGGCGAGCGCCGGTAAAATCCGCTCCACACTTTGCTTTTTGGTCACCGCCGTGATGGTTACAGCGTCGCGTCTGCGACCAGCCTCTTTCAATGCGCTATTGAGTTCTTCGCTAATGGCGCGAAGATTGGCGGCGGGATCGGTAGAGTGAGAGCTCATGGAGGGCAGGACCGTTTTGAAAAAACCCGGACAAACCGCCCGAATGCGAAGCGCAAAACTAGCCGCCGCCGCGCAAAGCCTCAACCGGGCGTCTGGCATCGATGGCGCAGCATTTTGTCTGGCTTTTCTCACCGATCGCGCGCGCGCGCCAGAGCCGGAAACCGTTATTAATGCATTGCCGCCGGGCGCTGCTGTGATCTTGCGCGATTATGAGGCGCCGGACCGCGCTGCGTTGGCGCAAAAGCTGAAAACGCTGTGCACGGCGCACAGCGTTTTATTCCTGATCGGCGCCGATCTCGCGCTCGCACAAGCGATTGACGCTGATGGCGTCCATTTTCCATCCTGGAAAACCATCCGCCCGGCGCCGGGGATGATTGCTGCCGCCGCTTGTCACTCAGCGTGGGAGCTGGAAAAGGCCGCCAGCGCCGGCGCGCAATTGGCGCTCTTGTCGCCGGTTTTCGCCACCCAAAGCCACCCCGGCGGCCAAACGCTTGGCGCGGCGCGCTTTAAATCGATCGCTCGCACATCACCCTTGCCGGTGCTGGCGCTTGGCGGTGTTGACGAAACCAATGCAGGCCGCCTTGCCGGGCGCAATGTGGCGGGTCTTGCCGCAATCAGCGCATTTTTACCGGATTAGCCCTCAGCCTCGACCAGCGTCCAGACGCCGAGAACATTTCCAGACGGGTCGCGAAAGTGAAACCGCTTGCCGCCCGGAAACTCGTGGCGCTCAGTCACCTCGCCGCCAGCCTCAACCACCCGCTTTTCCGACGCTTCGAGGTCGTCTGCATAAAGAATAACTAACGTGCTGCCATTGACCGGCGTCTCCCCG
>JAJFFZ010000204.1 GCA_021776395.1 Hyphococcus sp. | reverse complement strand
ATTTTAATATATGGCTTGGGCTCATATGGATCAGCCTTGTCTATGGCTGAAACCTCTATGGCGCCGGGGTGTGTTGCTTCTCCAACGCCAGCTCTTTCAACTGAGGTGTCGCCCGAAGACTTACTTTCGTTGCATGCTGTGAGAACGAAAACCGAGAAAACGAGAATGATCGTTTTATAATGTTTAAGGTTGTTCATCGATTGCCATGTTTTCATGTCGTGATGTCCTGACTGTAGGGCGTCAAAAATGCATTTATCGTGAGGCGTCCTGTTTTCGGGTCCGCGGGGAGAGGGCGGGTGTTGTCGATAGTGCTGCAATGAAGGGTTTTCCCACGGTAGATCAGCATGCGATTGAATACGGCGCCGATTGATGCGAAGCGTTCAAAAAGGGGTGCGCCGCTCTCTATATACCGCGCCGGAGGCAGGCCATGTTTGCGGACTTCAGCTTCGAGGGTTCGTTTGTATAGGTCAAACCTGTTAGCGCCAATCGTTTCAAACTCAGTGGCCTTATGGCGATAGAATGATGTGCCCCCTTGTTCCGGCTTGCAAAGGTAACATAAGACCGCCATTCGATTGTCTTCAACGCCATCATAATGTGGCAGCCGTTGTATAGGTAAAAGGCTTGCCGGCGGTGTTGTTACGATGGAATAAAAACACTCACCTTCCCAGCGCGCAGCCTTTAAATTGAAGGCGTCATTGATGATGCCTCCAATCGACGCGATAAGGCTATCCTTGAACGCCTCGTCTAGCGTTGCCCTGACGCCGGGATAATAGGCGCCGATGCGGGTAAACCGCTTTGTGCATGCATCCTCAACAAGCTTGCTGGGGTCGTGCAGTGCGTTGTCGATGACGACTATCGGCTGACGTTCGCGCCCGTGTAGGCATAGATTTACTGTTGCATGCGATGAGAAGGCGATATTCAAGGCCGTTTCCCCGACGATTGCGCCTCGCGGCGCGTTAGCTGCGGATTTAGGGCTGATAGTTTGCCATATTTTTCAAAAATTGCAAAGACTCGACATTTTTGACCACACCGCGCGTTTGGCAATGAAAATGAACATAGCTAATAAAAGCAATGCATTAGCTCTTATGCATTTTCGATTGCGTTGTTAGCTTTGAGTAGGGCAACAAGAGAATGCATTTCAGTTGCAGAAAATTGCATTTTTCTATAGCGTATAAAAACGCTGTCCATGGACGCATTTTGTACCTGGATAGGAAGTTAAGCGCCAGGAGAAGGCTCCTACGCAAATGATTATTCGGAGGGCCAATTATGGTCAGTACACGCATTTATACGATCCGTTCTGTCGCCATCGCCATTTGTGTCGTTGTTTTGCTGACGCCGGGATTTGCTGTGGCGCGCGCGCCGTTACAGGTTGCTTCCCCGGATGGCGCCATTGAAATTACCATCAATGATGAAGCGGGGCGTGCGACTTATGCCGTTTCATTTCATGGTGAAACAGTGGTGGCGCCGTCGCATCTTGGTTTGCTATTTAAAGACCAGCACGGCTTTGATCGAAATTTAAAAATATCGAATGCATCGCCTGCATCGCATGACGAAACCTGGGAACAACCTTGGGGAGAACGCCGTTTCGTCCACGATAACTATAATGAAATACAAGTTGAATTTGTAGCGACAAAAGGGCCGGTGCGAAAGCTAACGGTTCGTTTTCGTGCTTTTAATGACGGGATTGGATTTCGATATGAGGTTCCAAAACAAAAGGGTCTTAAGACCGTTGATATTATCGATGAGCTAACGGAATTCGCACTCACGAGCCAGTCAACTGTATGGTCAATACCGACGCGGGGTTGGAATCGGTATGAATATCTTTATCGCACTACCGATATCGGTGAGGTTGAGGATGCGCATACGCCGATGACGTTGAAAACGCCAAGTGGCGTACATATGAGCATTCATGAAGCAGCGCTGGTCAACTATTCGGGCATGTCGCTTATACAATTCCGACCGGGCCGATTTAAAGCAGACCTTTCGCCATGGTCGGGCGGCGTCCTGGTGAAAACCAAAACTCCCTTCGTCACGCCCTGGCGCACGATTCAAATCTCTGAAGACGCCAAGGGTTTGTTAAACTCCGATCTAATTCTTAACCTAAACGAACCCAACAAACTTGGAGACGTTTCCTGGGTCGAGACCGGAAAATATATCGGCATCTGGTGGGCGATGCATATCCGCGATCGTAGCTGGGGTAGCGACACGATCCATGGCGCCACGACGCAAGAAACCAAACGCTACATCGATTTCGCTGCAAAATATGGATTCATAGGGGTGCTTGTTGAGGGGTGGAATATTGGCTGGGATGGAGACTGGTTTAACCATGGCGATCTTTTTAAATTCACCGAATCCTATCCGGACTTTGACCTGCCAGCCTTGGGCGCTTATGCGCAAGAAAAGGGCGTGCGTCTGATCGGGCACCATGAAACATCCGGTGACGTTACGAATTACGAAAATCAACTTGCCGACGCGCTCGACCTTTATGAATCGGTCGGCGTGAGAGCGGTGAAGACCGGCTATGTTGCAGATGGCCGAGGCATTGAGCGTATCGATGAGAACGGCGTCAAGAAATATGAATGGCATGACGGCCAGTTCATGGTTGACCATCATTTGCGCGTCGTGAAAGAGGCGGCGAAACGTAAAATAGCCGTCAACCCGCATGAGCCGATTAAAGACACGGGATTGCGTAGAACCTACCCCAACTGGATCAGTCGTGAAGGTGCGCGCGGTCAGGAATATAACGCTTGGGGGCAGCCGCCAAACTCGCCGGAACATACCGCAATCTTGCCCTATACGCGTATGTTGTCAGGGCCGATGGATTTCACGCCGGGGATATTCGACCTGGAGCCGAACAAGCGTCCGCCCTTGCGCGAGGATATGCCGCGTGGCGACCCCGTTAGCCGGGTTCAAACAACACTCGCCAAACAGCTTGCGCTCTATGTTGTGCTTTACAGCCCGATCCAGATGGCGGCGGATCTTCCGGAAAATTATGAAAATAACCTGGAGGCGTTTCAATTTATCCTTGATGTGCCGACGGATTGGGAAGACAGCATCGCTTTGTCCGGGGAAGTCGGCGATCATGTGGTTTTCGCCCGTAAGGATCGCAATAGCGACGATTGGTATGTTGGCGCTGTCACCGACGAAGAGGCGCGTCGCCTATCTGTGCCGCTGCGTTTTCTGGATGAGGGCCGGGCATATGTTGCGCAGATTTATCGAGACGGCGCTAACGCTGACTGGAAGACGCGGCCCTATGAGATGGTCATTGAAGAGCAGGCCGTGACGAGCGACACAATCCTTGAATTACCACTTGCGCCTGGCGGCGGCGCGGCGGTGCGTTTGCTTCCCGCTGATAAAAGCGACGGATAATATTGGTGACGGCGGTCCGTTTAAGTGTTGCTGAAATAAATTTTGTCGCCGCAAATCGCTAGCGACGCCAGTGGTCGTGAGAAAAGGATGCTCCCATGGTTCTTGAAACCATCGATATCGTTATTGTTATTGGGTATGCGCTGGCGCTGATCGCTATTGCGACGCTGGTTTCGCGCGAGAAGGCTGGCCACAAAAAAGATACCGCAGATTATTTCCTGGCCGGCAAGGCGTTGCCATGGTGGGCCATTGGCGCCTCACTGATCGCGGCGAATATTTCAGCAGAACAGATTATCGGCATGTCGGGGTCGGGTTATGCAATCGGCCTGGCGATTGCATCTTATGAATGGCTGGCGGCGGTTACGCTGATCGTGGTTGGGAAATTCTTTCTGCCGATCTTTCTGAAGCGCGGGATCTACACGATGCCGCAATTCTTAGAACAGCGCTTCGGCGTGAGCGTGAAATATGTGATGTCTGTCTTTTGGCTCGGCATTTACACCTTCGTGAATCTGACGACGATATTGTGGCTCGGCGCAACGGCGATAAATACTTTAACCGGCGCCGGGATGATGCCGGGCATGATATTGCTGGCGATGTTTGCGGCCGCCTATTCTCTTTATGGCGGGTTGAAGGCAGTTGCGCTCACCGACATCATTCAGGTTGTGCTGCTGATTATCGGCGGCGCCCTGATTACCCATATCACATTGTCTCAGGTCGGCGGCGGTGATGCCTTTGGCGGGTTCCAGCGATTGATGGCTGAATTCCCTGAGCGCTTCGATATGATTTTGTCCAAGGACAATCCACAATATAAAAACCTTCCGGGAATTGGCGTAATCCTCGGCGGCATGTGGGTGATGCATTTTTCATATTGGGGTTTTAATCAGTATATTATTCAACGCGCGCTCGGCGCAAAAAATGTGAAAGAAGCGCAGACCGGCATTATGTTTGCGGCGTTCATCAAGATCCTCATGCCATTTATCATTGTCGTGCCGGGAATTGCGGCGGTGGCGCTCGCGCCTGATCTGGCCAAACCGGACCAGGCCTATCCGGAGATGATGAAGCTAGTTCCCAGCGGCGTGCGTGGGCTTATTTTTGCAGCGCTTATTGCCGCGATCGTCTCATCGCTCGGCTCAATGATGAATTCAATATCGACGATTTTCACCATGGACCTTTATCGCCCGATCTTCGGACAAAACAAAACGGAACGCCAACTCGTGACCGTTGGGCGTGTTACCAGCTTAACTTCGCTTATTATCGCGGTGTTTGCCGCACGGCCGCTTCTTGCTGGCGCTGAACAAGTTTTTCAAATTATCCAGGAATATACCGGCTTCTTCACACCGGGCATTGTCGCGATCTTTGTCCTTGGCATGTTCTGGAAGCGCGCAACCGAATTCGGCGCCATCAGCGCTGTCATCGGGTCTTTCGCGCTGTCGTTGATATTTAAGGTCTGGCTGCCGGGAATGCCGTTTATCGACCGTGTCGGCATTGTCTTTTTGCTGTGCCTCAGCATTGGCGTTGGGCTTTCCTATATGCAGCGCCCATATTCGCAAGCGACGGGAGGCGCCGATAAAATTGTCGATCTTGGCGGTATATCCTTTAAAACCGGAACAGGTTTCAACATTGGCGCGATTGTCGTTGCGGCAATTTTGATATTTCTGTATGGCTTTTATTGGTAAGCACTGGGATATGCCGGGCGGCCGTTTGAAACGAATATGAAATGACTAAACCTGTTCTTGTGGCCGACATTGGCGGCACCAATGCTCGGTTTGCGCTGGCTGATTGCGGCGCCGGCGCCATGGCTGTGCGCGAGATACAGAGTTTTCGCGCCGAGGATTTTGAATCTATTCGCGACGCTGCTGACGCCTATCTCGAAGCGGTCGCCGCCCAACCGCAGTTTGCCTGCTTTGCTATTGCCGGGCCAGTAACAAATCCGGTTATTGAATTTACGAACTCGCCCTGGGTGCTTGATATCGAATCGACCAGAGGGGCGTTATCGCTAAAGCAGCTTGTTGTCGTCAACGATTTTGAAGCCCTTGCTTCGGGCGTGGGCTCCTTAACCCCTGATGACCTCCTTCAGGTCAAGGCCGGAACGGGGGACCCGGATGCGCCCATATTGGTGATGGGCCCGGGCACGGGGCTCGGGCAGGCGCTGGTGGTGCGTTGTGATGCGGGCGACCGGGTTGTCTCTACGGAAGGCGGGCATGTTTCTTTTGCGCCGCGCACTGAAGAAGAGATTGCGGTTATGCAATTCATCGCCCGCGAACATCCGCGAGTGTCGGTCGAACGGCTTTTGTCTGGCCGGGGGCTTGTCAATATCCATCGCGCGCTTTGCGCCCTTGCCGATACACAACGTGTTTCGTTACGTGCTGACGAGATTACGCAAGCCGCCATTGAGGGGAAATATCCGATTGCGATCAAGGCTGTCGACATGTTTTGCGAAGTGTTGGGCCGTGTTGCAGGCGACGCTGTTCTGGCCACGGGTGCGCGCGGCGGTGTTGTGTTGGGCGGTGGTATTCTGCCGCGAATTAAAGAGATATTTCTCAAAAGTCGTTTCGTTGACCGGTTTCTCGACAAAGGCCGCATGCGCGACTATGTCGAGCGCGTGCCCGTCGATCTCGTCACCTGCGAAGGCGCCGCGCTGGTCGGCGCTGCGGTCATGCTGAACCAGCGGAGCGGTGAAAAGTAATGCTCTCTCAAATGAAGCGTTAGAGTTTTCCGTGCAGAGACGCAGTAGTGACTGTAGCAAAGTGCGGCGATCCATATTTACAAAAACTTTACTGTAGGACCAAAGCGGCGTATGAGATCGCCCGTTTTTATACGGGCAATCTCACGGGTTGAGTTTTAATTTACTGAACCATCGCCCGCAACATCCAGGCGGTTTTCTCGTGGGTCTGTATACGCACCGTCAGGAGGTCAGCGGTGGCGGCGTCGCCGGCTTCTTCGGCTGTGGCGATGCCTTCGCGTGCGCGGCGGATCAGCTTTTCATGGCCTTCCAGCAGGCGTTCGATCATCGTTGTCGCCGGCGGCGGAGCGTCGTCGGCATTGTCGATTACCGAAAGCTCGGACAGCGCCTTGCCGCTGGACGGCGCGAACATGCCGAGCGCACGAACCCGTTCGGCGATTTCATCAAGCGCGGCCCACATCTCGCGATACTGCTCCTCGAACATCACATGCAGCGAATGGAATTGCGGGCCGGTGACGTTCCAGTGATAGGCGTGGGTTTGCATATAAAGCTGATAGGTGTCGGCGAGCGTATTGTTCAGCGCCGCTGCGACGGATTTTCGGGTGTTTTCATCAAGGCCGATATTTACCTGAGTCATTGATTGTCTCCTTGCCAATAACCGAATGTCTTATGGATTAGAGATAGGGACGGGCGCCGTATTGTTCAAATAGATAACATTGAAATTCGTATTCGATATTTTCGATACTACTGTCGCAGCGCCCCGCAGAACCGTTGTATGCGCCCGCAGGCGTCTCGTAGCGGGTCCATGGCGGCTGCGTAAGATATCCGGAAAAATGGCGACAGGCCAAAGGCGGCGCCGAACACAACCGCGACGCCTTCGGCTTCGAGCAGCTCGCGGGCGAAATCTTCGTCCGTTTTAATGGCCGCGCCGCCCGGCGTTTGTTTGCCGATTACGCCCGCACAGGACGGATAGACGTAGAACGCACCCTCCGGCGTCGAGCAGGATATCCCCTCTGCGGCGTTCAACATGTCCACCACCATGTCGCGGCGCTGCTTGAACGCGGCGTTGCGTGTTGCGAGGAAGGAATGATCGCCGTTCAGCGCCGCCGCCGCCGCCCACTGGCTGATCGAGCAGGGGTTTGATGTCGATTGCGACATCACCTTCGCCATCGCCTTGATTAAAGATTGCGGCCCGCCCGCATAACCGATGCGCCAGCCGGTCATGGCGTAGGCTTTCGAGGCGCCGTTAATGGTGAGCGTGCGGTCATAGAGCTTCGGCTCGACCGCGGCAGGCGTGGCAAAGCTAAACCCGTCATAGACGATATGCTCATACATATCGTCGGACATGACCATCACATGGTCATGACGCAGCAACACGTCGGTCAATGCCTTGATATCATCATGACTATAGGCCGCGCCTGTGGGGTTGGATGGGGAGTTAAAGATAATCCACTTCGTTCGCGGCGTGATGGCTTTTTCCAACGCTTCTGGCGCGAGTTTAAATCCGTTCTCCGCAGGCGCCTCGACAATCACCGGTTCACCGCCGGCAAGCAGCGCCATGTCGGGGTAAGACACCCAGAATGGCGCCGGGATGATCACTTCATCGCCAGGGTTTAAAGTCGCCACCAGCGCGTTATAAATAACCGCCTTGCCGCCGGGGCCTACGGAAACTTGCGACGGGTCATAATCGAGATCATTGTCGCGTTTAAACTTCGCGGAGATGGCTTGTTTTAATTCGGCGATGCCATCGACGGCGGTGTATTTGGTTTTCCCGTCGTGGATCGCCTCAATCGCCGCTTCTTTCACATAGTCGGGCGTATCGAAATCAGGCTCGCCGGCGCCGAGGGAAATCACATCCTTGCCGGCGGCTTTTAGCTCACGCGCTTTTTGCGTAACGGCAAGGGTGGGCGATGGTTTTACCCGCGATAACGCCGCTGACTGTTCGATTGATTTCATGATGATCTCCGGCTCCCAAAAAGCGCTGACGGGTGGGTCATAACGCGATGTTGCAGCGCAACCAACTCCATTGATTGAGTCGCACGCGCACGCCATCAGCTCGCGCCAATAAATTGTGAGAGGCCCATATAAGGCGCTTATCAGGCGAACTTACAGTTACGGCTGTAGCTACGAAGGATGCACTAATACTCAGTTTTTGCACAAAAAAATAGCAATATGGTCGAACCTTCTTATATGTAGCCGGCGCCAAGCTTTTGGTTTCGGCTGGGCGCGCAATATGGTCTCATGGACCCTGCGGGCATCAAGGGAAAGCCTATGATCGCGAAATTGCAGACTGCGATTTCAAATGTACCGAGCCGGAAAGCGCGGCTGAAGGGCCTCACCCGGGTTGAATCGGTAAAGCTCCGGGTGGAACGCGCAGCGCTGTTGTTTCGCGGCGCGCCGATTGCGATCACCATCAGCGCGGTTAACGCTGGCATCACGACAGCGGTGATGTGGTCGGATATCAGCCGCAATATTCTCCTGGGCTGGGCCGGCGCGATTTTGGTATTGTCGTTGCTTCGCGGGGCGCTGTGGTTGCGGTTTCGGTTTGATGGAACATCGGGCCGCAACATGTCGCGGTTTGCGACCTATCATTTATTGTTCATGGCGCTCAACGGCGCTTTGTGGGGCTCGCTCGGGCCGATTTTTGCCGTGCACGGATTGCTTGGCCATGCGTTTCTTCCCTTTGTGATGGCCGGCATGGCGGTGGCGGCGATTGTTTCGGCCGGCGCGTCGTGGCGTGCGGTGGTTGCGTTTAACGTACCGGCGCTGGCGCCGCTTGCTGCGGTCTACGCCATTGCGGCCGGCGCTGACGGATTTGCGACCGCCAGCATCGTTGTGCTTTATGGCGTCGCCACGGTTTATCTTGCGCTGACCATGCAGCGCGTGGTTGACCGCTCAATATTGTTGCACACTAAAAATACGACGCTGTTTTCAGCGCTGCAAAGGCAGGTTGATGAGGCCCATGAAGCCGAACAGCGGTTTCGCGGGCTGGTCGAGTGCTCGCAGGACGTGACGCTGATTTTCTCTCCGAGCGGGCGCATTACTTATGCCAGTCCCTCGGTTGAGAGCGCGCTTGGCGCGGCGCCGGAAGATATGATTGGCCTCACCACCAAAGAGGTGGTGCATCCCGACGATATCCCGCAATTTCGCGCGGTTGGCGAGAAATCCCTGTCGCAGCTGGGTGAGGTGATGACGCTTGACCATGTCTGTATGAAGGGACGGGGGCTGACGGAACATGTGGCGCTTAGCGGCCGGCTCACCAATATGCTCTATGTGCCCGGCATTGACGGTTTTGTGTTTAGCGGCGGCCTTCTGGATGCGGGCAAGCGCGCGCATATCCACGCGGCGGAATAATTCCGGTCGCGGCTCGTGCGGCTTGCCTTGCGCAGATTTCTCAATCAACACTACTCTTTGTGAGAGCATGAAAGGATGGCCATGAGCGGGTTTGACGGGGGCGTTTTGTCCGGCATTCGGATTGTCGAGTTTGAAGGGCTGGGCCCGGCGCCATTTTGCGCCATGCTGCTCGCCGACCTTGGCGCCGATGTGATCGTTATCGAGCGCAAGGGCGGCGCCGACGCTGGCGCGGCGGCTATTTTCAAACGTGGCAAACGATCGATCGTGCTCGATCTCAAAGACGCAAAGGCGCGAAACATTGCCGCCGATATTGTCGCCAATGCTGATGCGCTGATTGAAGGTATGCGCCCCGGCGTGATGGAGCGGCTCGGCCTCGGGCCCGACGATATGCGCGCGCGCAATAAAAAATTAGTCTACGGACGGCTCACCGGCTGGGGCCAGGACGGCCCGCTCGCTCATGTTGCGGGCCACGACATCAATTACGTCTCGCTGTCCGGCGCGGCCTGGTATGCCGGCGCTGGCGATACGCCGCCAACGCCGCCGCCGACGCTGGTGGGTGATGTCGGCGGCGGGTCGCTATATCTCGCCATCGGCATCCTTGCCGGCGTCCTCAAAGCGCGCGAGACTGGCGAGGGCTGCGTTGTTGACGCGGCCATCGTCGATGGCTCGGCGCATATGATGAACCTTCTCTATTCGCTTCGCGCCGCCGGCGGAATGCCGGATGTGCGGGGACAAAGCATGATTGACGGCGCGCATTTCTACGCCAGCTACCAATGCGCAGATGATCACTGGATCAGTATCGGTCCGTTGGAGCCGAAATTTTATAGCGAACTTCTCGAACGGCTCGGGCTTCAGGACGATGCGGCATTCGCCAACCAATTTGACCGGGACAAATGGCCCGCGCTGAAGCAACGTCTTGCGGCGATCTTCAAGACCAAGAGCCGCGATGAATGGGTGGAGAGCTTACACGGAACAGATGTGTGTTTTGCGCCAGTGTTAACGCCGGGCGAGGCGGCAAAGGATGAGCATATGCGCGCGCGCAACATCTTGCGCGACATTGATGGCGTATTGCAGGCCGCGTCCGCGCCGCGCTTTAACGGCGAGACGCCGCCGGACCCGCGGGCCATTCCCTCGCCGGGTGAGCACGCGGAACAAATTCTTGCAGAGATCGGCGTTGATGACCGCGAGATTGCCGCCTGGCGAGAAGACGGGACGGTTTGACGAATGCGGGCGCGACAAAGGCAAGGCGGCGCGCTTATCGGCTGGCGGGAATGGGCGGCGCTGCCTGATCTCGGCGCAGGGCGGATTGGCGCCAAGATAGACACCGGCGCAAAAGGGTCGGCGCTGCACGCAACTAAAATTAAAGAGTTCGAGACTGATGGCGTGCGCCATGTGGAGTTTTGGCTTCGCACGTTGCAAGGCGACGAACAGCGGGAGATATTTTGCCATGCGCCGATTGCCGGAAAGCGCCTGATAAAAAGTTCTAACGGGCTTGAAGAGGAGCGTATTGTCATTGAGACTGATTTGCACCTTGGCGAGCAGCTCTGGAAAATCGAGTTAACGCTCGCCAACCGCGAGACAATGGAGTTTGCGCTCCTGATCGGACGCGATGCGCTTGGCGGCAAGTTCAGGATCGATCCGGCGGCGTCTTACCTGTTGGGCTATTACCAAACAGCATTGTCAACCCAAGTTGCTATAAAGCATTTTCTGAAGCGCTAAAATCCTTGGCGCATCTTTCTCGCGCCCCATCAGTTTCAAAATTTCGATTTGCTCGCAAAGGTCAGGCGCATAGAACGCGCCAAATTGCTCACGGGTTTTGGGCGCCAGCCTTATCCAGTCGCCATTGCCGGTTTTTAAATCAAACCCCGCCATCGCCTCGATCGGCAGCGGCGCATCGAAACGATGAAAAACCTGCGAACGAAACCGGTCGCTGGGTTGCGCGGCCAAGCGTTTGCGACTGCGCCAATGCGCATCAAGCGCATTGATATCGCGTTCGCTGAGCAGGAGATCAATGTCGGCAATGACGCTGACATCAGCGCCGGCGACATGCGCCGCCGCGCTGCCAATCAGCAGCCAGCCGTCCTCAAAAATGGCCGCCGCATCGGCGATGAGTTGTAATGAAGCCGCAAGCGCGGCGGCGTCTTTCGTCGGCGGGGCTATTGGCTGACCTCAACGCCGTTCCAGAAGGCGATGTGATCTTTAATATGCGCCGCTTTGTCAAATGTTTCCGGATAGCACCAGGCGGCATTGGCGTTTTCTTCGCCATTGACGGCGAGCGTGTAATAGCTTGCGTCGCCCTTCCAAGGGCAGTGAGATGTATGCTCGGAGGCGCGCAAATATTTATTGTTCACCGCGTCCGGTGGAAAATAGACATTGCCCTCAACGACTTCGAATGTGTCGCTTTGCGCAATCACTTCACCGTTCCATATCGCCTTCGCCATGACGCCACTCCTTTGACACTGTTTATTTGCGGCCCGGTGGTCCGCTTTCCAAGCATTCATAAATGCCGAAGGCGTTTATGTCGTCGCTCGTGTTGGCAGTTTCAACCCGTCGTTTACGGCGAGCTATGTCCTGGC
>JAJFFZ010000203.1 GCA_021776395.1 Hyphococcus sp. | reverse complement strand
TGACGACGGGGCCACGCTATTGGCGCACCCCAATCCCGGACCGGCCGCCGGATCGGTTTCCCATGGTGCGCCAACACCATGGGAGCCTCCCGACCACACAATGTGATCAGTCCGAAAATACCAGAAAATGAACAGACAATCTCGGATGCGATGCAGCGTGAAACGCTGCTTCGCTGGTCCGGGATCGCTATCGGGTGTTCCGAACCAGCTGCACGAGATCCCGTGTCTGCAACGCAACACTTTCGTGTGCGCCGCGCACGGGATGACGGCGCTGATTAGGATTACGCAACGCTCCGACACTACCAAATCTGCACGCGTTCTTCCGGCGGCAGGTAGAGCGCATCGCCCTCGGTCACGCCGAACGCCTCATACCAGGCGTCCATATTGCGCACCACGCCGTTGACGCGGTATTGCGCCGGCGAATGGGGGTCGGTGGCGATCTGGTTTTTGAGCGCCTCTTCGCGGGTCTTGCGCTTCCAGACCTGCGCCCAGGCGAGGAAGAAGCGCTGATCGCCGGTATAGCCGTCAATGACCGGCGCCTCTGCGCCATTCAACGACAGCTTATAGGCATGATACGCCATGGCGAGGCCGCCAATGTCGCCGATATTTTCTCCCATCGTCAGCTTGGGATTGATCGGGAAGCCTTCAATCGGCTCATACGTGGCGTATTGCGCGCCGAGCGCATCGGCGAGCTTTTGGAAGCTTTCCGCGTCGGCCTCGGTCCACCAGTCGCGCAACAGCCCCGTGCCGTCGGATTTTCTGCCCTGATCGTCAAATCCGTGGCCGATCTCATGGCCGATTACCGCGCCGATGCCGCCATAATTCACCGCAGCATCCGCATTCGGATCAAAAAACGGCGCTTGTAAAATCGCCGCCGGGAAAACGATTTCGTTGCGGGTAGGCGAATAATAGGCGTTGACGCGTTGCGGGTTCATGCCCCATTCGGTCTTGTCGATCGGACCGCCGAGCTTGGAGATTTGATCGTTCCAGCCAAACGCGTTGGCGCTCTTGGCGTTGCCATAGGCGTCGCCGCGGACAACGGTAAAATCTTCATAGTCTTCCCATTCGTCAGGGTAGCCGAATTTGGGCGTGAACATTTCGAGCTTTTCGTGAGAGGCGGCTTTGGTTTCCTCGCCCATCCACGGGAGCGTATCGAGACGCTCGTCTAGCGCTATGCGCAAATTTGCAACCAGCGCTTCCATTTGGGTTTTGGATTCCGGCGGGAAGTAGCGCTCGACATAAACTGGTCCGACAGCCTCGCCGAGCGCGCCATTGACCGCCGCGACGCCGCGTTTCCAGCGTTCGCGTTGCTTGGGCGTGCCGCGTAGCTCGGTGCTGAAAAACGCGAAAGTCGCCTCATCAAACGCCGATGGCAGGATGGCGGCGTTTGAGCGTAGTAAATGAAACTGGAGATAATCACGCCAGGTTGCGACCGGCGTTTCACCGAAGATCGCCGCCAGGTTCTGGATTGCGTCGTCCTCGCGCAAAACAAATTCGGTTTCCGCGCTAAGGCCGGAGGCGTCGAGAATAACATTCCATGGCGCGCCGGGTGCAAAGGCGGCAAGCTCTTCGCGGGACTTGAGGTTATAGGTGAGGTCGCGATTGCGGCGCTTGGCCGGCTCCCAATGAGCTTGCGCCATGCGCAATTCTACGTCGTAAATGGCTTGCGCTTTGGCGCCCGCATCCTCGACGCTGGCAAGCGTCAATATCTCGGCAATATAGTCTTTATACTTCGCACGTTTGTCGGCGAATTTCTCATCGAGATAATAATCCCGGTTCGGAAGACCGAGCCCGGCTTGCGTCATATAAACAATGTAGCGGTCGGGCTGTTTGGAATCGACGCCGACAAAAGCGCCAAAAAATGTGTTGGCGCCGATCTCGGGATCGGCCATCAGCCGGGCGACGTCTTCATGGGTTTCCAGCGCAGCAATTCGGGCGATGTCGCCGGCAATCGGATCAAGCCCTTTGGCGTTGATCGCATCGACATCGACGAAGCTCGCAAAATAGTTGCCGATTTTATTTTCAATCGAGCCGTTCGCAGCCTCGCCCTTGGCGGCGTCTTCGATAATTTTGCGGACCCGGGTCTCGGAGCGTTCGAACAGGACGGTAAACGCGCCGTAAGATGAGAACTCATCGGGGATTTCGAAACTGTCGAGCCATTTGCCGCCGGCATATTGATAGAAGTCATCGCCGGGATCGACCGCCGGGTCGATATTGTCGGTTTCAACGCCCCATGCGCCGAGCTTCGGCGCTGTGCTGACTTCTACAGTTTTCGCCGCGTCGTCAGCTTTTCCTGTTTGGGAGGATTGCGTCGCATTTTCCCCGCAGGCCGCGAGTGTGAGCACGGCGGCCCCGCTCAATAAGATATTTTTCACCAATCTTCTCCTTGCCTCGTCCGGTGTTGATCATTGGGTCAATCGAGTTGTCGGCAATCTCGCGATTTCACTCAAAAAGAGCAAGCCGCGCCCGACCAAGCGAGCATTGGCTGCGGTGAAACGAGACGGTTGCCGGATAAATCCGATTGCGTCATTGTGCAGCCGCAACAAAAGAGGCGCCCCTATAATGGACCTGAAGACGGTTATTCGCAGCATTCCGGATTTTCCCAAACCCGGCATATTGTATCGCGATATTACCACGCTGCTCACCGATGCGCGTGGATTTCGCCGCGCCGTTGACGAGTTGGTGCAACCACTGGCCGGGGCCAAAATCGATAAGGTCGCCGGCATTGAGGCGCGCGGCTTTATTCTTGGCGGCGCAATTGCACACCAGCTTTCTGTTGGCTTTGTGCCTATCCGCAAAAAGGGCAAGCTGCCCCACAAGACAATTTCGCAATCCTATGAGCTCGAATATGGAACCGACGACATCGAAATCCATGTCGACGCGATTGAGACGGGCGAACGGGTGTTGCTGGTCGATGATTTGATCGCCACGGGCGGCACGGCGATGGCGGCGATCCAATTGCTGGAACGCGCCGGGGCGGAGATTGTTCTATGCACCTTTGTGGTTGATTTGCCCGATCTCGGCGGCGCCGACAAATTGCGCGCTGACGGCAAGCAGGTCACATCGCTGGTGCAGTTCGATGGCGACTAAACAATAGGGCTTAGACGGATAATATTATGACACTATTTATCATTGGGCTTATAGTTTTCTTCGGCGTTCACGCCATGCCGGTTCTGGCGCGCGGGCGGCGCCAGGCTTTGATCGCCAAGCTCGGCGAGGGGCCCTATAAAGGGCTTTATGCGCTGGCCGCATTGGCGGGGTTTGCCTTGATTATTGTCGGCTGGCGCAGCGCTGACGCCTCGCAGCTCTATGCAACGCCTGCCTATTTTCGCCATATCACCTATGCCTTGATGCTGATCGCGCTGATTTTGCTGGTCGCCGCCTATGTCCCTGCCGGACGGGTCGCCGCAGCGGTGAAGCATCCGATGCTGGCGGCGGTCAAGATCTGGGCCTTCGCGCATCTGCTAGTGAACGGCGAAGTGCGCTCGGTGCTTCTGTTTGGGGCGTTCTTGGTGTTTGCCGTCGCCGCACGCATTTCCGCCAAGAGGCGCGGCGCGCCCATTCGTGTGGCCGGCCCATGGAGGAATGACGGCGCTGCGATTGTTGTTGGCCTCGCCGCCTATGCCAGCATCGCGCTCTACCTTCATCAGTATATTGCCGGGGTTGCGCTGGTTTAATTCACGCACGGCGGCAATCTCGTATCTGCGGCGCGCGCCACCCTGACTGCGCCATCTTCCGGCCTATTTTAGCGCGTTGCGCGATCCGTCAAAGGCCGTTAGAACCGGCCTCCTTTCTGGCCCAATAGCGACAGGACCTTAACGCCGTGGCGAACGAAGATAGTGCTTTACGTGAAGTCGACCAGGAGCTGGCCGAAGACCGGCAAACGGCGATGTTCCGCAAATATGGGCCCGCAGCCCTTGCCGCTGGCGTCAGCCTGGTTCTGGCGGTTGGCGGCTGGCAGTTCTGGAACGCCCACACGATATCGGTCGCCAAGGAAAAGGCGCTGGAATTTAGCAACGCCATTGACCTCATGACCGAGGATGCCGATCAGGGCCGCACGGCGCTGGGGCCCATCGCCGAGGACGGCGCCAGCGGCTATGCTATTTTAGCAGAGTTACAGCGTGCGTCATCTTATGCGCGCGACGGCGACCGGGCGGCGGCGATTGGGGTCTACCGGCAAATTTATGAAAACAACAGCGCGCCAAAGCGTATACGCGATCTTGCGCGGCTGCGGGCGTCTTATGCGGCGTTGAATGATGGGCGCGATGCGGTAATGGTTCATCTTGGTGATTTGCCGAATGAAGGCGGCGCCTTTTCTTATCACGCTGCTGAAGTCTCAGGCCTGGCGGCGCTGGAAGCGCGCGACTATGAAACCGCGCTGTCGATTTTTCGCCGCTTATCGATTGATTTAGGCGCGCCCGAGGCCGTGCGTACGCGCGCGGAAGATTTTGCAGCGCTTGCTGACGCAGGTAAAGCCGGCGTCAACATTACCGGCGAGAGCCGCGTCGACGAAATCCTCAAAGCCATCGGCGCCGCGCCGGCCGTTGCTGACGCGGCTTCGCCGGTTGTGGATGATGCACCCGAAACAGACGCTGATGCTGGCGCGCAAGATGATGCGGGCGCCAATGAAGCGGCGGCGGATGCGTCTGCTTTACAGGCCGGGCCAGAAACCGAAACGGAAAACGAGTAATTTATGATCCGAGTATCGAACGAGCGCTTTTTCTTGCGCAAACTTCTGATGGCGGGGGCGCTTGTCCTCACGGCCTCTTGCAGCCTTAACCCGGTATCGGCGGTTACCGGACTTTTGGGCGGCGGCGACGATGAGAAAGACGATAACGCGCCGGAGGATGATGATCGCATTTCGATCCTGGCGTTGGACCTGGAGGTGACGGCCGATCCGCGTTTTGCCGATGCGCAAGTCAGCGTTCCGCCATCCTATGTCAACCAGTCATGGCCTCAGCCGGGCGGCGAGGCGGACCATACGCTGCACCATATTGGCGCGACGCTTGAGTTTAACACGATATGGAAAGTCGATATCGGCAATGCGTCCGAGCGCGCCAAGCTTACATCTCCGCCAATTGTCGTCAGTGATCGGGTCTATGTGCTCGACGCGGAAGCGAAAGTGACGTCGATCAATGCGGAAACTGGCGCGCGGGTATGGCGTACCGAACTGGCGCCGGAAATAGAGCATCGCTTCCGCATGCGCGAAATATTTCGCGGTCCTAAAGCTGCCGAGATCGGGTTTGGCGGCGGGGTGGCGTTTGATCAGGGGCGAATTTTCGTCACCTCCGGCTTCGGTTTCGTCGCTGCGCTTGATGCTCTGAGCGGGGAGGAACTCTGGCGCTATGAGACTAGCGCGGCGGTGAGAACGCCGCCGACGGCCTATCGCGGCAAAGTTTACTTTACCACCAACACCAACGAATTTATCGCCCTCAATCAGGAAACCGGCGAAAAGGAATGGACGTTTCAATCATTTGAGGAAGCGGCGCGGTTCCTTTCATCATCAAGCCCGGCTGCGGCCGGTGATCTTGTTGTCGCGCCGTTCTCGTCAGGCGAAATTGTCGCGTTTATCGCCGATACCGGCCGAGCGGTCTGGACCGAGACACTGGCGCAGCAAACCCGGCTGACGGCGCTTGCCTCGCTCAACGATATTGCCGGCAGTCCGGTGATTGATCGCGGACTGGTGTTTGTGGTCAGCCATGGCGGGCGCCTGGCGGCGATTGATATTCGAACCGGAAACACAGTCTGGGAGACATCCATTGCAAGCTTGCAAATGCCGTGGGTGGCTGGCGATTTCATCTATGTCGTGTCTGTGGACGGGGAACTGGCGTGCATTTCTCGCGCCGAGGGCGGCATCATCTGGGTTACTCAGTTGCAGCGTTATAAAAAGAAAAAGAAACGCAAAGGCCGCATCACCTGGGCGGGGCCAGTGTTGGCCGGCGGTCATTTGGTTTTAGTTTCAAGTCGAGGCCAGATTGTCAAAGTGGCGCCGGAAACGGGCGAGGTTATCGCGACAAAGAAAATTGGCGGAAGCTCTGTGGTCTCGCCGGTGGTTGCGAATGAAAAAGTCTATATCCTCACCGAAGCTGGAAAACTGATCGCAATACGTTAGGGCGGTTTGCCGGTTTTGTTTGCTGCTTCGGTCTTTTTGTTTGTTGGCCGTTGGGCCAAGAGCGCCGTTCGCTCTAGAGCAAATCCGAGTTAAATGGAATCATGGATTTGCTCTAGATTCTTTGGTTACCGCATTTCTATCGGAGTTGAAAGTGAATAGCTTTCAACGCGTCACACTTATCCGGAAATGCTCTAGGGTTAAAAATTATGTCTTTAAAAGTGGCTCTTGTCGGGCGGCCCAATGTTGGCAAATCGACGCTGTTTAACCGCCTTGTCGGCAAGCGGCTGGCGCTGGTTGACGACACGCCCGGCGTCACCCGCGACCGTCGCGAGGGGCTTGCTAAAATTGGCGATCTTGAATTCACCGTGATCGACACGCCGGGCCTGGAAGAGGCGCCGGCCGCCGCGCTTGAAGGGCGGATGCGCCAGCAGACCGATGTGGCGATTGCCGAGGCGGCGATATGTCTGTTCATCATTGATGCGCGCGCGGGCGTGACGCCGCTCGATCAGAGTTTTGCGAAAATCCTTCGCGCCAGCGACAAGCCGGTGCTCTTGCTCGCCAATAAATCCGAAAGCAACGCCAGCGACGCCGGCATTTATGACGCCTACGGATTAGGCATTGGCGAACCGATCCCGATTTCCGCCGAACATGGCGAGGGCATGGGCGACCTCTTCAATGCGCTGGAGCCGCATCTTGCCGCCTCTGAGCCTGGCGATGACGAGCCGGTCGCCTGGGACGATCCGTTAAAACCCTTGCGCGTCGCGATTGTCGGACGGCCAAACGCCGGCAAGTCGACGCTGGTCAATCGGATGATTGGCGAGGACCGGCTGTTGACCGGACCGGAAGCGGGGCTGACGCGCGATGCGATTTCGGTCGAGTGGCGCTGGCGCGGCAAGGACCGCGACTGGCCGGTGAAACTGTTCGACACGGCGGGCCTGCGCAAGAAAGCCAAAGTGAGCTCAAAGCTTGAAAAACTCTCCGTCGCGGATGCGCTACGCGCGACCCGGTTTGCGGAAGTTGTGGTGCTGCTCATTGATGCGCAATCGCCATTCGAAAAGCAGGATTTGCAAATCGCCGATCTGGCGCTGCGCGAAGGCCGCGCTTTGGTGCTCGCCATCAATAAATGGGATTTGATTGAGGATCGCGACGCGGAGATGGTGAAGCTGCGCGAGCGCGCGGCGCGGTTATTGCCGCAGGCGCCGGGCGCGCCGGTGATACCCTTGTCCGCCGCCACCGGCGCGGGTCTCAACCGGTTGATGCCGGCGGTGACGCAAGTCTATGTCGACTGGAACGCGCGGGTGAAAACCTCCGACTTGAATGACTGGCTAATCGACGCCGTTGCGCGCCATGCGCCGCCGGCGGTTTCCGGCAAGCGCATCAAAATCCGTTATATTGCGCAAACCAAAACCCGCCCGCCGACCTTCGTGGCGCAATGCACCCGCGCGGCCGATCTTCCCGCCGCCTATAAGCGCTATCTGATCAACGGCATTCGCGACGCCTTCAACATTAAGGCCGTGCCGATCCGGCTGATTATGAAACAGCCCGATAATCCGTATGTGGGCGATAAGTCTTAAGTGTGCTCGCGCCACGCCCGAAAATCATAGCGCGCCAATCCGTCTGACTTTTCTGTCAGCGCATGAAACAGCAAAGGCGCCAGATCACTCGGCGGCGGCAATGTTTGCGGGTCTTCCCCCGGCATGGCTTGTGCGCGCATCTTGGTGCGCATCGCGCCGGGGTCGATGATGGCGACGCGGATGTTGGTGTTGCGGGTTTCCTCCGCATAGGTAGCGCCCAACATCTCCATCGCCGCTTTCGACACCGCATAAGCGCCCCAATAGGCGCGCGCGACTTTGCCGCCGACGCTTGAGGTGAGGAATATGACGCGCGCGTCATCCGACTTGCGCAGCAACGGATTAAGTGCGCGCAGCAACCGCCAGTTGACGGTGAGGTTTAAATCGAGCGTATGGCGCCAGACCCTCGGGTCGATGTCGGTAAGCGGCGCCAGCTCGCCGAGGCTGGCGGCGTTGGCCAGCAATATGTCAAGTTTGTCGATACGCCCGGCCAGCGCGCCGGCGAGTTGCTCAATGCCGTCGCCTTCCACCAGGTCCATCGGGATCAACGACGCCGAGCCGCCGACGGCGCGAATGTCATCATCAAGCTCTTCAAGCCCGCCGCTGGTGCGCGCCAGCGCTAAAACATGCGCGCCAGCCTCAGCCAGCGCCAGCGCCATCGCCCGGCCAATGCCACGCGACGCGCCAGTGACGAGGGCGGTTTTGCCAGTGAGGCGAGGCATAGCGTCGGTCATGTTTACGTGTCCCGTATCGTTCGTTGTGCTTGCTAGCGCGCGACGCAGGCCAGTGCAATCACCTGCGGCTCAATGATTGAGCGTTTCGAACAGATCTTCCCAACTTGGGTTTGTGGTCTCGATTAACGAAAGCTTCCACCGGCGCTTCCACTCCTTAATCTGGCGCTCGCGAATAAACGCGCTATCGCGCGTATCATGCGGCTCATACCAGACAAGCTTGTCGACGCCATATTGGGATGTGAAACCTTTGTGGATTTTTTCCTTGTGCTCCCACACGCGACCCATGAGGTCGTCAGTTGAGCCGGTGTAAAGCGTGCCGTTGCGTTTGCTGGCGAGAATGTAAACGAAGAAATATTGCATAAGCCCTGAGGATATCACGCATGACTGGCTCCTAAAACCTAACCCCGCTCATCCCGGCGAAGGCCGGGATCCAGAACCCGGGCAGCAAGTGGAAGTAGTGTATTGCGGCGCCGCCAAGAGTATGTCGCCAATTCAAAACTCCCATCATTTTTGCCACCCCTGAGCCGACTGGATCCCGGCCTTCGCCGGGATGAGCGGGTTGCGAAACGTATGTAAATTGGGGAAGGGGAAGAATTGGCTAATCTTTGTCATACTGCGTGCTGTGTCGCACGTTGTGATGCATTGTTAGAACGCATCCTGCGCTTGTTAAGGCTTAACGGGTGTGATGGCCCCCATTTTTATTAGAGATTTTATTGCGGCTTCGAGCACGCGCTCTTCTTCTGCGGTATTTCGAATGTCAAACTTCAATTCAAACAAGTTCGCCATTTGTCGCCAAAGGTGCATCAAACACACGCAGTGATTATCTAGCAATGGCTCACAGTACTCTTGTATAAATCTTGGATCAGACGACGGACCCGCAACATTCCCGCTTGAGAAATGGTTCAAAGCCTCAATAACTTCTCGTTTTGACGGGTGCGCAGCATCATTCAGTTTTCCATAAGCGCGACCTAGACCCGGCAAGGATTTCTGATTCACATTGGGTGGCTTGCCTTCTCTGTGAGTGTCTGCAGTAATTTCTTCGAGTCTGGCCAAGGTTTCTATTTGTTGTTTCTGTAAATTTGCAGCTTGTGGATACAGCCCATCTACGATGGCGAGGTAAGACAAATCAATGCCGAGCATGTACTGCGCAATTAAGTACATACGATCGTCTGGCTGCTGATAAGTTTTGCCACGCGCTTGGTTATCCTTGATAGTTACCGAATAGATGGCCGCCTCGCGCACTGCGAGCAATCTGGGATTTGCGGCCTCGCTTAATTGCCGGACCTTCATGCTGAGGCGACGGTGGCGATCAATTAGAGTATGTTCATCGTGGGGGAGGATTTCACTCATCAAGCCGCTCGCCGCTTCCGCTTAACGGCCTTCTTCTTTCCCACCGCCTTCTTACCCGCTGCCGGCTTCGCACTCGCCTTCGCACCCCCCAACATCTCCTTCAAATACCGCCCCGTATAACTCCGCTTCACCTGCGCCACATCCTCCGGCGTACCGGCCGCTACAATCTCGCCGCCGCCGTCGCCGCCTTCTGGCCCTAAGTCCAAAATCCAGTCGGCCTGTTTTATGACGTCTAGATTGTGTTCGATGATGACGACGGTGTTGCCGTTGCCCGCTAGCTCCTGGATGACTTCCATCAGTTTGCGGACATCCTCAAAATGGAGCCCGGTGGTTGGCTCGTCGAGGATGTATAGGGTGCGGCCCGTGGCGCGTTTGGACAGTTCCTTGGAGAGTTTGATGCGCTGCGCCTCGCCGCCGGACAGTGTTGTCGCCTGCTGGCCGATATGAATGTAGCCTAGCCCGACGCGGTTCAGGGTTTCCATCTTGTCGCGGATTGATGGCACGGCTTTGAAAAATTTCGCGCCCTCTTCCACCGTCATGTCGAGCACGTCGGCGATGGACTTGCCCTTGAACTTCACCTCCAGGGTCTCGCGATTATAGCGCGCGCCCTTGCAGATGTCGCAGGTGACATAGACGTCGGGCAGGAAATGCATCTCGATTTTCATGACGCCGTCGCCCTGACACGCCTCACAGCGCCCGCCCTTGACGTTGAACGAAAACCGCCCCGGCTTGTAGCCGCGCACTTTTGATTCCGGCAGGCCCGAAAACCAGTCGCGGATCGGCGTGAAGGCGCCGGTATAGGTTGCGGGGTTAGAGCGCGGCGTGCGTCCGATCGGCGACTGGTCGATATCGATGACTTTGTCGAAATGTTCCAGCCCGGTGATTTTCTTGTGTGCGGCCGGCGCGGCTTTGGAATTATAAAGCCGGCGCGCGGCGGCCTTATATAATGTCTCGATAATCAAGGTCGACTTGCCGCCGCCGGAAACCCCGGTGACGCAGGTGAGAAGGCCGATGGGGATTTCCGCGGTGACATTTTGCAGATTGTTTTCCGTCGCGCCGGTGATGCGGACGATTTTCTTCTTGATGAACGGGCGGCGCTCCGCCGGGACGGGGACTTCGCGCCTTCCAGCCAGGTAATCGCCGGTCAGCGAGCGCTTTGACGCGGTGATGTTGCGCACGGTTCCTTGCGCGACAATCTCGCCGCCATGAATGCCCGCGCCGGGCCCGATATCGACAATATGATCGGCGGCGCGGATCGCCTCCTCATCATGTTCAACGACGATCACCGAATTGCCGAGATCGCGCAGCCGCTTCAGCGTTTCGAGCAGGCGTTCATTGTCGCGCTGATGCAGGCCAATGGATGGCTCGTCGAGCACATATAAGACGCCGGTAAGGCCGGAGCCGATTTGCGAGGCGAGGCGGATGCGCTGGCTCTCGCCGCCGGACAACGTGCCCGATGCGCGCGACAGGGTGAGATAATCGAGCCCGACATTGTTGAGGAACTGCACCCGCTCGCGAATTTCCTTCAAAATTTGCGCGGCGATCTGCATTTGCTTCTTGGTGAGCTTGTTCTCCAGCCCGCCGAACCATTGCCCTGCGGCTTTAATCGAAAACGCCGTCGCTTGGGAAATATTCAGCCCGCCGACCTTCACCGCCAGCGCTTGCGGCTTTAGCCGTTGGCCATCGCAAGTCTCGCAATGGGTGATCGCCTGAAACCGGCTCATCTCCTCGCGCACCCAACTGGAATCGGTCTCGCGCCAGCGCCGTTCAAGATTGGGGATGACGCCTTCGAACGGTTTGACCACCTCATATCGGCGCGCGCCGTCAGCATAGATGAATTTGACGTCTTCTTCGCCCGTGCCATAGAGCACGACATCTTGCGCGTCCTCATCCAACTCGTCCCAGGGCGCGTTGATTTTGAACTTGTATTTGCGCGCCAGCGCCTCAAGCGTTTGCGCGTAATAAGGCGAGGCGCCTTTCGACCACGGCGCGATCGCGCCTTTCTTCAGGCTGAGCGCGGGGTCGGGAACCACCAGGTCCTCGTCAAACACCATTTGCGTGCCGAGACCGTCGCAAGTCGGGCAGGCGCCCGCCGGCGCGTTGAATGAGAAGAGCCGCGGCTCAATCTCGTCGATAGTGAAGCCGGAAATCGGGCAGGCGAACTTTGCCGAGAAGATAATGTGCTCCGGCGCGCCTTTAGCGTCTTCCTTGGTGGCGTTTTCGGCAATCGCGATGCCGTCGGCGAGCTCAAGCGCGGTTTCAAACGAGTCCGCAAGGCGCTGTTCGATGCCTTTTTTGATGACGATGCGGTCCACCACCACGGCGATATCGTGTTTGATCTTCTTGTTGAGCGCCGGAACGTCGGCGATTTCATAAAATTCCCCATCGACTTTGACGCGCCCGAAGCCTTTTTTCTGTAACTCGGCGAATTCCTTGCGATATTCGCCTTTTCGCGCCCGCACAATTGGCGCCAGAAGATAAAACCGCGCGCCATTATCTTCTTTCATCAATCGGTCGACCATTTCGGTGATGGTTTGCGATGTGATGGGCAAGCCCGTCGCCGGTGAATACGGAATACCAACCCGCGCCCATAACAGACGCATATAGTCGTAAATCTCCGTAACCGTGCCGACGGTGGAGCGCGGGTTGCGCGATGTTGTCTTCTGTTCGATGGAAATCGCCGGTGAAAGCCCTTCGATCTGGTCGAGATCGGGTTTTTGCATCAATTCCAGGAACTGACGCGCATAAGCCGACAAAGATTCAACATATCTGCGCTGGCCTTCGGCGTAGATCGTATCAAAGGCGAGGGAGGATTTGCCCGAACCGGACAGACCGGTCATCACCACCAACTTGTCGCGAGGAATATCGAGTGTGATATTTTTCAGATTATGCTCGCGGGCGCCGACGATACGGATCGATTTTAAACTCATGGCGTCTCAGGTCTCTTTCTCTTATACGCACGGCGCGTTTTTGACTTTAAAACTCTTTATATCGGCGTTGACACGAAGAACAAGGTGTGAACATTTGGCGCGCGCGCCGTTTCCCAATGGGGATAACGAATCATTGAGCTAGGCGCGAATCCAAGCGATTAGCTCACTAACGTGGTAATTCAGGAGATGTTTCATGGCAGGCAGTGTCAACAAAGTTATTTTGATCGGAAATTTGGGCGCCGACCCGGAAGTTCGCAAATTTCAGAACGGCGGATCGGTTTGCAACTTGCGTATTGCGACATCTGAGAACTGGAAAGACAAAAACACCGGCGAACGTCGTGAAAAAACAGAATGGCACTCTGTGGCGATTTTTTCGGAGGGTTTGACGCGCATTGCAGAACAATATTTGCGTAAAGGGTCGAAAATTTACATCGAAGGCCAACTCGAAACGCGAAAATGGCAAGATAAAAACGGCAATGACCGTTATTCAACCGAAGTTGTGCTGCGAAACTTCAATTCGTCCATGGTGATGCTTGATGGAAGAAGCAGCAGCGGCGGTAGCGGCGGTAATGATCGTGCAGCAGGCGGAATGTCCGAACAAGGCAGTTCTTCAGGCGGACAAAGTTACGAAATGGACGACGACATTCCGTTCTAAAAACGTTTTTACGTTCGAAAAACGCGAAAACGAATCAAAAAATGCAAAAAAAATCGCATGCGCGCGTTTTACGTTGCGTATATACAATACTTTTTTAGTAAATTACCGTACAGTTCTAAATTCGAATCACGACTCGGAGGTAGACCAATGGCGGTCAAAAGAAAAACGACTCGAAAAAAAGCG
>JAJFFZ010000202.1 GCA_021776395.1 Hyphococcus sp. | reverse complement strand
GTTCTTTGCAACCGGCGTCGGCAACGCCTCTACCTTCCAGATGATCCCGGTCATTATGCGCGAAGAAATATCGCGGCTGATGCCTTCGCTCAACCCGGCGGAACAGGTGCGTCAGGCGGAAAAAGAATCCGCCGCCATCATTGGCTTTACTTCAGCCATAGCCGCTTATGGCGCGTTCTTTATTCCCAAATCCTACGGCACGTCGATTTCTTTAACCGGCGCGCCCGACGGCGCGCTTTGGGGATTTCTCGTCTTCTACGCCACCTGTGCGGCGCTGACCTGGTTCATCTATTCGCGCAAAGGCGGAATGCTCCACGATATTGAGCGCGGCCGCAAACTACCCGCCGCAGGGCCCACAAATCTTCCCGAGGGAGAAACCGCATGAGCCATATTCTTAATCGCCTGACCTATTTTAAGAACCGCGTCAGCGAGTTCTCTGATAGCCATGGCGTTGTCACCAAGGAAGACCGGACATGGGAGGATGCTTACCGCAAGCGTTGGCAACATGATAAAATCGTGCGCTCGACCCATGGCGCCAATTGCACCGGCTCTTGCAGCTGGAAGATTTACGTTAAAGGCGGGATTGTCACCTGGGAAACGCAGCAGACGGACTATCCGCGAACCCGGCCTGACCTGCCCAATCACGAGCCGCGCGGCTGTTCACGTGGGGCGAGCTATAGCTGGTATCTTTATAGCGGCAACCGGTTGAAGCATCCGCTGATCCGCAGCCGGCTTTTAAAGGCCTGGCGGGAGGCGCGTGCAATCCGTGAACCGGTGGCGGCTTGGGGCTCTATCGTCGAAGACCCGACAAAGCGCGCCTCCTACGTAAAGCTGCGCGGCCATGGCGGATTTGTGCGCGCCGATTGGGCTGAGGTGAATGAAATCATCGCCGCCGCCAACGCTTACACCGCGAAAAAACACGGGCCTGACCGCATCATTGGTTTCTCGCCAATCCCGGCAATGTCGATGGTCTCTTATGCGGCGGGCTCGCGCTATCTGTCTCTGCTCGGCGGAACCTGCATGAGTTTTTACGACTGGTATTGCGACCTGCCGCCGGCCAGCCCGATGACCTGGGGCGAACAAACCGACGTTCCCGAAAGCGCGGACTGGTATAATTCCGGCTTCATCATGCTGTGGGGCTCGAACGTACCGCAGACCCGTACGCCCGATGCGCATTTCTTCACCGAGGCGCGTTACAAAGGCGCCAAGGCGGTGGTGATCTCGCCGGATTATTCCGAAGCCTCAAAATTCGGCGATATCTGGCTGTCGCCCAAACAGGGAACCGATGCCGCACTCGCCATGGCGTTCGGTCATGTCATCCTCAAGGAATTTTATCTCGACCGGCAGGTGGAGTATTTCCAGGAATATGCCCGGCAATATACCGACATGCCGATGCTGGTGCGGCTGGTCAAAAAAGATGGACGGCTGCAACCGGACCGATTGGTGCGCGCATCTGATTTCGACGGGTCGCTGAACGAAGACAATAACCCGGAATGGAAAACCATCGCCTTTGACAAAAACGCCGGGCGCGTCGTTTGCCCGCGTGGTTCCATCGGTTTCCGTTGGGGCGAGAAGGGAAAATGGAACCTTGAAGAAAAGTCCGCCGATGGCGACGACACCGATCTCTCCATTTCGCTGATCGACAATCGCGACGACGCAGTAGATGTGGCGTTCCCATATTTTGGCAACCGTCAACATGACCATTTCCACGGCACCGACCACCCGGACGTGCTTGAGCGCCGCGTGCCGGTCAAACGCCTGCACCTGAAAGACGGTGAGACTTTCGTCGCCACGGTGTTCGACTTGATGTGCGCCAATTACGGTCTTGACCGCGGGCTTGGCGGCGAATGGGCGGCGAAATCTTTTGACGAGGACATTCCCTATACGCCGGCCTGGCAGGAAAAAATTACCGGCGTTCCGCGCGATCAGGTGATCGCCGTTGCGCGCGGCTTTGCAGACAATGCCGAGAAAACCCGCGGCAAGTCCATGGTCATCCTCGGGGCCGGTCTCAACCACTGGTACCACATGGACATGAACTATCGCGGCATCATCAACATGCTGGTGATGTGCGGTTGCGTCGGTCAGTCGGGCGGAGGCTGGTCGCATTATGTCGGCCAGGAAAAACTCAGACCCCAGACAGGCTGGCAACCGCTCGCATTCGGCCTCGACTGGTCCCGACCGCCACGGCAAATGAACTCCACTTCGTTCTTCTATGCGCATACGGACCAGTGGCGCTACGAAACCCTGGGGCTGGACGAAATCCTCTCCCCCGTGGCGCCGGAAGGAAAATGGAGCGGCTCGCTGATAGACTTTAACGTGCGCGCCGAACGCATGGGCTGGCTTCCATCAGCGCCCCAGCTTGAGCGCAACCCATTGGAGATTGCCAAGGATGCGGCGGCGGCGGGGATGGAGGCAAAGGACTATGTGGCGCGCGAGTTAAAATCCGGCGCGCTCAAAATGTCTTGCGACGACCCGGACGATCCCGCTAACTGGCCCCGCAACATGTTTGTGTGGCGCTCTAACCTGCTCGGCTCCTCCGGCAAGGGCCATGAATACTTCCTGAAACACCTCTTGGGCACGGCGCACGGCGTTCAGGGCAAGGACCTTGGGCAAACGGGCGGGCAAAAACCCGAAGAGGTCGCCTGGCATGATGAGGCGCCGGAAGGCAAGCTTGACCTTCTGGTGACCATAGATTTTCGCATGTCGACAACTTGCGTTTACTCCGACATCGCGCTGCCGACGGCGACGTGGTATGAGAAAAACGATCTCAACACGTCGGACATGCATCCCTTTATCCACCCGTTGCAAAACGCGGTCGACCCGCTTTGGGAAAGCAAAAGCGACTGGGAAATATTCAAAGGCATCGCCAAAACTTTCTCTGAAATCGCGCCCGAAGTGTTGGGCGTTGAAAAAGACGTTGTGCTGATCCCAACCCTTCACGACACACCGGGCGAGCTGGGCCAGGCATTGGATGTGAAGGACTGGAAGCGTGCAGAGGTTGAGCCCATCCCCGGTAAAACCATGCCGGCGGTGGCCGTCGTCGAACGTGACTATCCAAACCTCTATAAGCGCTTTACCGCGCTTGGACCGTTGCTCGAAAAAATCGGCAATGGCGGCAAAGGCATCGGCTGGAACACCGAGATTGAGGTCGAACACCTCAAAGCCCTTAACGGCGTCGTCACGGAAGAAGGCCCGACAAAAGGCATGGCCCGCATCGAAAGCGATATCGATGCAACGGAAGTGATCTTGATGCTGGCGCCGGAAACCAATGGCGAGGTTGCAGTGAAAGCCTGGCATGCGCTTTCCAAAATGACGGGCCGTGAACATGCGCATCTGGCGTTGCCGAAGGAAGATGAAAAAATCCGCTTCCGCGACATCGTCGCTCAGCCGCGCAAGATTATCTCATCGCCCACATGGTCCGGCATTGAATCAGAAAAGGTCTGCTACAACGCCGGCTACACCAACGTGCATGAGCTGATCCCATGGCGCACGCTCACCGGGCGCCAACAACTCTACCAGGACCATCTATGGATGCGCGCCTTTGGCGAGACCTTATGTGTTTACCGCCCGCCGATCGATACAAAAGCCATCGCGCCAGTGATCAACCAAAAAGACAATGGCGAAAAACAGATTGTTCTGAATTTCATTACCCCGCACCAAAAATGGGGCATTCATTCAACCTATACGGACAATCAGCTGATGCTGACCTTGTCACGCGGTGGGCCAATTGTCTGGCTCAGCGAAGACGATGCGCGCGAGGCGGGGATTGTCGATAATGACTGGATTGAGGCTTACAATTCAAATGGCGCCTTAACAGCGCGCGCGGTGGTCTCCCAGCGCGTCAAACCGGGGATGGTGATGATGTATCACGCCCAAGAAAAGATTGTGAATGTGCCGGGCTCTGAAATTACCGGCAATCGCGGCGGCATCCATAATTCGGTAACCCGCACGGTCTTGAAGCCGACGCATATGATCGGCGGTTACGCCCAACAGTCCTATGGCTTCAACTATTACGGCACGGTGGGCTCGAACCGCGATGAATTTGTGATTGTCCGGAAAATGAAAAAAGTCGACTGGCTCGATGGTCCGGCGCAAAAACTGGAGGCCGTGACATGAAGATCCGTGCGCAAATATCGATGGTCCTCAATCTCGACAAATGCATCGGCTGTCATACCTGTTCGGTGACATGCAAGAATGTGTGGACCAATCGCGAGGGTGTGGAATACGCGTGGTTTAATAATGTCGAGACCAAGCCTGGCATTGGCTACCCGGATAATTGGGAAGACCAGGCCAAGTGGAATGGCGGTTGGGAGAGAAAGAAAAATGGCAAGCTATTGCCGAAGATGGGCGGCAAGCTAAAAGTTCTCGCCAAGATTTTTGCAAATCCGGATCTGCCTGAAATTGACGACTACTACGAGCCGTTCACTTTCGACTATGAGCATTTGCAAAAAGCGCCGGAAATGAGCGCTCAACCGGTGGCGCGTCCGCGCTCGCTGATTACCGGCGAACGGATGGAGAAAATCAACAAAGGCCCGAACTGGGAAGAAATTCTCGGCGGCGAGTTTTCCAAACGCTCTAAAGATTACAATTTCCAAGAAGTCGAAAAGGAAATCTACGGCCAGTTTGAAAACACCTTCATGATGTATCTGCCGCGCCTGTGTGAGCATTGCCTCAATCCGGCTTGCGTTGCGGTGTGTCCGTCCGGCGCCATATATAAACGTGAAGAGGACGGCGTTGTTCTGATCGACCAGAACAAATGCCGCGGCTGGCGCATGTGCGTGTCGGGCTGTCCATATAAAAAGATTTATTATAACTGGAGTTCGGGAAAATCTGAAAAATGTACGCTGTGTTATCCGCGCCTTGAAGCCGGTCAGCCAACGGTGTGTTCGGAAACATGCGTCGGACGCATTCGTTATCTCGGCGTTGTTCTTTATGATGCGGACCGCATCGGCGAGGCGGCGGCGGTTGAAAAAGAGACCGACCTCTATCAGAGCCATCTCGACATTTTCCTCGACCCGAATGACCCGGAAGTCCAGCGCCAGGCGCGCGCTGACGGGGTTCCCGACACCTGGCTGGAAGCGGCCAAGAAATCGCCAATCTATAAAATGGCGGTGGAATGGAAAATCGCCTTTCCTCTGCATCCGGAATATCGCACCCTGCCGATGGTCTGGTACGTGCCGCCTTTGTCGCCCATCCAATCGATGGCGGAAGCGGGCGCCTTCGGTGAGAAGGGCGCGATGCCCAATGTGCGAAACTTGCGCATTCCGCTGAAATATCTCGCCAACTTGCTGACTGCGGGCGATGAGGAACCGGTGGCTCTGGCGCTTGAGAAACTGATCGCCATGCGCGCCTATATGCGTTCAAAATCTTATGAGGGTGCCGAAGATGCATCTCTTCCCGGCAAGGTTGGCATGACGCCGCAACAAGTTGATGAAATGTATCACTTGATGGCGATCGCTAACTATGAAGACCGCTTCGTCATTCCCACCACACACCGTGAATATGCTGAAAACGCTTATGACTTGAAGGGCGATTGCGGTTTCAGCTTCGGGGAAGGCTGCGGCGAGCCAAAGCAAGCCGTGGAATGGACCGGCCTGTTCGCCAAAGGCCCCGCAAGAGAAAAGGTTTAAAGGAGCAATAAGATGACAAACACATATAAAGCCCTCTCAGCGCTTCTTTCCTACCCTTCCGCAGATTTGAAAGATGCAACCGATGACATTCGCGATGTTCTTTATAAAGAGGCGTTGGCTCCGGCCTGGGCCTTGCGCCAGCTTGACCGGCTGATCGACGACTTAAAAACACTCGACCTGCTGGAATTACAAGAGCGTTATGTCTTCCTGTTCGATCGTACACGGTCTTTGTCGCTTCATCTGTTTGAGCATGTGCATGGTGAGTCGCGCGATCGCGGTCAGGCGATGGTGGATTTAAAGGCGCTCTATGCTGAAGGCGGTCTGGACGCCAACGCCGCCGAGCTGCCGGATTTTCTACCCTTGTTTCTGGAATATCTTTCAACCCGTCCGGCTGATGAGGCGCGCGCACTCCTCGCGGAGCCCTTAAGCGTAATCGCTGCTCTCAAAGAACGCCTGACAAAACGCAAAACGCCATATGCCGCAGTCTTGCGGGTATTAGAGGCGATGGCGGGACGGGCGCCGGCGCAATCGGAGCTCGATGAGTTGCGCAAAGCCCCGGACGACGACCCCAATGATCTCGAAGCGCTCGATGCGGCCTGGGAGGATGAGCCGGTGACGTTTGGCCCGGATGAAGAGGGATGTCCGAAAGTTGATCAAATGCTGGAGCGCATGGGTATCGACAGCACCATGGCCGATGAAATGGCGACGCCGGGAGGGCAATCATGACGGATTATCTCAATACGTTTTTTTTCGGCTACTACCCTTATCTCGCACTTACGGTTTTGTTTATCGGGTCGATATTACGCTTTGAACACGGACAATATTCCTGGCGTTCCGGCTCTAGCCAGCTATTGCGTCGAAAACAATTAATGGTCGGCAGCGTCTTGTTCCACGTAGGTATCCTGATCATCTTCTTTGGCCATCTCGTCGGTCTGTTAACGCCGATCTGGGTGTTCGACACGCTTGGGATTTCCCACACCACCAAGCAGCTTCTTGCGATACTCGTCGGCGGGCTGGCGGGCGTGATGAGTTTCGCCGGCATTTTACTGCTCATTCACCGGCGGCTATTTGATGCGCGCGTTCGCGCCACATCTAGCTTCGGCGATACGACGATTTTACTGCTTATCTTTGCGCAGCTAAGCCTCGGCCTGTCGTCGATCTTCGTTTCTCTTAACCACCTCGATGGCGGGGAGATGGTGAAGTTCATGGGTTGGGCGCAGCGGATTTTTACATTCCGCGGCGGCGCGGCGGAATTGGTCTCCGATGTCCATCCAATTTTCAAAGCCCATCTCGTTCTCGGCCTGACGATATTCCTGGTTTTTCCGTTTACGCGCCTCGTGCACATGCTGAGCGCGCCGATCTGGTATTTAAACCGGCGCGGCTATCAAATCGTCAGGACGCGCAAACAACAATCCGGCAATCAATCAACCACGCCCGCGGAGTAAAACGGGCGCGTCTTTTGTGGAGTGTGTGATGAAAAAAGAAATGCTCATAGCAGTATCATGGTTTAGCATATTGGCAGTAGGACAAGCTGTTGCTGAAGATAAGCCCCCCAGTAATGACGGCCCGATTATCGAAGCAATCAAAAACAGCAAACCGCTTATCGATGTTCGCTACCGTTTTGAAACCAAGAGACAGGATGGCTTCGCCCAGGACGCCTATGCTAATACGATAAGAACACGGCTCGGCTTTGAAAGTGGCGAGGTCTATAATCTCAAGGTTCTGGTCGAGTTTGAAAACGTCGTCTCGATTGGCGATGATGATTTCAATTCAACGACCAATGGGCGCACGCAATTTCCGGTGGTTGCCGACGCCAACGTGACGGAGATCAACCGCGCCCAGGTTACATTTACCGGCATCGACAAGACTGCCATCACCGTTGGCCGCCAACGCTTTAATCTCAACAATCATCGCTTTGTCGGCGCCGTAGATTTTCGTCAGAACCAGCAGACATTTGATGCGGCGCGGTTTTCAACCAAGCTGATTGACCGCGTGACAGTCGACTATCTTTATATCAGCCGGGTTCACCGCATCTTTGGCGACAACAACCCGGCGGGCGAGTTTAATAGTGACAGTCATGTAATTTCTGCGATTGTCGATGGCGGCGAGTTGGGTACGCTTAAAACTTATGGCGTTGTCCTCGACCTGAAAGAAGCGCCGGCGCTGTCGTCGCAAAGCTGGGGCGCGCGTTATGAGAACACTTTAACGCTTGATGAAGGCGCAGGCGTCAAGCTTGGTGTTGTCGCAGAATATGCAACCCAATCGGACAACGCGGCAAACCCGATCGACTACCGCGAGGCCTATCTCCATGGCGAGGCCTCGCTGAGCGTTGCGCCGTTCACCGGTAAGCTGGGCTATGAAAAACTTGGCGGAGACGGAACGTCTTCGTTCAAAACGCCGCTGGCGACTTTGCACAAGTTCCAAGGCTTTGCCGATGTCTTTCTCGCAACGCCGGCGGCTGGCCTTCAAGATCTCTATGGCACGATTGCTTACAATTGGAAGAATGCGCCATTCGGAACCGGCGTGAAACTTTTCGCCACCTATCATGATTTTAAATCCGATGTCGGCGCGCTTGACTTTGGCGAAGAATTTGACGCGGGCATGTCGGTGAAATTTCGCAAGCACTGGTCAGTGAACCTCAAGGGCGCCGTTTATAATGGCGGCGCTTCCAGCTTCGTGGATCGGAATCTGATTTGGGCGGCGTTGCGGTTTCAATATTAAGGGAGAGCGGTATGAATGTTACAAACACATCAAACGATAAACCGAGCGCTGAAGCGGGCGCGGCACAAGAAAGCCGCGAAGTCGCCAACCCTTGGGATATTGAGCCGCCATCGCCAGAACTGCTTGAGACACCCATCGAATTCCTGTTCGTGGAACATAACAGACAACGCCAGGCCGCAAATATTCTACATCTAGTTGCAGACGGCGAGCTTAACAAAGCCGGCGTCAAAAAACTGATTGACTTTCTTGAGACCGATTTTGCCGTTCACGTTGCTGATGAAGAGCTATGTTTTTTCCCGCTATTGCTGCAGCACTGCCCGCCTGAGGATAATATCGACAAACTCATTGAGCGGTTGGCCGACGAGCACAAGAAAGACGAAGCGACAGTGACTGGCATGACTGTTGTTTTGGGTGAGGTGCTGGCTGGTAAAAAGTTAAATGAAAAAGCCGTCCGAACGATCCGTGGTTTCGCGGAACATATTCTTCAACACCTCGCATTAGAAAATGCAGTCCTGTTGCCGATAGCCCGCGCACGCTTAGACGAGAACGCGCTTCGCGCCCTATCGGAAATGATGAAGGAACGCCGCCTGTAGAACCTGACCCGGTCCCTTTGATTCAGCCGTGTTGAGATAGTGCAAACGGCTGAATCAAGGGGGTAAGCTCATTGTCTAATGCCAGCCCCGATGACGATCCCCTTTCGCGGCAGAACCCTCTCACTCGATCCCATCAACGCACTCGTGGCTGACGTTGCGGCGGCGCTTGCTTGCGACAATAGGCTGGTTGTCAAGCCATCGGAAGAAACACCAATGACGGTGACGCTGATCGGCCAAGTGATAAATGATGCGGGTGCGTCGATTACGCTCACTCTTTGACGGTTTTAATAAGCCAATATCTTGCGCACCCGCCCCATTGCCATCAGCGGGAAATAATGGCGGTAGAGATTGTAGTTGATCATGAAGGCGCGCGACAATTCCGGGCCTTGTTTCAGGCGTTCGGTCAGCAATGGATCACCCAGCTTGATGGTGGCGCCGACGCCGTATCCGGGAAACCCTGTGCCGGTATATTCCGGCTCTTGCCAGGTTCCGTCTTTCTGGCGCTCCATCAAAAACGCGACGCCACGCTCAATCGCCTCGCGGTCGTCGCGCCGGTTCGCCGCCGCAAGGCCCATCAGCGCCCAGGCGGTTTGCGAGGCGGTTGTCGGTCCTCGCCCGGCCATTGCCGGGTCCATGTAAGACGCGCAACTCTCGCCCCAGCCGCCGTCGGCCTGTTGCCTAGCGACCAGCCAGTCACAGGCCCGCGCAACATAAGCCAGCGACATATCCTCGCCAATCGCCTCCAGCGCCGGCAACACCGCGCCGGTTCCGTAAATATAATTAACGCCCCAGCGCCCGAACCAGGAACCGTCCGCTTCCTGTTCATTTTTAATATAGTCCATCGCCCGTTTGACATTCGGGTGATCGGTGCGAAAGCCGAGCTTGCCAAAGGCTTCGACGATATGTGCGGTGACGTCCACCGAAGGCGGGTCGAGCGCCTCGCCAAAATCACAGAACGGAATACGCGTCAGGTAAGTCTTGTCATTGTCCTTATCGAACGCCCCCCAGCCGCCGCCTTTGCATTGCATGGCCAAGAGCCAGTTGACACCGCGTTCAATCGCCTTTTCGATCCGCACTGGTCTTCGCTCCCCCGCTAGCTGGGGAGCTGCCGAGCGTAGCGAGGCTGAGGGGGTGTTTGCGCCTTTACCCCCTCCGTCGCCTTCGGTGCTGCCTCCCCCGTAAACGGGGGAGGAAAATTTTCCAGCATCACGAAACTGCGACAACACAATCAGCGCCACTGCCGTATCATCTGTATCGGGATAAAAATAATTCTTATACTCAAACGCCCAGCCGCCAGGCTCGACATGGGGGACTTTCACCTGCCAATCGCCAGGTTTTAACACCTGCTGGTCCAGCACCCAGTCGAGGGCTTTTTCAATCGCTTCAGGGTTGGCCGCATTCAGCCCGCAATCATCAAACGCCAGCATCGCCAGCAGCGTATCCCAGACCGGGCTGGTCGAGGCTTGTATCCACGTCGCCTCGCCGACAACAACGCGCCAGCGCGGGTCGTCCAGCGCGCCAAGCGCGGCGGCGACATTGGGATGGTCATGGGCATAGCCCTCATTATAGAGCGCCATCATCGAATAGACCCATGGCGGCTGAATGCCGCCCCAGACCCCGTCGGCGTCCTGATGCTGGATAATCCATTCGAGCGCGCGCTTCACCGCACCCTTGCGCCACGGCGTAATCCCCGCCGACTGGCCCCAATGCAACATTCGGTCAATCCACAAAAACATCTTGTCGATAAAATCAGCGCCGGGTTTGTCCGGGTAGGCATAATCGAAATTATTGCGACCTTCAGGGAACAACTCATCAAGGCGATTTTCCGGCGGAAAGGGGCGCGATGTCCGGCGTGCGGACAGCACCGCAATCGGCATCAGCGTCGCCCGCGCCCATTGCGCGAAATTATAAATCGAAAATGGAAACCAGTTCGGAAAGTAAATCACTTCCGTCGGCAGGTTCGGCGTTCTCTCCCACGGATATTCGCCTATTAGCGCCAACCAATAGCGCGTGAAAACGCGAATGTTTTTAAGCCCGCCCTTGGACAATATCCACGCGCGCGCTTTTTCCATCGCCGGGTCGTCCGCTGGCGTTCCCATGGAGCGCAACGCCGCATAGGCCTCCACCGTGGTGTTGATGTCGCCGGCGGGCGCATCATGATAAATCTGCCAGGCGCCGTCCGGGCGCTGCGCCTGCTTCAACGACGCGGCCAGGCGCGGGCGCAGATGGTGGTCTTCCAGCCCGACAAACCACAGCGCCAAAATCCACTGCGCCTCCATGCAGGCGTTGGATTCCAGCCGCCCGACCCAATAGCCTTCCGGTTTCTGGTCCGCGACCAGCCATTGCGCCGCGGCGTCAATCGCGCCGCCGAGCTGGCGGTCGAAATTTGAGCTGGCGCCGTCTTCTTGGTCATACATGGTCGCATCTCCCCGGGGGCCTTGCGTTTTAGCCCAGCCGAGCGCGCCAAGCTAGATGGGGGTGGCGCCCGGTCGAGGGAGTGGTCTGGGGCGGCAAACCGTCGCCGCAGCTAGCGGCAGGCGCGTAAAACAGTCTATTATCGTATTGCTATCCACCGCCAAAAGAGGGACGCCATGAACCCGGAAATCATCACATTTTTTGACGAGACTACGTTTACCGCCAGCCATCTGGTGGTTGACAGTCAGACCAACAAAGCCGCGATTATCGATTCCGTGCTCGACTATGACCAGGCCAGCGGCAGGAGCAACACAACCTCCGCCGACACGGTGGTCGACTATATTCTAGGCCATGGCCTCGCGCTTGAATGGATTTTGGAAACCCATGTGCATGCGGACCACCTATCCGCCGCGCCTTATCTGAAGGAAAGGCTTGGCGGCAGGATCGGTATTGGCGGTAAGGTTCCGCTCATTCAGAAAACCTTCGGCGATATCTTTAATGCCGAGCAGGATTTTTGCCGCGACGGGCGCCAGTTCGACATGCTGTTCGCAGATGGTGAAACATTCCAGATCGGCGATATGGAGGCGCATGTGTTGCACACGCCCGGCCACACGCCGGCCTGCGTCACCTACGAGGTTGGCGACGCCGCCTTTGTCGGCGATACGTTGTTTATGCCCGATTACGGCACCGCGCGATGTGACTTCCCCGGCGGCGATGCGCGCGCGCTTTACCGGTCGATTCAAAAAATCCTCGCCCTGCCCGCTGAGACGCGCATCTTCACCTGTCATGACTATAAGGCGCCGGGGCGAAACAAATTTGCCTGGCAATCGACCGTCGCCGAGCAGCGCTCGGGCAATTTGCATATTGGCGGCGATGTCAGCGAGGATGAGTTTGTGAAGATGCGCGAAAAGCGCGATGCGCTGCTGTCGATGCCGCGGCTGATCCTGCCCTCGGTGCAGGTGAATATGCGCGCCGGGCATTTTCCACCGCCTGAAGATAATGGCGTAAGCTACTTGAAAATACCCGTAAATACGCTTTGATCAGGGCATGGGCCTCGATAATTTCTACGCGAAGCTGAAGCGCGGTTTTGACGCCGCCAGAGCCAAGCCGTTCTTAACCTTACCGGGCGCGCAGCACAGCTATGGCGAGGTTGATGCGCGCGCCGCGCACATCGCCGGGGCGCTGACAGGGGCCGGCGCGCGGCCCGGCGACCGCATTGTCGTGCAGGTTGAAAAGTCGCCCGACAACGTCGCGCTCTACCTTGCGGCCCTGCGCGCGGGCCTCATCTATGTACCGCTCAACACCGCCTATACGCCCGGCGAGGTCGCGTATTTTCTGGGCGATGCCGAGCCGTCGGTGTTTGTCTGCGATCCGCAACAGCTGGCCGTGCTGGCGCCAATTGCAAAGACCGCCGGCGTTCAAACGATGTTCACGCTCGGCGCCGATGGCGAGGGAAGCTTGAGCGACGCGCCAGAAGCCGCCGCGCCGTTCGACCACATTCAGCCGCGCCATGAAGACGACCTCGCCTCGATCCTCTACACGTCCGGCACCACCGGCCGCTCAAAAGGCGCGATGCTCAGCCATGGCAATCTCGCCTCCAACGCAATCACATTGAACGCGCTGTGGGGGATGACGTCCGCAGACGTGCTCATCCATGCGCTGCCGATTTTTCACATTCACGGATTGTTTGTCGCGCTGCATACGGCGATGCTGTCGGGTTGCGAAATTATCTTCCTGCCGAAGTTTGATGTGGCGCAAATCCGTCGCCAGCTGCCGCGCGCCAGCATGATGATGGGCGTGCCGACATTTTATACCAGGCTGCTCGGCGAGGCCGATTTTGGCCGCGCAGAAACCGCGCATATGCGCCTGTTCATCTCCGGATCGGCGCCGCTGACGGATGAGACATTTAACGCCTTTGAGGCCCGCACCGGGCATAAAATTCTCGAGCGCTACGGCATGTCGGAAGCCGGCATGATCGCCTCCAATCCGCTTGCCGGAACGCGCCTTGCGGGCACGGTCGGCTTCGCCCTGCCCGGCGTTTCGCTGCGGATAGCTGGCGATGACGGGGCCGCGCTGCCGGCCGGCGAGCCGGGGGTTGTTGAGGTCAAAGGTCCTAATATTTTCAAGGGCTACTGGCGGATGCCTCAGAAGACAAAACAAGAGTTTCGCGATGATGGTTTCTTCATTACCGGCGATATTGGCGTGCTCGACCCCGACGGCCGGCTAAGCCTTATCGGCCGCGCCAAGGACCTCATCATCGCCGGCGGCTACAACATCTATCCGAAGGAAATCGAGGCCGTACTGGACGCGATTTCGGGCGTTCAAGAGAGCGCCGTCATCGGCCTGCCCCACGCGGATATGGGCGAGGGCGTGGCCGCGGTTTTGGTCGCACAAGCGGGCCCGGTCGATGACCTCATCATCGAGGCCGCCCTCGCCGCGCTTGCCAAATTCAAGCGCCCAAGAAAACTGTTCTGGGTCGGCGCGCTGCCGCGCAACGCGATGGGAAAAGTGCAAAAACAAGTGTTGCGCGAGCGGTATAAAGAGGCGTTTACAGCACCAGACGAATAGCCGGCGATTTCTCATAATCACCGAACACCAAATTTGTCCTGCCTCAGAAAACAATGGGATCAAGCACCCTCGCGCGTGCAACTGATGCGATGCGTCATTTGCACGCCGCACCCAAACCGGGCGATACTCCCTTTTATGTCTCGTGATTCAGCCAACTCTTTATCGACCGACGAGCTGCTTAAAGCCTATACGCTCGGCTATTTCCCGATGGCGCGCTCGCGCGAGGATGAGGGCGTTGTCTGGGTGTTGCCGGACGAGCGCGGGGTTCTACCGCTCGATGGCGCCGGTGCGCCGCGCCGCTTGATGCGGTTTTTGAAAACCGCGCCCTTTGAAATCCGCATTAACACCGCTTTCCTGGAAGTCATTACAGCCTGCTCCGCGGCGACGCCGACGCGGCCGGACACCTGGATTAACGACGCCATCATTGAAACCTATACGGAGCTTCATTTTATGGGCCGCGCGCATTCGGTTGAATGCTGGCGCAACGGCAAGCTCGCGGGCGGACTTTACGGGGTGGAAATGGGCGCGGCGTTTTGCGGCGAGAGCATGTTCACGCGCGAGACCGACGCCAGCAAGGTTGCGTTTGTCTATCTGATCGCGCGGTTGAAACTTGGCGGGTTTGACTTCATCGACGCCCAGTTCACCAATGAACATCTTGAGCAATTCGGGCTCATTGGCGTTCCCGACAGCGTCTATCAACGCATGCTGGCGACGGCGTTGAGCACACAAGCTGATTTTTTCGCCGCACCCGATCAGCTATCGGCGAGCCGCGTCGTGCAACTGATCACCCAGACATCATAGACCGGGTGCTCCAGCGCATTGAGCGCTGGCGAGGATGCAAACATCCAGCCGCGAAAGATGTTGACGCCTTTGGCTTGCGGGCCTTCCAGTACTTCCGGCGCGGGCGTATCCGGCAACAGATCCGGCGGCGGCGACAGACGTTCCTCATCGACCTCGGCGCTATCGTCGATACTTTCGACAGACAAGACATCGAACTCGGTGGTTTCAATTTCTTCCTCAATCACTTCAGGCAGCGCTATTTTCAGACCGCTTTGGCGCGAGCCAAACTCGGTGTCGAAAATTTCAAGGAACGCCGTTGTTTCCGGAAACTCCTCCGGCGGGCGCTGGTCGCAATAGCGCGGCTGGATCTCCAGCGGGCCAAAACGCGCAATCTGGTTCATCTCAATTTCGATGTCAGTGTAGCGGGCGGTGATTTTGTCTAGGGCGCGTAAGGTGACCGATACGGGCGCACGCTTTTCCGCATCAATGACGCCGGCGAACGGATCGTCCGCATTGCGTGACAATAGATCTAATTCGCTCGGCCCGTGCTCTTCCGGCGGCTCCTGCGCGACAGCGAGCGCCACGGTGAGGCTGGCCGCGCCAGCCGCCAGCGAAAGAGAAGAAACCAAACGCATTACATATCTCCCAGCGGGTCGGGCTCGCTATTGCCGGATTTATTATTGCTAGTCTGGCTGGTGAAGGCTTGCACGGCAAGGTTTAACAAATCCACCGAGCCGCGGGTGATAGTGATCTTATCGCCCTCGCGCAGCATCTCTTCCGACGCGCCCGGTTCAATCGCCACATAAGCGCCGCCCAACACCCCGTCGGAGGAAATCTTCGCAATCGAATCCTCCGGGATCGGAATATTCCGGTCAATCGTCATGCCGAGATTAACTTCATACGTGGCCAAATCGATATCATGGTTGGTGACTTTGCCAACCCTGACGCCGGCGATGCGCACTTCCGAGCCGACGGTGATCCCGTCAACCCGTCCAAACACAGCGTCAACACGATATTTGTCGGCGCCAAAATCTTTGCCGCTGACGCCGTAAGCATAGGCAAAGAATAACACCGCCGCAGCGATCACGATAAAGCCGACAATGGTTTCAAAAACTCCAGCGCGCGTCATGTCTACTCCCTAACTGCCTTCAGCTTTTCCCGGCGTCCAGGCTTCATAGTCATCCTCAACATCGGCAGGCCCGCCGGCCCGCGCCAGGCTGCCTGGCGGATGATAGGCCAGCGGCGTGCCGGTCATGTTGGGCAGATGATCCTTCTCAAAGGCGCGCCGCGTCAAGGGCGCCTCATTCGGCGGCTCGTCAAAAGTATGATGCAGCCAGCCATGCCAGTCCGGCGTCACCCGCGAGGCCTCGGCAATGCCGTGATAGACCACCCAGCGGCGCGGACGCTTGCCCTCACTGCCCGGCAGGCTGGGGTGTTTTTCTTCAAAATAGCGATTGCCCTGTTCGTCCTCACCCACCAGCCGCGCACGCCTTCGCCACAGGGTGAA
>JAJFFZ010000201.1 GCA_021776395.1 Hyphococcus sp. | reverse complement strand
GCAAAAAATCCGGGGCGGACGAAGACTAGACTGACGGGCGTCTATTCCGCCGCCGCCAGCTGTTCCGCTTTCGACAAATCGACCGAGACCAGTTGCGATACGCCGCGCTCGATCATGGTCACGCCGAACAGGCGGCTCATGCGCGACATGGTCAGCGCATGGTGTGTGATAATGATGAAGCGGGTTTTGGTTTCGGCCGCCATTTCGTGCAGCAGACGGCAGAAACGTTCTACATTGGTGTCGTCAAGCGGTGCGTCGACCTCGTCGAGGACGCATACCGGCGCTGGATTGGCCATGAAGACTGCAAAGATAAGCGCGGTCGCCGTCAGCGCCTGTTCACCGCCGGACATAAGCGATAGCGAGGCGAGTTTTTTGCCGGGGGGCGAGGCGAAAATTTCAAGCCCGGCGTCGAGCGGATCATCACTATCGATCAGGCGAAGCTCCGCCTGGCCGCCGTTGAACAGGCGCTTGAACAGGCTCGCGAAATTCGTATTCACCGTTTCAAATGCATCGAGCAGGCGCTGGCGCGCTTCGCGGTTGAGCCCGCCGATGGCGGCGCGCAGTTTGCGGATGGCGCCGTCGCAATCTTCGCGTTCGACGCCCAGCTCTTCCAGACGTTGCGCGACTTCTTTCATTTCTTCGTCGGCGCGTAAATTAACGCCGCCGAGATTTTCGCGCTCGCGCTTATAGCGCTCAAGCTTGCGCTCAATGTTCTCTCGTTCAGGAAGCTCTTTGCCGTCTTTGTGTTCGGCGATGGCGAGAAGATTTTCGGGCGCTGCATCGCAGGTTTCATTGGCGACGGCGGCGGCGTCTTCAACGCGCTCGCCAGCGGCTTCGGCCTGGGCTTCAAGGCGCGCCCGCGCCTCGCGCGCTTCGGCCGCTTCATGGTCTGCAGCCTTGGCGGTTTTGTCCGCCTCTTGTGCAGCTTGCTGACCCGTTGCGAGGGCGTCGCCTGCGTCATTGCGGCGTGTTTCGGCGATAGCGATCTGGTCCAGCAGGCCCTTTCGCTTTTCGTCAATTTTCGCCGGTGCGCTGCTTGCCGCCTCATGGGCTTTTATAGATTCTTCAAGGCGCGCCTCGACATTTCCAATGCGTGCGCGCGCCGTCTCACTGCGCTGGGTCCAGCCGTTGCGTTCGCGCGACAATTCCTCAAGCCGATCGGCGCGCATTTTCGCCTCGTGTGTCAAATCGTTAAACGCCGCCCGGGCCTCGCTGGCGCAGCTTCGGGCTTCGGTGACGCCGTCACGGATTTTTGCGACGCTCGCGATAATAATTTCCGCATCGGGCAGGGCGCCGCGTTCCGCCTGTAAGGTTTCGAACGTGCGTTTGGTCTCGATATCGTCTTCGGCCAGGCGGGTGAGGTTTTCGTCAATTGAGGCGATGCGCGCAGAGGTGCGCTCATGCTGGCGCTCAAGTTCGTTAAGGCCCGTGCGTGCGGTATCGAGAATGCGGCGGGCGTCAGAAAAAAGTATGCGGGCTTCGCGTTCAAAATTTTGTTGCTTTTTCAAACTGTCTACGGCTTCGGCATGGGCGCTGCGCGCCGTTTCTGCGCGTTCGCTGGCGATATTGAAATCGCGATCAAGCACCAGCAGGCGGTTGCGCTGTTCGAGCCGGATGGCTGCGGCTGTCTTGGCGTCCGCGTGGTTTGCAAAACCATCCCAGCGCCATAGATCGCCGTCGCGCGAAGCAAGCCGTTGTCCCGGCTTCAACAAGGCGCATAGTCGCGGACCGTCTTGCGCATCGATCACGCCAATGGCGGCAAGGCGGCGGGCGAGTTGCGCCGGCGCCTTCACAAAATCGCTCAACGGGCGCACCCCTTCCGGCAGGGTGTCATCCGTGGGCGTATCACCCAAATGCGACCAGTGCGTCGGGGCGTCTTCGTCGGTTGCGGCGCCCAGATCATCGCCCAGCGCTGCGGCGAGGGCGTTCTCATAGCCTGGTTCAACCTCGACCATTTCGATGAGCGGGCGCCAGTCGGCGGATTCGCTTGCGGTCAAGACACGGCGCAGGGCTTCGCGTTCCGCGCCGATTTCCGTAAGGCTTTGCTCGGCTTTGCGCAGCGGACCGCGGCGTTCGGTTTCGGTGTTCTCCGCGGCGGCGCGTTCTTCTTCCGCACGATGAAAAGCAGCCTCCGCTGCGCGCGCGGCCTCTTCTGCGGCGGTGAATTTCGCGGACGCCTCTTCAAGAGCCTGCGCTTGCTCCGGGGTTGGCGCAATGAAATCACGCTCTTCGCGGAAGGCCGTGATTTGATCGGAAATTTTCTGGAGGCGCCGTTCGGCGCTTGCGATATTGTCCGCGATCGCTTTGCGTTTGGCTTCGTATTCGGCGGCTTCGGCGCTTTTCTGGTCGAACGCGCGCTCTACGGCCTCCAATGTCTCGCCGGTCTCAATCATCTGCGCCTGGGCGGCGTCAAGACGTTCGGCTTGCGAGGCTTCATTGGCTTTCAGGCCTTCTTCCTCACGGGTCAACGCAGCGATTGCTTCTTCTGCATCCGCCAGCAGATCCTTTTCGCGCGCAGCGTCCTGTCGCAGACGGTCAATTTCTGCTGACAGACGATTTAGTTCCGCTTCGGCGCGGCGTGATTCGTCGTCAAGATTTTCCCGCGCAACGGTCAAGCGGTGCAGCGCAGCGGCGGCTTCGGCCTCCACCATGCGCAAGGGATCCAACGCATCATGAGCCTGGCTCTGCGCCGTGGATGCGGCGGCGGCGACGCGTGTGGTTTCTTCGATCAGCCCGCTGATTTCCTTTAGGCCCGCTGCGGCTTTTTCCTGAGCGTCAACAGCTTCGCGCCAGCGCAGGTAGCATAGCATTGCTTCGTTGCGCCGAATGTCGCCTGAAACATTACGATAGCGCGTGGCTTGTCGCGCCTGGCGGGCGAGCGCGCCTTTTTGGGTCTCGAGCTCGCTGATCACATCGTCCAGGCGATCGAGATTTTGCTCTGCGGCGCGCAGGCGCAGTTCTGCTTCATGACGGCGCGAGTGTAGCCCCGTGACCCCGGCCGCTTCTTCCAGAAGCCGCCGGCGATTCTGGGGCTTGGCGCTGATGAGTTCGGAAATCTGTCCCTGACGGACAAGTGCGGGCGAGTTCGCCCCTGTGGAGGCGTCCGCAAATAGAAGCTGCACGTCTTTGGCGCGCACTTCCTTATTGTTGATGCGGTAGATTGACTGCGTGCCTTCTTCCTTGCGGAGGATGCGGCGTGAGACTTCGAGCGATTCATACTCGTTATATTCCGCCGGGGCGGAGCGATCTGAATTGTCGAGGCTGAGGATCACCTCCGCCCAATTGCGCGAGGGACGCATTGATGTGCCGGCAAAGATCACCGCATCCATACTGTCGCCGCGAAGCGCCTTGGCGGATGTCGCGCCCATGACCCAGCGCAGGGCTTCGAGCAGGTTGGATTTACCGCAGCCATTCGGCCCGACAATACCCGTCAGCCCTTCGCGGATTTCGAAGTCTGTCGGCTCAACAAAGGATTTAAATCCGACAAGGCGGACATTTGTAAATTTCACGCGTGTTTTCCCAGCCCGATAACCTCCGGGCCCCACCGGCCCGGAACAGCGTCATCAATCTGCAATGATTGCCGATTCTGCCCAAAGGCCAAGCACTTACAATCCCCATAGCGTGTGGTTTTATTTTGCAGCTTTCTCGAGCGCCGCATCCAGCGCCTCGGAAAACGTGTCAACCGAAGATACGTTGCGCAGCTGGCCATCGATCACAAAGCTCGGGGTTGCATTGACGTTATATTTATCCCGCGCCGTGCTTATGTTTTCATTAATTAAATCAAGCAATTCCTCACGTTTTACACAGGTGTCGAAATCGGCTTCGGTCATGCCGGCCTGGCTGGCGATTTTGATCAGCTCATTGCGCGGGCTTTCGCCGCGAATCCATGTGCGCTGGGTTTTGAACAGCGAGTCGATCACCAGAAAATACGCATCCGTGCCGCCTTTGTCTGCGGCGCAGCGGGCCAGCATAGAGCCGACGACAGAAAGTTCCGCCGGAGAGGTGGGGAATTCCCGGAAGATGAACCGAATCTTGCCTGTATCGATATAATTTTCCTTGATTGTCGGGAAAACCGTCTCATGAAAAGTTGCGCAATGCGGACATGTTACCGACGCATATTCGACGACAGTTACGGGCGCGTTGGCGTCCCCGAGGATCATCTCCGCCAAAGCGCCGGTTTGAGCGCCGGTATTGGCGCTGTCGCTGTCTTCAGCGCTCGCGCCGCTTGCTGCCTCATCAGAAGAGGCGCCGCCGCAGGCCGCCAGGGAAAGCGCCAGGGCTGAAATTAGAAAATAGGCCGGGCGAATGGGGGTGCCGGAAAAGAGCATCGGGTGAGACCTTTCAACTGCTGTGGACGAAAGCGTCCGGAATTTGAGGCAAAATCGCTTATGGAGCGCGCTGGCGCAAGCCCTTTAATCGGGATGGCTTTATTTCTCGCCGTTTTCTATATCACTTTTATTGGCGATAGCGCTCCGGAACGAGGCCAGCGCCTGCTCAAGGGAGCCTGAAGCCCCAGCGATTGCGGCCGCGCCGGGCGCTTTCCCGGCTGCCTGAATAACAGTAATCCGCGCAATAATGCCCGGACCAAGGAAACGGTTCACCCGCGTCATGAGATCGTC
>JAJFFZ010000021.1 GCA_021776395.1 Hyphococcus sp. | reverse complement strand
CATCGATGGCGGACGGGTAAAAATTTCCGTGCCCGAAGGCGCCCAGACCGGCAAGCGCTTCCGCGTGCGCGGGCGCGGCATGACGCAGCTGAATTCAAAAGCCAGAGGCGATCTCTATGTTGAGGTTCAGGTCGAAACCCCGACCGGGCTCAATCCCGAGCAGAAACAATTGCTCAAGCAATTCTGCGAAGCCGGCGGCGGCGAAGACTGCTGCCCGCAAAGCCAGAATTTCTTCCAGCGGGCGCGGAATTTCTGGGATAATGTGACCGACGGGCGGTAGGCTCGCAACATTAGGGCGGCGCCAACTAATTAAAGACCTAATCTGCGCCAGCTTCAACAAACCGTGTTCTTAGAGCCCTTTCAACGGGCGCCCAGGGCGCTTAATTGTGGACGTCTTTTCAATGCTGAAGGTGTTCCGCTCATGACCGTAAAACCCCGCCCGCCTGTGCCGCCATTCAGCCGCGAGAGCGCTATTCAAAAAGCCCGGATGGCTGAAGATGCCTGGAACGGCCGCGATGCGGAGCGGGTTTCCCTCGCCTACACGCCGGATAGCCGCTGGCGCAACCGCGCACAATTCATCACCGGCCGCGAAGGGATTGTCCGATTTCTCAGCGAAAAATGGCGGCGCGAATTAGACTACCGGCTGATCAAGGAGCTTTGGGCGTATACGGATAACCGCATCGCGGTGCGCTTTCAGTATGAATACCATAATGCCGATGGCGCATGGTTCCGCGCTTACGGCAATGAAAACTGGGAGTTCGATGAGAACGGCTTGATGCGCCGCCGCGAAGCTTCAATCAATGATGTGCCGATTGTCGAGGCCGGCCGTAAATTCCACTGGCCGGCGCCGGGCCCGCGCCCGGCGGATCATCCCGGCCTGACCGAGCTTGGACTTTAAAACCCGACCATTAACACCGCAAAGCCAACTATCAGCGTACCCGTGGTTGCAACGCCCCACATGGCCGAGCGCAGCACCGGAATGCCGAGGAAATAGACAACCGAAAATGCGACGCGGCCGGCGATAAAGATGAGCGCACCCCATTGCGTGAGCGGCGTCGATAGACCGATGAGATGCGCGATCAAAACAAGCGGAGCGAACATCGCCATGCCTTCAATGTGGTTGGCGACGATCCGGCTCACCCGTCCTTGCAGGACGGACGGGTCGCGAGGCTCATCTCTGGGGCCAAGACCCCATTTAAATCCGTGGATTGCCGGGACTAATCCGCCCTGAACTGACAGCAACACCAGCAAAATAACCACGCCGCCGAACAGCGCCTGTAACTCGATTGACATATCTAAACTTCCATTCTTATAGATGCTATAAAAAACATAGTTACTAGTCAAACGCAAGCCGTCCGACTAAACTGCCCCGATGAGCGAACGCCTGCCAACATGTCCGATTGCCCGCGCGGCGATGATCCTCGGATCGCGCTGGACGGCGCAAATCATCCGCGAGTTACTGGACAATGACCGGCGGCGGTTTCAGGATTTCTCCGACGGGCTCGACGGCATCACTCCGGCAACGCTTTCAAACCGCCTCAAAATGCTCGAAGAAAGCGGCGTCGTGACGCGGAAGATTTACGAAACCCATCCGCCGCGTGCGGATTATATGTTGACGGCGAAGGGCAAAAAGATGGCCGCCATCATCGGCGCGATGCGTGACTGGGGCGCGAAATACGGATGAGCCGCGATATTATTTTCCTGCTTGCGCCCGGTTTTGAAGATCATGACCGCCGCGAATATTGCCCGGAATGCGCAGAGATTTGGGGCGTCCTCAATTATTTTCCAGCGATCCTCCACGCGCTCGACATTCGATATCAGCCTATTGCGCGGCCGCGCGCGGAGATGGTTGATATGCTGGGCGAGGAGCATCAGAACTGTCCGACATTGGTTTTGGCGCAAGGCGTAGATGCGGGCGCGGACATCGGGGTGAAAACAGCGAACGGGCGCAGCCTCCTCGATAACGCCCGCGACATCGGCAAGTATTTCGCCCATCGTTACGGCGCTCCGGTTCCGCGTGGGTCGTAAAGACCGGCGCTTGCGCCTATATTGAACTCATGCCCGATGATGCCGGCCATAAATACGCAAAAGCGCTGGCGTTTCGCCCGGCCTGTCCGCAAATGGATGCGTCAACGCTGATTGCGTTCGGCCGCGACCTTTATTGTGAAAGCCTCGGCAGCGACGTCGAGTTTCGGCGCGATTATGGCGCATACGGAGAGAAATTCCCGCTATGGATTGCCGCCTGCATTGGCGCCGATCCGGGTTTTGCCACGCTGCTTACCGAAAATGACAAGGCAATCGGTCTGGTCGTGCTTGGGATGAGCCGGCGTAAAGCCCTTGGCCACGTGCATCATTTCTATATTGTCCCAGAGCGCCGTGGATGCGGCTTTGGCGGATTGCTCGATGACTATGCGCGCCGCACGCTTGGCCGCGCCGGCGCCGCGCGGGCGCGGCTCAATGTAACGCCGGGCAATGACCGCGCAATCCGGTTCTATCTTGCCCAAGGCTGGCAAAAGACGCCCCGCGCCGCCAGCCGGCTTATCAATATGGAGGTTGCGCTTTAAGACTGATGCGTTACCGCTACAGGATCGCGAAAAAGAGCTCTAACGAATGCCCAAATCATCCATCCTTGTCGCCGGCGCCGGCGGGCGCATGGGCCGAAGTGTTGTTGCCGAGTTGTTGCGCACGCCCGGCGCGATGCTGGCGGGCGGGTTTGAGCGTCCGGGCGGGCCGGCTGTCGGCAAGGATATCGGCGTTCTCGCCGGGCTTGATGCAATCGGGCTGACGATTGAAGAAGACGCCAGCGGCCTGAAAAACGCTGCCGCGCTGATCGATTTTACCGCGCCAAAGGCCAGCATCGCCCACGCCAAGGCGGCGGCTGCGGCGGGCGCCGCGCATATTATCGGCGCCACCGGGTTTTCCGCTGAAGAAGACGCCGAAATCGCGGCTCTGGCGGAGACAATCGCCATCGTTAAATCCGGCAATATGAGCGTTGGCGTCAACTTGCTGATGGCGCTGGTGGAGGACGCCGCCAGCGCCCTGGGAGATTCTTACGACATCGAAATAACCGAGGCCCACCATAGCGCTAAGGTGGACGCCCCCTCCGGCACGGCGCTGATGCTGGGCTCGGCGGCGGCGCGCGGGCGCGGCGTCCGGCTGGAGGACAAAGCCGCCGGCATTGATGGGCCGCGGGCCGGCAAGCGCAAAGTCGGCGATATCGGGTTTTCGGTCTCGCGCGGCGGCGGCATTATCGGCGAGCATTCGGTTCTTTTTGCCGGCGCGCAGGAGGTCATTACCCTGTCCCACAGTGCGATAGACCGCGGCCTGTTCGCCAAAGGCGCCGTCGCGGCCGCGCAATGGGCGATTGGCAAACCGCCCGGGCTATATTCGATGCGTGATGTTTTAGGGCTCAACAAAGCGCAGAAAGCATAGAATTCGAACGACCTCAAAGACCTTCCTGAAACCATGGCCTGTCAAAGTGGCTCTTAGTTTCAGGGGTCTGCATGCGTACAGAAATTATCGCCGCCGGAGTTTTGGTCGCCAGCGCCATCCTTGGCGTGCGCTACCTCGATATGACATCGCCAGCGTCACAGACACGCACCCTCGCATCGGTGACAACACCATCGCCGACAAATAATCACTGGGCCCGCGAAGTGCGCATCGCCGCTTCGCGCGACCACCAGTTTTATATCGACGCAGAGGTCAACCGACGCAGGGCGAGGTTTCTGGTCGATACTGGCGCCAGCTATGTTGCGTTGCGCGATTCCGATGCGCGCGAAGCTGGAATATATACATCGCACACAGACTATAACTATCCGGTCCGCACTGCCAACGGCGAGACGAACGCGGCCTTCGTCACCCTCGACGAAATCGAGATAAACGGCATCCGCGTCGAAGGCGTCAAAGCCTTCATCCTCCCCGACAACCAGCTTGCGGTAAACTTGTTAGGGATGAGCTTCCTGTCGAGAATAGAAAGCGTAGAGGCGCGTGCCGGGGAGTTGGTGCTGCGGGGGTAGTGTTGGATTTCTGTATTTCGATTATTTAATATAAACAAAGAGTTGTGGCGATGGCGCGATTAAGCTCGTCGCTAGACTCTGAATAAGTTTAACTCTCGCGCGCCATCAAACTCGGCAGCGTTCCCAAATCGGCGCCGGCCTGGCGCATCAGGATTTTTCGCAAGGGGGCGATTTTTCCGACCATGCCGATGCCAACGTCGCGGGCGAGGCGTAAAGGTCCGAAATCATTCGAGAACAGACGGTTTAGCAAATCCATGCCGAGCGCCAGCGATGTGGAATCGAACCGGCGCCAGCGCTGGTAGTTTTGCAAAACGCTGAGTGAGCCGATGTCGAGACCAACGTCGCGTGCGTCGCGCAACACGTCGGCAAGCGCGGCGATATCTTTGACGCCGAAATTATAGCCCTGCCCGGCAATCGGGTGAACCGCGCGGGCCGCGTCGCCGATTAGCGCCAGGCGCGGGGCGATGAAGCTTTGGGAAAGATGGAACGCCAGCGGGTAGGACCAGCGCGGGCCGGCAAGCGACAAGGCGCCAAGATAATCGCCAAAGCGGTTTTCAATCTCGCGCACGAAGTCTTCATCGCTAAGCGCCAGATAGGCCGCCGCCGCGTCCTCGCGCTCGGTCCAGACCAGCGACGATCTGTTGTTGGTTAACGGCAAAATCGCAAACGGGCCTGACGGCAAAAAGAACTCCTGGGCGACGCCTTGGTGCGGGCGCTCATGGGCGACGGTAACGACAATGCCGGCCTGTTTGTAGCGCCACTGATTGACCTTGATATTGGCCTCAGCGCGCAGCGCTGAAAACCGTCCATCCGCCGCGATAACCAGGCTCGCATTGATGGCGCGGCCGTCTTCCAGCGTCACTGTCGCCTCGGCCGGGCCATAGGCTGTTCCGGTCCGCCGCGCCGGCGCAAACATCGCGATCTCTGTCTCGGCGGCGACCGCATCAAGCAAAACCTCGCGCAGTAGCGTGTTTTCGACGATCCAGCCGAGCGGGGTTTCCTCGTCAAGCTCACGGCTGTCGAAATGCAGCGCAAACATCGACACCGCGCCGTCGTCAAACCGGGATTTGGCGCGCCCGTCGGTGACCAGAATATCGCGGATCGCCTCGGCCTCGGGTGCAATCCGGTCCCACAGGCCAAGCCGCTTGAACACCCGCGCGGTGGCGTAGGATATTGCCGTGGTGCGGCCATCAAACGCGGCGTTGCGCATCGCCGCCGGGTCAGCCGCGTCAATCACCGCGACGTTAAAGCCCTGCCGCGCCAGGGCCAGCGCGCCCAGCCCCCCGGCCAGCCCGCCGCCGACGGTAGCAATATCAAATTGAAAGGTTTCAGCCATAACTGACCAAGGATCGCGCGTTAAGCTCCCCGCGTCCAGCTTGGCGCTTGCAGCTGCGGCGAAAAGCGCGGCATAGAAAGCAGCAGAATAACGGGTGACGGAGTTTGACGATGCGCAAATGGGCTTGGATCATAGCAATAACGGCAATGTTCATTGCTGGCGGGACGGCGCTGGCGCAAGATATCAGCGCCGCCAGCGATGAGACCCGCTATCTTCTCGACACCGCGCTGTTTGTGTTTGCCGGCCTTGCGGCGGTTCTGTTTGTGTTTGGCCTGGGGCTGCGCGATGTCGGTCTCGCCCGCACCCAACATGCGCCGGCGGTCTGCCTACGGACCATTGGCCTCGTAGGCGTCGGCGCGTTTTCGTTCTGGCTGGTCGGCTACAATCTGATTCACATGGTTGAGCCCGGCGGGTTTCTTGGCGCGTTTGAGCCATGGCGGCCGAATGATGTTGACCCGATGGCGGTCGGGCGGGCGTCGGGCTCAGTGTGGTTTTTCCAGATGGGCCTGGCGGTGATCCCGGCGGCGATTGTTTCCAGCGCGGTGTCGGAGCGGGTTAAAACCTGGCCGTTCATTTTATTTGCCGCGGCTATGGTTGGCCTCATCTATCCGATTGCCGCCGCCTGGGTGTGGGGCGGGGGCTATTTCGCTGAAGTTTGGCGGACGGTGGATTTTGGCGGCGCGGCGGTCATCCATATGACCGGCGGCGCAGCCGCGCTGGCTGGCGCTTTGGTGATTGGCCCGCGTCCGGGGCGCTATCATGAGCACGGACCGCGCCCGGCGTCTTCGACTGCACTGCCGCTGTCGGCGTTTGCCGCCGGGTTCATTCTGACGGCGTGGATTGTTATTCTGGCGGGCAAGTCGGGGTCGTTTTCATCGATTGAACCGGCGATTTCTCTCGGCGTGATTTCGGCCAATGTGGTGGTTGCGGTCGCCGGCGCGGTGTTGGCGGCGCTGTTCCTCACGCAAATTGTTTACCATCGCGCCGGGCTGGTCACGGTCATCAATGCAGTGATAGCCGGGCTGGTTGCGGTTTCCGCCGACCCGTTGCATCCGGCGCTGTGGCAGGCGGCGATGGTTGGCGCGGTCGGCGGGGTGATTGTCACCGTCGCACCGCCGTTTCTCGACAGGTTTCGCATAGATGACGCCGGTTTTGTCATTCCGGCCCATCTTTTATGCGGCGTCTGGGCGATGATAATCGCGCCCTGGTACAACCCAGACGCCTCACTCCCCGGTCAGCTTATTGGCGCCGGGGCGATTGCGATTTTCGCCTTTTCCCTGAGTGCATTATTCTGGGTGGCGCTGAAATATTCCCTCGGTGTTCGCTTGCGCAGCGATGAGGACGCCAGCGGCGCAGGCGAGGCCCGAATAAGCGATTAAATGCTACTATTGGTTAATAACCGTTAACCCTTTTTCGCGCCCGCCATGTCAATATTCCCTTAAGGTCTCCTACTATATCCTCAACACTAGCGCTCCGTACCCGTCTTATGTCAAAACACCCAAGAAGCCTCTCCCGTCGTTCCGCACGCAATCGCGACCAATTTGCCGAACTGGTCGCCAGCCTGCGCAGCTTTGCCCGCAATGTGCTGATGCGCGCGGGCGGGCTTTCCATGATATTGCTCGGCGTCTTGCTGGCGGTAGCGCTGGCGACATTCTCAATCAGCGATCCGAGTTTTAACACCGCAACGCCCGCGCCGGTGCAGAACCTTGCCGGCATGGCAGGGTCCAGCCTTGCTGACCTGTTATTTCAGACCTTTGGCGCAGCGGCATTCCTGCTGATTGCGCCGTTGGGTATATGGGGCGCCTCGGCGCTGCTTCACGGTGCGCCGGAAGATATCCCGCCGCGCTTTTGGCGACGGTTGATAAGCCTGCCGATTGCCCTCTTGGCTGCATCCGCCGCCCTTGCTGTTGCGCCGCCGCCGGCGATTTGGCCGTTTGTCGCCGGTCCCGGCGGGTTTATCGGCGACTTGTGGCAGGCGGGCGTAACCGCGCTCGCGGCCCCGACCGGTCTGCCCTTTCTTGGCGTCATTTCCGCCGGCGTCTTCGCCTTCATTGCGGTGATTGCTTACGCCATCCATTGCGGCCTCACTCGCGAGCGGTTCATGGAGGCCTATTGGGCGCTTGAAGACGCCTATCTTGCGGTCGCGGGCTTTGTGTCCGACCGGCTTGATGCGCTGAAAGGGAAACGGGAAGCTGACGCGGACGAAGACTATGATGATGCGGCTGCCTTCGATGAAGACGAAGCCGGCGCCGCGTTGTCCAGCAAACGGAAAATAATCCGCAAGCGACTGAAAGAGCAGGAAAGCAAGCGTGAACGCCGTGAAAGGCAACCGGTTCTGCCGGTATTCTCCGCCGGCGACTATGAGCTGCCGCCGCTCAACCTTCTGGTCAAACCGCATCACGCCAATCGCGCCGTTATCTCTGACGAGGCGCTCGAACAGAATGCACGGATGTTAGAAAACGTGCTGTCGGATTTTGGCGTGCGCGGCGAAATCATCAATGTCCGCCCCGGCCCGGTGGTGACGCTGTATGAGCTGGAGCCTGCTGCGGGGGTGAAATCCTCCCGGGTTATAGGGCTAGCCGATGATATCGCCCGATCGATGAGCGCCATTGCGTGCCGCGTCGCAGTGGTGCCCGGGCGCAATGTCATCGGCATTGAATTGCCCAACCACGACCGCGAAATGGTGTTCCTGCGCGAGCTGTTGGGCGCCGGTGAATATGAAAGTTCCGGTGGCGACTTAACGATTGCGCTCGGCAAGGGCATTGGCGGTGAGCCGGTATTTGTTGATTTGGCGCGCATGCCCCACCTTCTGATTGCCGGGACAACCGGTTCGGGCAAGTCGGTCGGCATCAATACGATGATTTTGTCGCTGATTTACCGCATGGCGCCTGACCAGTGCAAACTTATCCTGATCGACCCGAAAATGCTCGAATTGTCAGTTTACGAAGATATCCCGCACCTTCTGTCGCCCGTAGTGACCGATCCGAGAAAGGCGGTTGTCGCGCTGAAATGGACAGTGCGGGAAATGGAAGAGCGCTACCGCCGCATGTCAAAGGTTGGTGTACGCAACATCGCCGGATTTAATGCGCGCGTCGCCGAAGCGGAGGAAAGCGGTGAGCTTCTGACGCGGACGGTCCATACCGGTTATGACGAGGAAACCGGCGAGCCGGTCTATGAGACCGAGACGCTTGATTATGAAAATATGCCGTTCATCGTTGTGGTGATCGATGAGGTCGCCGACCTGATGATGGTCGCGGGCAAAGATATTGAAGGCATGGTTCAGCGCCTTGCACAGATGGCGCGCGCGGCTGGCATTCACCTTATCATGGCGACACAGCGCCCGTCGGTTGACGTCATCACCGGCACGATTAAGGCAAACTTTCCGACCCGGGTGTCGTTTCAGGTGACCTCCAAAATCGACTCGCGAACGATTATTGGCGAGCCTGGCGCGGAACAACTGCTCGGTCAGGGCGACATGTTGTATATGGCTGGCGGCGGGCGCCTGCGGCGTGTTCATGGCGCTTTTGTTTCGGACAATGAAGTCGAAAAGATCGTCAAATTCCTCAAAAAACAGGGCGCGCCGGACTATGTTCAGGACGTCACCGAATTGCGTGACAGCGATAGCGACGATGGCGGCTTCGATATTGGCGGCAACACATCGTCAGGCGATGCGCTTTATGACCGCGCGGTGGCGGTGGTGTTGCGCGACAGGAAAGCCTCAACCTCCTACGTCCAGCGGCGATTGCAAATCGGCTACAATCGTGCCGCGACATTGATAGAAAAGATGGAAGAAGAAGGCGTTATTTCGCCCGCGAACCATGCGGGCAAGCGCCAAATCCTTGTGGGAGAGGACGCGGCCTGATAATGAGGCCGGCCTAATTTTTAGTAACCCCAATTTTTAGTAACCAGGGTAGTTTTGTGATCAGTTTTCGTATTTTTAAGCCGGGAGAGGACGCCGCCGAAATTTACCGGTTTCGCTACAAAATCTATGAAGAAGAAATGCAGCGGCATGACCGCTATGCTGACCACGAAAAAAAAATAATCATCGATCCGCTTGATAATCATGGTTACAATATTGCGGTGTATGAGGATGGCGTAATCATCGGGGTTGTTCGGGTAAATTTCTGCACCGACGGGGACCCTGGTGAATATTTGGATTTTTATGAGCTCAAAGGTCGCGGGCGCGACTATCCGGACAAGGTTTCATATTCAACGCGTCTAATGGTGGAGCCCGCCTATCGTGGAGGCGTTCTGCCGCTTCTGATCAGTGTTGAGTGTTTTAAGCTTGGCCTGGAGCGCGGAGTGAACTGGTGCATTTGCGACTGTAACAGCAATGTGCTGCCGTTTTTCAAAAAGCTTGGCTATGAAGTTCAAGACGCAGGAAAAATCCATCCCAGCTTTGGCAAAGTAATAGTGCTGCGGTTTAATTTGCGCGATCCAAAACATTATGATCGCAAACAATCAGTTTTTGCACGTTACCTTGAGGGTAGCCTGCATACGACTTGAGCGTTTTCAGGCAACAACAGAAACGCTTGCGCCGCCAAGCGGGGGCGTGAGCCGGTCAGCATCCAGCTCTTCCCAGTTCCAACCCGTTACATCCGGTTGATCAGCAAATTCGATCGCCTGCGCCATCATCTGAGAATAGAGGTAGGCGGTGGTTTGCATCGCGTACACTATGCAATCGACTTCTTTTTCATCCCGGACAAGATGGTCGATATATTTTTCCATCATCTTGACGTGGCCAATATCGATTTCGGTGTGATCGCGCAGGAAGGTTAATGCGTTGTCCTTAATGCCGACAGCATGGAGTTGTTCAATCAAACCTGGTCCGGCTTGGGTGGGCATCGCTTCCAAGAAATACAGATACCCGAGATAACCAAGGGGATTCAGATTATAAATCTGGTAAAACCCAAAGGAAAGAAGCGCTGTCGTGGCAGGCAGCGGATTCTCGTATGGAACGTGTTCACCCTTCCCTCCCAGAGTGATGTAATCATTTAAGGCTAGCTGGTCGTGGCCAATTTCGGATGCTGCGTGCCGAAAAAACGCTCGGACCATGTCTCGCTGTTTGCCGCGAAAATGTACGGTTGCAAGGGTCTGTAGCTGCGGGTTTTCTCGTGTATGGTGATATACTTGGCGAAGGATGGCTCGGTACTGATTGGGCGTAATCGTCGTATTAATCACCGAAGCTACGGGTGGCGAGGCTAAAAATGAGTCTAAAACCGGGCGAAAGCGCTTTTTTAGTTCCTCTTGCATAGCATAAATCCATGTTCACGTTAACGTTTTGGTAACGATATTAAACTGTGCGGTGGTATGCAACATAAACCTTCTGCGACGCCTCAATTTGTCACGTGAACCGGGAGCGGCGATGGCGACCACCTGATTTCGACGAATTTGTTGTTATCAAAGGGATTGCCGCAACATTCGTTGCGTTGGGCGTTAACCAATATTTCCCTGAAAACCGGCGTTGGCCGTAAGTTTTTAACGAACTCTCGCTAGACGTTAGTTGAGGCCGCAATTTTCGTGGTCGGTAAATGCATATGAGAGTTTATCCGTGCACGCAAAGTTGAATAACTGGACAGCGCAGTTTGCGTCGCCTGAGTCTGAAAAGGCCTATCAAGCATTCGTCGCTGAACGCGACCAACAAAATAATTCTCTTGTCCTGTTGGTGGGGTTGCCCATCTTCGCGCTTTATTCTGTTTTAGATATCGGCACATTGGAGGTCTGGAAAGGCGCAGTTTTACTCCGTAGCGCCGCCGTTGTGTTATGTTTTGCGCTTCTTTTGTCCTTACGGGCTGACTTGTTCTCGAAAAAGCATGAACTGATAACAATGATCGCTGTGGTGATCTTGGGCCTGACGATAAACATGATCATCTACAAATACGCCGCCTTAAAACACTCTTACTATGTCGGGCTGGTGCAGGGCTGTGTTTTCACGTGTTTTTTGCTCCGAATAAGTTTTATTAAATCCGTTCTCGCAATGACCAGTTTTCTGGCGGTGTTTACAGCTATTGTTTATGCAAAAGCGATGGTGGGCGAGGCTTATTTGCAGGTTATTGTCTTGACGACAATGGTCATCGTTTGCGCAATTGGGTCGTATATGTTTCAGCGGTTTCGACGCAATGATTTCCAGAAAGCCTTAATCATTGACAATCAAAATCAACAGCTCAACGTATTGCTAGATGACGTGCGCCGCGACCATGAGCGCAAGCTGGCGGCGATGAATATGCTTGTTCATTTCGTCAAGACGCCGCTTCATCAGATTAACGGGTTTTCTGAAATCTTGATGAGCGGTCTCGTTGGCGAAGAAAACACCACACCGGATGACGGCTGCGTTGAAAGCGCGCGCTACATTAAGGACGCAACGACTAATCTTTCCAATAGCGTCAACCGGCTTTTGACCTATCACCGGCTCGACGAGATTGAGCGCCAGAATGAGTTCGACAATGTTAGCATTGACGAACAGCTGTGCGATTTTTCAGATATGCTAGATAGCGATATCTCAATAAAAATTGAAGGCTCTGCCGGCGCCGTCAACACTGTTCCGGTGGCGGTGAAAACGCTGTTTGAAAGCCTGTCAACTTTTTACAATGACATCGCTCGCGAGGCCCCGTCGCTTGATATTGTATTGAGTGTTGAAGCCAATGCCGCTGCCTGGGTTATCATACGTGATAATTGCGCGGCTTTGACGCCCGAAGAATTTCTTGAAGACACCAAGCCGCTGACGAAGATTGATAACTATTTGACCAGCGCCGGCTCGGAGATGCCGATGATGCTGCGCACGGTGGCGCGCGCGGCGGAGCTTATCGGCGGGCGCTTTGAGCATGAGCCGCTGGCGGACGGGAATGTTTTTAAAATAAGATTTTTGCATGACAGCCTGACATCGCGCGTGGAGCCGATGAGCGGACTGAAACCTGCGCTCGCCGGATAGCCCGTTGCACAGCAGGCGGCGCGCATAAGGGCGGGAACCCTCCCTGTCACCCAGCCACCGCTCTCATCACGGACTCTAAGGGGCCGCGGCGAAACCGTTTCGACCAACCCCAGGCAAACACTACAGCCGCCAGACAAAACAGAGCTGACGCCACGGCGGCGCGTTCAAGGCTCTGATTGCCGATGAACCCTAGGTGTTTAGTCCCGGGAAGTGATGGAATCGCATTATGCTCTGATCCATCATGGAGGAAAAGCCTATGGGACAAGTTTTGCACAACTGCGCCACGACCACGCACGCGGTCCGAAAAGCAATACAGCGATCGAAAGCTACGGTCTCGGCGCTAGCAGAGCTGCACGGGATCAACCAAAAGACAGTTCGCAAGTGGCGGGCTCGCAAGAATGTCGAAGACATGCCGATGGGGCCGAAAGGCGCCCGCTCGACGGTTCTATCGCCGGAGGAAGAAGCAGCCTGTGTCGCCTTTCGCAAGCATACGCTTTTGCCGCTGGATGATTGCTTGTACGCGTTGCAGGAAAGCCTTCCCCATCTAACGCGTTCAAGCTTGCATCGGCTATATCAGCGTCATGGCATCTCCCGCTTGCCTGATCTGAAAGGCGAGGCCGAGCCGAAACGCAAATTCAAAAGTTATCCCATCGGCTACTTCCATATTGATATTGCGGAGGTGCGCACCGAAGAAGGTAAGTTGCACATGTTTGTAGCAATTGACCGGACGAGCAAGTTCACATTCGTTGAGTTACACGAACGTGCAACCCGTCCCACTGCTTGCCAGTTTCTGCGTAATTTGATTGAGGCTGTTCCGCATCAAATCCATACGATCCTAACGGATAATGGCATCCAGTTTTGTCATCCGCCTCGCTACCGAAACGGGCCAACAGCCCGTTATGTGGGACATCTATTTGATCGTATTTGTACAGCCAACGGGATTGAGCACCGCCTGACCAAGCCGAACCATCCCTGGACCAATGGACAGGTGGAACGGATGAACCGGCCCCTGAAAGAAGCGACCACCAAGCGTTATCATTACCAGAACCACGCCCAGCTTCGCGAGCATCTTCAAACTTTTATCGATGCCTATAATTTTGCCAAGCGATTGAAAACGCTACGCGGCCTAACGCCATTCGAATATGTGATGAAATGCTGGACCGATGAACCCAAACGATTCTATGAAAACCCAAGCCATCACTTCCCGGGACTAAACATCTAATTTGGTTAGTGAACTATCCGAGGAGCGTGCATTCTTGATAATGGTTGTGATTATAGCGATTGCATTCTCGTGGTTCATTACGGTCGCAACGTGGTTTGAAAAGCCAGTAGAAGAAAATTCATCATGAGCGAGACGGCGCGATTACAGAACCAATACTGTTAAACGGCACGCTACTTGACCGCACATAATCTACTCAAGTGCAGCTAACCTGCGCGCGCCTCGCCCACAGTTTAACGGTTCTCGGGACAACTGTTAATTCTATGGTGGAGGCTGCCTCGTGGAAGTTGCCGTTCACTTGTTACCCCAGTGTTACCTGGGGCGAAAATCGGCGAAGCCCCAAAGGGAGCATCGCCTATAGTTCATTGATTTTGCTTGGAAATTTGGAGCGGGCGATGAGATTCGAACTCACGACCTAAACCTTGGCAAGGTTTCGCTCTACCCCTGAGCTACGCCCGCGCTCCGTTTTTTGCGGCTGCCTGCCGCGGAGGGGGCGTGATATGGCGCAACGGGCTTGCAAAATCAAGCGCTATTCCGCGCGCCGCGCCGAGGCAAAGCATGTCCTGACGAAAGCCGCGCTGGGAACCCAGCTCAATGCCATTTGCATTTCTCTCACACCAATCAACGCCTTGGTGTTTTCTCGCAGTCCGGGATCGGGCACACTCCCGAAAAACACCGGAGAGCCCCGCCATGTCCGCCGTCACAACTGAGCCTGCAACCAGAGCCGGCCTGTTCTCGTTATTCGAAACGCTCGCCATCGACTATCAGACGGTCGAGCACCGCCCGGTTTTCACTGTTGACGAAGGGCGCGATCTGAAGGCTGGCATGCCGGGCGGGCATTCCAAGAACCTGTTTTTGAAAGACAAGAAAGGCGCGCTCTTTCTGGCGGTGGCTTGGTGCGATACGGCGGTTGATTTGGTTGGTCTCGGCAAGGCGCTTGGCTCAAAAGGCCGGCTGTCTTTTGGCAAGCCTGAGCTGATGCGTGACACGCTCGGGGTTATCCCCGGCGCGGTGACGCCGTTTGCGCTGATCAACGAGACCGCGCGGGCGCTCCGCGAAGTGGTGCTCGACCGGGCGCTCTTGCAGTTCGAACGGGTGTGGTTTCACCCGCTTGAAAACACCGCCACAAGCGGGCTTAAACCCGAAGATCTACTCAAATTTATTCGCCATTGCGGCTTTGAGCCCCGATTAATCGAGCTTTGCGCGCCTTTAGCGGCGGATGTATAGGCGAGGGCGCAAACTGGCCTTGCGTTTGGCGGGGCGCGGCCTCATTTATTGGGAACGAAGCCCCGGAGAGCCGAGATGACCGAGATACTGGGCGCTGCTGCCGCGCCGGAAGCGGTGGTTAAAGACGCCACGATTGAGACCTTTGAGCAAGACGTCGTGGCGGCGTCTATGGCCAAGCCGATTGTCGTCGATTTCTGGGCCGACTGGTGCGGGCCGTGCAAGCAGCTTGCGCCGGCGCTTGAAAAAGCGGTGAAAGCCGCCGGCGGCAAGATCGATCTGGTCAAGGTCGATATCGATAAAAACCAGATGCTGGCGAGCCAGCTGCGCATTCAATCGATCCCGACGGTCTATGCGTTTTATCAGGGCCGGCCGGTGGATGGTTTTCAAGGCGCCTTGCCGGAGAGCGAGATCAAGGCGTTCATCGAGCGCTTGACCGCGCTTGGCGGCGAAGGGGCTGAGCAAAGTGATCCGTCAGAGGATTATCTGAACGCCGGCGAGGCGGCGTTTGAGGAAGGCGATATCGCGGCCGCCGCACAGCTGTTCGGGCAAGTTGCGCAAGCGGATGCTGCCAATACCCGCGC
>JAJFFZ010000003.1 GCA_021776395.1 Hyphococcus sp. | reverse complement strand
CCGGAAACAGGAGATGGCCGGTTTTCTTTTGAAAAAACGTCACCGTGCGCGCCGCCTGAACCGCGACGCCCATTACTACCCCAGTATCAGCGTCAACGCCGGAGGCGATATCGACCGCCAGCACCGGCGCGGGGTTAGCGTTCACCGCCTCGATGAGGGTCGCGCCCGCGCCCTCGATGGGCCGCGCCAGGCCGGTTCCGAACAGCGCGTCGATAATCAGCCCCGCGCCCCCCAGCAGCGCCGGCGCGGCCGCGGATACCTCGCCCTCATAAAGTCCCGCCATCATCTTGGCGTCGCCTTTCAGCGCGGCTTGGTCGCCCAGCAGGCCAAGCTTTACCGGCCACCCGGCCTCGGCGATTTTGCGCGCTGCGACAAATCCGTCACCGCCATTATTGCCCGGCCCGCACAGCACCACGACAGGGCGTTGGCTCCAGGCGCCCATGGCAAGCTCGGCGACCGCAGCCCCGGCGCGCTCCATCAGCGCCGCGGATGCAATCCCGGCGGCGATGGCGGCCGCTTCCGCCGCACGCATTTCATCGGTCGATAGAAGAATAAATCCCGTCACGCTTGACACCTCATATGGGTCGGTCTTTGTGGTAGCAGGCTTTTAGGCGGCAACCCATGAAAAAGATTGAAGCGATTATCAAACCGTTCAAGCTCGACGATGTCAAAGAGGCGCTTCAGGAAATCGGCCTCCAGGGCATGAGCGTCACTGACATTCGCGGCTTTGGCCGGCAAAAGGGGCATACGGAGCTTTATCGCGGCGCGGAATATGTGGTTGATTTTCTGCCCAAGGTGAAAATCGAAATTGTCGTTGATGACGCGATTGTCGAGCGCGCGGTGGAGGCGATCAAAAACGCCGCGTATTCGGGCCGTATCGGCGACGGCAAGATTTTTATCATACCGGTTGAAGACGCGCTGCGCATCCGCACCGGCGAGACCGGGCCTGATGCAATTTAATAGAGGCGATTGAAAAACCATGAGTGAGTTGGCGCAAGATCAGATATTTGAAAGCTTTACCGAGGCGCTCGGCCGTGCGGAAAGCTTTGAAGAGCCATATCGGCACTGGTTTATCGGACACCCGCTTCCAGAAAATATCATCGAAGATTTGCAAGTAATGCAGTTCTCGGCGCCTGATCTCGGCGGCGTTTCCGGCAAGCGTGAATTGCACAATGACCAGCGCCATTATGTGGATCAGGACAATATCGCGCGGCTGCCCGCCTTCGCCGCGCTCGCCAATGCGTTTCAGGCGCCTGAAATGGCGCGGGCGATTGAGGAATTTTTCTATGTCGATCTGGGCGGCACATTCCTGCGCATCGAATATGCGCAAGACGTTACCGGCTTTTGGCTGGAGCCGCATACCGATCTTGGTGTCAAACGTCTGACGGTTTTGATTTACCTGTCCGACGGCGACGGCCATGACAATCTTGGAACGGATGTCTATACCGGCGACAAGAAGTGGATGAAACGAAGCCCGTTCCGGCCCAATTTCGCAATGGCGTTCGTGCCCGGCGATCATACCTATCACGGCTTTGAGGCGCGCGACATTTCCGGCGTCAGAAAATCCCTGATCTTGAACTACGTCACCGCTGACTGGCGCGACCGCGAACAATTGGCGTTCCCGGACCAGACCGTGTCGGCGGGAAGATAGGCCCTTGGTTCAGTCCAGGGTTTGGCGATATTGCAGCATCGCAACAATGACCGCCGCGAGTGCAAAAGCGGTCATCGCCAAGAAGTCGACATGCAAATCCACAAGCGTTGAGCCCTTCAACATCACGCCGCGCACGATGCGAAGGAAATGGGTGAGCGGCAGAACCTCGCCAATCCATTGCGCCCAGTGCGGCATGCCGCGAAACGGAAACATAAATCCTGACAACAATAGCGACGGCAGAAAGAAGAAGAACGTCAGTTGCATCGCCTGCATTTGCGAGCTGGCGATGGTTGAGAAGGTAAACCCAAGCGCCAGATTGGCGAGCACAAAAATCACAACACCCAACAAGAGGGGCCAGATGGCGCCGATAAACGGCACCGCAAAAAGATAGCGCGCGGCGACAAGAATAACCAAGGTCTGCACCGCCCCGACAGTAACATAAGGCGTGATTTTACCGATCATCACCTCAAGCGGTTGCACAGGCATCGCCAGCAGGTTCTCCAAGGTGCCGCGTTCAGCCTCGCGGGTCATCGCCATGGCCGTGATCATCACCAGCGTCATCGTCAGGATGACGCCCAATAATCCGGGTACGATATTATATTGCGTAATGCCTTCCGGGTTATATTTGGCGTGGGTTATCAGCTCAAACGGGTTCGGCCCGGGATTGAGCGACTTCAACGCGCCGGTCAGGTCGTGGCGCAGGGCGCTGGTGAGGATTGCATCAGCGCGGGCGATGGCGTTTGACGCCGCCGCCGGATCGGATGCATCCGCCTCTATCAGCAATTGCGGGCGCTCACCGCGAATGAGCTGCTCGGTGAAGCCGGCCGGGATTGACACCACGAAAGCCACCTCGCCGCGCGCCAACAGCGCGGCGCTCTTACGCGGATCATCGGTTTGCATCACCAGATCATAATATTGCGACGTCTCAAGCGCTTGCAAAAGCGTGCGCACAATGGGGGTTTGCTCTTCAACATGCACCGCCGTCGGCAGCCCTTTTGGGTCTGTATTGATGGCGTAACCGAACAATACAAGTTGCAGAACCGGGATCGCGAACATCATGGCGAAAGTCAGCCGGTCTCGCCGCATCTGCACCAGCTCTTTTAAAAAGATCGCGCTGATGCGCGCGAATGTGTCTGATCCCATGGTCATGCGTGCACTCTCCGGTCACCGCCGGCGCGAGCCATCAAGGCGATAAACGCATCATCAAGGCTGGGGCGCACTTCCTGCCAGCGAACGCTTGCATCCGTCGCCGCCTCAACCGCGTGTTCAATAATCTCGCGCTGCGTCCCGCTGACAAGCAGCGCATTGCCAAAATAGGAAACATGATCGACGCCATCCAATTGCTGGAGGGCGCCGGCAAAGCGACGAACGCTGTCGCCTTCCACGCGAAAGGTGACAAGGCCAGACTCTTGAATGATATCGGCGACGCGGCCCTCGGTCAGCAGCTTGCCGTTGGCAAGGTAGACAATGTGGTCGCAGCGTTCGGCCTCATCCATATAATGGGTCGAGACAAGTACGGTAATACCGTTCGTAGACAGACGATGGATTTCATCCCAGAAGTCGCGCCGCGCCTGCGGGTCGACCCCTGAGGTTGGCTCGTCAAGCAACAAAAGCTTAGGCGCATGCATGGTGACGGCGGCCAGAGCAAGCCGTTGTTTCCAGCCGCCCGAAAGCGCGCCGGCCTGTTGATGCTGGCGGTCGGTTAGACCTAAAGTTTCAAGCGTTTCATCGACGCGTTGACGCAGCGGCGTCATGCGATAAAGCCGCGCTACAAATTCGAGATTTTCCCGGATCGTCAGATCGTTCCAGAACGAAAATTTCTGGGTCATGTAGCCGGTGGACATTTTAATCTGGTCCGCCTCGCGGGCGATGTCATAGCCAAGGCACGTCCCTTCGCCCGCGCTGGCGCGCAACAGACCGCATATCATGCGAATGGTCGTCGTTTTGCCCGAGCCGTTAGGTCCGAGAAAGCCCCAGACTTCTCCCTTCGGCATGTGAATATCAACGCCGTCAACGGCGATTTTATCGCCAAAGCGCTTGACCAGGCCGGTCACATCAATCGCCAGCGCGCTCATGGCAAGAGGACATCGACGGGAAGGCCCGGGCGCAATGCCTCGCCATCCGCCAGCCTCGCCTCAACCAGGAAAACGAGTTTTTGCCTCGACTTGATGCTGTAAATAACCGGCGGCGTAAACTCCGCGACGCCGGCGATAAATGAGACCCTGGCGGTGACGCCTTGCGGGCGGCCATCGGGAATAATTTTTACCTCGCGGCCAATATCAAATAACGGTAAGTCCGCCTGCGGAACAAAGAAGCGCACCTTCAAAGCATGCGCCGGCAAAATGGAGAGCACCGGTGCGCCGGCCATTACAAACTCGCCCTGGCGATAAAAAACATCCTCAACGCGGCCATCGACTTTTGCTTTTACCATGCGCTGGTCGAGGCTCCATTGCGCCTCAGTGCGGGATGCATCCGCCGCAAGCGCGGCCGCATCAGCCGCTTTGCGCGCCGCGTCGCGGCCGGCCAGCTTGGCGACGTCGATGGCCTCTTTGGCGGCTTTCACGCGGGCGGCGGCGGCCTTGTAGTCGGCAACCACCTGGTCGCCGCGTGCGCGCGTGGCGTTGCCTTCTTTCACCAGCGGCATCCAGCGGTCGCGCTCGGATTTGGCTTGCGCGTATCGCGCGCGCGCCTCATCCAGCTGCGCTTCCAACGCCGCAATCTCCACCGGGCGGGCGCCGGTTCCGATGTCTTCGGCCTGCGCGGCGGCTTGCTCGGCGCGGGCCGCCGCCTGGTCAACAATTGCGCGTTGCTGGTCTGTGTCGAGCTCGAAAAGAACATCGCCAATCGCCGCCTTATCACCTTCATATAACGGCGCCGATACCAACCACCCCGCTTGCGGCGCCGCGACGTAAACATATTCCGCCTCAATATAACCAACATAGGCGCCGGCATGCTCGCTTCGTGAGCAAGCGCTCAGTGAGCTGATGGTAACCAGCAAGGCAAATGTTGTTATGGTTTTCCTAAAGTCCATCATGCCGCATCCTCTTTAAAGCAGAGCGCGCGCAGCAGCATTTCCTCATGCAACGCAAACAGTTTGGCGACATCGAACTTCGCTTCGTCGTCATGTTCAAAAACCACCCGCCACATCGCCGAGAAAAATATCGGCGCGACGATCAGCCGGGCGGTGAGGTCGGGATCGTTGACCATTATCTCACCGGCCTCATGGGCGTTTCTTAAAATATCGGCACAGACGGCGAGCACGCGCTCAACGACGGTCTTGCGATAGGTGGTGGCCATATCCGGAAAAGCCGGCGCATCGGCGATAAGGATTTTTGCAATCATCGGCACGACGCTTTCGCGCACCAGGCTCGGCGCCAGCGCCATCACCGCGTGGATGGCGTTTCTGGCGCCGCCGGCGGCGCGCGCCGCCGCCTCGATCCGCTCCACATTGGGCAGCGCAAAAGTCTCAATCAGTGAGGTGAACAACGCTTCTTTGGAATCGAAATAAAGATACAGCGTGCCCTTTGAGAGCCCGGCGCGCCTGGCGATATCATCCATCCGCGCGGCGGCAAAACCACGCTCGAAAAACTCATGGAGCGCAGCGTTCAGCAAAACCTCCCGCCGGTCGTCCTTCGCCTGATCTGTGCGTGCGCGGTGCATGATACTCTACATAACTGACTAGTCAGTCATATAGGAGACAGGCTGTGGAAAGTCAAGAATTCGGCGGCTAAGGCGCGCAAACTAAGGGCTCCAAGCGGGTCTGTCTGATAAGTGAGGCGCTAGAGCATTCTGACGATCATATGGCTCGGTATCCTGAGTTTCTGATATAGTTTGCGCATTCGTTTGGCGGGAAGTGTTCGAGGAGGTTTCCGATTTCATCCCAGAGTGCCTCAACGCTTCGCTTTGCGGCCTTTCGCAG
>JAJFFZ010000200.1 GCA_021776395.1 Hyphococcus sp. | reverse complement strand
AGCGTCGGGTCCATTGTCGAGGTGATCAACATCTCCACCACAGGCGCGCGCGACCAGCCGAAATTGCGCGCATCGAGATAGGCGCGGTCGAGATAATCGAGATTGGGGCCGATGATGATGCCGGCGCGGTGATGGTCGGCGGCGTCCTTGCCAGGCAGGCAGGGAAAATCCGGCAACGCCGACAGCGCCACATTCATCCGCAACACGCCCGAGCCGCAGGCGAAGTTTTCCATCCGGGTGCAGAATGGCGCCGCCAAATCGCCCGCATCGGTGAGCTTGGTGAACAACAGCTTGGGGTCGACATTGGCCGCGACGGCGCGCGCGTAAATTGTCTCGCCGCTCTCCAGCTCGACGCCGGCGGCGCGGCCATCGGCCACCAGAACGCGTTTTACCGGCGCCTCGGTGGTAATTTTAACGCCGCGGCTTTCCGCCACCCGCGCCATCGCTTGCGTAATTGCGCCCATGCCGCCAATCGGATGGCCCCAATAGCCACTCTTGCCGTTGAGGTCGCCAAACACATGATGCAGCAACACGTAAGCGGAGCCGGGCGCATGCGGCGAGGCGAAATTGCCGACGATGCCGTCAAACGCGAAGGCGCCGAGAATGGCCGGGTGTTCAAACCACGGCGCCAAAAACTCCGCCGCCGATTTGGTGAACAGATCGAGCAACAATTGCTGGTCGGCGAGCGACAGTTTGCGCAATTTATTGCCGGCGCTGATCGCCCGCCAGATATCGCGCAAACCGCCGCCGGCGTTTGGCGGCGTTTCCAGCACCAGACTGCGCACCACTGCGGCGGCGCGCTCAATCGCAGCGTAATAGCCGGGCAGGGCGGCGGCGTCATGTTTGGAATAGCGCGCAAATTCCGCTTGCGTCTCGGCCATGTCGTAGGACAGTTTCAGATACTCGCCGGGCTTGTTGCCCAGCGGCCAGAAGTTCGGCATCGAGCGTTCCACAAGTTCCAGGCCGTTATTGTAAAGGTCGAGATCGGCGATGACTTTCGGGTTGAGAAGGCTGACCGGATAGCTGGCGACGGAGTTTTTAAAACCGGGGTGATACTCCTCGGTCACCGCCGCGCCGCCGACAATATGGCGCCGCTCAACCATGTGGACATTGAGCCCGGCTTCGGCGAGGTAAGCAGCGCAAACCAGACCGTTATGGCCGGCGCCAATGATAACAATGTCGGTGGAGGCGGCGTCGCTCATATTTATGTCTCGCAGGCTTGCACGGCAACGGGGTCGGGCCGCAAAGGAATTGGTCCCGGCGGTGTACCCGTCTCGCGCGCGAGACACAACGGGGCCATGCATGGGCGGCGGGCGATTTGAGAACCGCCCGCAAGACTAACCATTGACGCGCAATCGGCGCCCGCGCGATAAGGCGCAGATGATGAAACCGGACGCAACCGACAGCGAAATCGAACACGGCCACGCGCCGCACGCGATTGCCGAGCGGCTCGAACAGGGCCCGGGAGTAAACTACCTGCGCGACTGGGTGTTTGGCGGCATAGACGGCGCGGTGACGACCTTTGCGGTTGTCGCCGGCGTCGCCGGGGCGCAGCTGCCAACCTCGATCATCCTTATTCTCGGCGCGGCAAACTTGCTGGCTGACGGGTTTTCCATGGCGGCGGGGAATTATTCCGGCGTTAAAGCCGAGAAAGACGACTATGAACGCCTGCGGCAGATGGAAATCCGCCATATCGCGGTGACGCCGGAGGGCGAGCGCGAGGAGGTGCGACAGATTTTTGCATCGAAAGGATTTGAAGGCGCGGACCTAGACCGCGCGGTGGAAATTATCACCGCCAGCCACGAGCGCTGGGTGCAGGTGATGCTGGAGGAAGAACATGGCGCGCCCAAAGTTGGCCACTCGCCGGTTAAGGCCGGGCTGGTGACGTTTGCGGCATTTTTTGTTTGCGGCGCGGTGCCGCTTTTGCCGTTTGTGTTTGGCGGTCATGTAGCGGCCGGAGGCAATGCGCTTCTCGCCGCGACGTTGATGACCAGCACAACATTTTTTGGCATCGGCGCACTGAAATCAAAATGGTCGACCGCGCCGTGGTGGAAGTCGGGGCTGGAGACCTTTAGCATCGGCCTCATCGCCGCCGGCGTCGCCTATGGCGTCGGGGCGTTGCTTCGCGGCGTGGTTGGGGTTGGATAGGAAACGGCAATGAATATTAGCGAACTCCTCACCCGCCTCGGCGTAAACGAAACTGCCTACGCCAAGGGCGACCTCTTCGTTGATACGCCGATTGACGGCTCAGAAATTGGCCGGGTTGTGGTTGATGAGGCAGCCGCGATTGATGCGAAACTCGCCGCCGCGCAAGAGGCGTTTTTGCAATGGCGCGCGGTTCCGGCGCCGCGCCGCGGCGAACTGGTGCGGCTGTTGGGCGAGGAGCTTCGTGCGCATAAGGATGACCTCGGCCGGCTGGTGACGATGGAGTGCGGCAAGATTCTTTCCGAAGGCCTCGGCGAAGTGCAGGAGATGATCGACATTTGCGATTTCGCGGTTGGTCTGTCGCGCCAGCTTTATGGCCTGACCATCGCCTCGGAACGCCCCGGCCACCATATGCGTGAGACCTGGCATCCGCTCGGCGTTGTCGGTATAATCTCGGCATTTAATTTCCCCGTCGCGGTGTGGTCATGGAATGCGGCGCTGGCGCTGGTTTGTGGCAATTCATGCGTGTGGAAACCATCAGAGAAGACGCCGCTGACGGCTTTGGCGGTGCAGGCGCTCTATAGCCGGGCGGCGGCAAAGTTTGGCGATGCGCCGGAGGGCTTGTCGCAAATCATGATTGGCGCGCGCGAGGCTGGCGAACAGCTGGTCGATGATACCCGCGTTGCACTCATCTCCGCGACCGGATCAACCCGCATGGGCGCGGGTGTCGGCCCACGCGTAGCGGCGCGTTTTGGGCGCTCGCTATTGGAGCTTGGCGGCAACAATGCAGCGATTGCCGCGCCGTCGGCAGACCTTGAGCTCTCTGTGCGGGCGATCTGTTTTTCCGCCGCCGGCACGGCTGGGCAGCGTTGCACCTCGCTGCGGCGTTTGTTCGTGCACGAAGATATTTACGACAGCCTGGCGCCGCGTCTTAAAAAAGCCTATGCGAGCCTGCCGGTCGGCGACCCGCTGGAAGACGGCAGCCTGGTCGGGCCGCTGATCGACCGTGCGGCGTTTGACTGTATGCAGTATGCGCTCGACCGGGCGAGGGCGCAGGGCGGGACCATCACCGGCGGCGAGCGCGTTGGCGATAAGGGCTATTATGTGCGCCCGGCAATTGTTGAGCTGGCGGCGCATGAGGGGATTGTCTGCGAGGAGACCTTCGCGCCAATCCTATATGTGATGCGCTATGGCGACCTCGATGATGCAATCGCGATGCAGAACAATGTTGTGCAGGGGCTTTCATCATGCATCTTCACCCGCGATCTTCTGGAGGCGGAGCGTTTCCTGTCCGCTACGGGCTCTGATTGCGGCATCGCCAATGTCAATATCGGCCCTTCCGGGGCGGAGATCGGCGGCGCCTTTGGCGGCGAGAAAGAAACCGGCGGCGGGCGCGAGAGCGGGTCTGACGCCTGGAAGGCCTATATGCGCCGCCAGACCCAGACGGTGAATTATTCACCCGACCTGCCGCTGGCCCAGGGCGTTAAGTTTGATGTTTGAAAAATAAGTTTGATGCGTAAATACTGGGCCGCCGCCCCTTCCCTTTAAATTTTAACGTGCTAGAGCGGCCTTCTTTGAGCGCCTAAATCGGAGTTCCCGCCATGGACCACGGAAAAAATGAATTCGCCTCGAATGAAAGCCTGAAGGCGCGCCGCGATGAGGCTTGCCCCGTGGGGTTGCCGTCGAAGTCGGGGATCTATGCCGCGCGCGCGCAGGGCGCTGAGTTGTGGGACGTTGAGGGCAAGCGCTATATCGATTTCATCGGCGGGATCGGGGTTTTAAATGTCGGCCACGCCCATCCGAAAGTGGTGGAGGCGATCAAGACCCAGGCGGAGGCCTTCGTTCATACCTGTTTTGGCATTGCGCAATATGAAGGCTATGTTGAGGTTTGCGAAACGCTCAACCGATTGACGCCGGGCGAAACGCCGAAAAAAACCGCGCTGTTTAATGCCGGCGCCGAGGCGGTTGAGAACGCGGTGAAGTTTTCCCGCCAGATTACCGGCCGGCCCGGCGTCATCGCGTTTGCCGGCGCGTTCCATGGCCGCACGCTGCTCACAACCACGCTCACCGGCAAGTCCAAGCCCTATAAGGTTGGCTTCGGGCCTTATGTTCCGGCCATCTTCCATGCGCCGTATCCGGATGAATATCATGGCGTCTCCGTGGCTGAGGCTCTTGCCGGCGTTGAGCATATTTTCAAGACCATGATCCGCCCGGAAGAGGTGGCGGCGATGATAGTTGAGCCGGTGCAGGGCGAGGGCGGGTTTAACCCGGCGCCGAAAGAATTCCTGAAAGCCCTGCGCGCCAAATGCGACGAGCACGGGATTTTGCTGATCGCAGACGAAATTCAGTCGGGCATGGGCCGCACAGGCAAATATTTTGCGTTTGAAAAAGCCGGCGTCGAGCCTGATTTTGTCTGTATCGCAAAATCCATCGCCGCGGGCCTGCCGCTGTCGGCGCTTACCGGTAAAGCCGAACTGATGGACAAAGTCGTGCCGGGGTCCATGGGCTCGACCTATGGCGGCAACCCGGTCGCTTGTGCGGCGGCGCTTGCAGTGTTTAAAATTTTTGAAGAAGAGGGCCTGCTCGCGCGCGCTGAAGAGATTGGCGCCAAAACAGAAGCGCGCTGGCGCGAGCTACAAAAGGGCGTCGCCAAAGACGTCATCGGCGACGTGCGCCGGGTTGGCGCCATGTGCGCGCTGGAGTTTGTGCAGGACGGCGACGCGTCAAAACCCAATGGCGCCATCGCCGCAAAAATCCTCCTCGAAGCGCGCGCACGCGGCCTGATTATGACCACAGCCGGCGCCTACGCGCAGTGCCTGCGCTCGCTCGTGCCGCTGGTGATTTCCGATGAACTGCTCGATGAAGGGCTGGATATTTTCGCCGATGCGACCGAGGCGGCGCTGAAACCATAACCACCCTCATCGTGAGGAGCGAACCCATAGGTTCGCGTCTCGAAGGATCGGAAGCAAGCCGCTCGCGGCAATCCTTCGAGACGCGGCTTCGCCGCTCCTCAGGATGAGGGTGGTTGGTTGTTGAGAGTTAAGCCTTCTTCCAGACACTGCCCTTGCGCAATGCATCGGCCACTTTCCCCGTGCGCTTGCCTTGCGTTGCATGGTGCGCCCAGAAGGCGTCGTCGAAGGTGAGGGTTGGCGCGCGGTAGATGACGCCGAGCGGCATGGGGTAGTTTTGTTTCGGCAGGGTGAGGAGCATTTGCGCTATGACGGCGTTAGTCTCGTCATGGATGAGTATATCCGTCTCCGGAACACCGCCTTCGCCTACCTCAACGATGTCGAGCGCCAGCGTTGCCGTGTTGAGCTTTAGCCCTTTTGTTCCGTCGGCGAACAATAGTGGCTGGCCGTGTTCCACATGGATTTGGGTTTCCTTCGCGGTTTTCTTGCCGACGAAGCTTTCAAACACGTCTTTGTTATAGACGATGCAGTTTTGAAAGATTTCAACGAAGGCGGCGCCGTTAAATTCCTGCGCGGCTTTCAGCACTGGCGCCAGTTTTTTTGCATCCGTGTCGATGCCGCGGGCGATGAATTTGGCGCCGGCGCCAAGCGCGAAGGCGCCGGGGGCGAGCGGTGCGTCAATCGAGCCCGTCGGGCTGGTAGGAGAGCGCGTGCCGAGCCGCGATGTCGGCGAATATTGCCCCTTGGTGAGGCCGTAGATTTCATTGTTGAACAGAAGGATTTGCAAATTCACATTACGCCGGATGACATGCAACAGATGATTGCCGCCAATCGATAGCCCGTCGCCATCGCCAGTGATGACCCAGACATCAAGTGCGGGATTGGCGAGCTTTAGGCCGGTCGCAAACGCCGGCGCGCGGCCATGGATAGTGTGGAAGCCATAGGTGTTCATGTAATAGGGAAAGCGCGAGGAGCACCCGATGCCGGAAACGAACACAGTGTTATCCGGCTCGGCGCCAATATCGGCCATGGTCTTCTGCATGCATTTCAAAATCGCATAGTCACCACAGCCAGGACACCAGCGCACTTCCTGATCGGTCGCGAAATCTTTTGCGGTGAGGGGAGCGTTCATTGCGGACGTCCTTGAACTGAGGGGTTGGGGTGCGGGGCTGACTGAGGGACGATGCCCCCTCCGTCAGCTTCGCTGACACCTCCCCCGTAAACGGGGGAGGAACTAGGTTGAGCTTGTTGCAACCTCTTTCTTCCCCCGCTTGTGGGGGAAGTACCGGCGAAGCCGGGGATGGGGGTGTCAGAAGAAAACATTATTCCGCCGCCTTTTTCAGACGCTTTGCCTTCGCCGGATAACTCTCTTTTATCACGTCAACAATCTCAGAAATCTTGAACGGCTGGCCGGAGACTTTGTTGAGCTGGATCACCTCCAGCCCGAGTTTGTCGCGGAGCAGGGTTGCGCATTGACCCATATTCATCTCTGGCAGGATTACTTTGTCATAGCTGGACAAGAGCCGGCCAAGGTTTTTCGGCAGCGGGCTTAAATAACGCAAGTGAATTTGCGCAACGTCGTAGCCCTGCTCGCGGATATCATGCACCGCGCGCCAGATCGCGCCATGGGTTGAACCCCAGCCGACAACCGCTACCGGGCCTTTGGTCTCGCCCTGTTCGACATCCTGATCGGGAATAAAATCGGCGACCGCCTCGACTTTTCTCGCGCGCAATTCGCTCATCGCCTGATGGTTGTCGGCGTCATAAGAAATATCGCCGGTGGCGATGTCTTTTTCCAGCCCGCCAATCCGGTGGGCGAGACCGGCCATGCCCGGCGCCGTCCATGGCCGCCCAAGGCTCGACGGATCGCGGCTCCAGATGGCGCGTTTGATGGCCGTCGGTTCGCTGGTCGCGTCGCCGTTAATCACCGGCGGCGTGTTCGACAGGATCGGTTCGAAATCTTCCATGTCCGGCAACGCCCAGGGGCCGGCGGCGTTGGCGATATAACCGTCCGTCAGCAGAAAGACCGGCGTCATATGGCGGACCGCAATCCGCGTCGCTTCAATCGCCGCATCGAAACAATCGCCCGGACCGGCGGTGGCGATCACCGGCAGCGGCGCATCGGCGTTGCGGCCATAAACGGCCTGGTAAAGATCGGACTGTTCGGTCTTGGTCGGCAGGCCAGTGGATGGCCCGCCGCGCTGGGAGTTGACGATCACCAGCGGCAGTTCCGCCGACATCGCCAGGCCAATCGCTTCGGTCTTCAGCGCAATGCCGGGCCCGGAAGACGAAGTGACGCCGATTTTACCGCCGAAGCTGGCGCCAATCGCCGCGCAACAGGCGGCGATTTCATCTTCGGCCTGAAACGTCGCAACGCCCAATTCGCCCATCCGCGCCAGATGATGCAACACCGGCGAGGCCGGCGTGATGGGATAGGAGCAAAAGATAATGTCCCGATTGGCCAGCTCTCCGGCGGCGGCAAGGCCAAGCGCCAGCGCCTCCGCGCCGGTGATGGTGCGATACTCGCCGGCCTGCATCGGCGCCTTGCCGATCACAAATTGCGGGATTTCGGCTGAGAGTTCCGCAGTCTCGGCAAAGGCGTGGCCGGCATTGAGTGCGGCGAGATTGCCGTCCAGAATTTGCGGCTTTTTGGCGAATTTCTTCCGCGTCCATTCTTCAATCGGCGCCCGCGAGCGGCCAAACATCCACAACACCGCGCCCAGCGCCCAGAAGTTTTTCGACTGTTCCGCATCGGATTTGGAAAGCCCAAGCGGTTTGACCGCCTCCAGCGTTTGCGTCGACATGTCGATATCGACCACCTGGTAGCCATCCAGCTCGCCGGTCTCGCGCGGATCGGTCTCAATATGCGCCTTGGAGAAATTGCGGGCCGTAAAGGCGTCGGTGTTTAAAAGGATCAGCGCGCCCTTGCGCAGCAGCGGCAGGTTGACCTTCAGCGCCGCCGGATTGAAGGCGACGAGCACGTCCGGTTCGTCGCCAGCGGTGGAGATGCGCCTTGCGCCAAGGTTAATCTGAAACGCCGATACCCCAAAAGTGGTGCCGACCGGCGCCCTGATCTCGGCCGGAAAGTCCGGAAAGGTCGAAAAATCCGCCCCCGCCAGCGCCGTTGATTCTGCAAATTGCGCTCCCAGAAGCTGAACGCCGTCGCCCGAGTCGCCTGCAAATCTGACAACGACAGACCGGCTTTCAGGAGTTATTTTGCCCATTGAGAAGGCCCACCCGTATTTCGTTTGAATAGCATGACCAAATCGCCAGCAAAAACAAGCCGGTACTCCACAGATAACTGACGCCGCCATGGGTTTTGTGGCCGCTGATATCTCAATCCTCGGGGCCAATTACAAGCACTTTCCCGCAGTCCCTCGCGACATGGTGATCGACAGGGCAAAGTTGAGCGCTGCGCAGAACCACACGCCGCCTGGGCGCACACAATTTTCGGTTGCGAGCCAACGCTTGCTGTGCGACTCCCTGCATTCATCCGGCGCCCATGGGGTGGCGCGAATGACAGAGCGCGAGAAGAAAGAATTGAGATGAAATTTTTTGTCGATACCGCCGATGTTGATGACATCAAAGAGCTGATCCCGACCGGTCTGGTTGACGGGGTGACCACCAATCCCAGCCTGGTGATGAAATCGGGCCGCGACTTTCGCGAGGTGGTGGCGGAAATTTGCGCGATTGTTGACGGGCCGGTGAGCGCCGAAGTCACCGCCCTTGAGGCGCCGCAAATGATTAAAGAGGGAACCTCGCTCGCCAAAATCGCCGGCAATGTCACCGTCAAACTGCCGCTGACCATCGAGGGATTGATCGCCTGCAAGGCGCTGACCGGCGACGGGATCATGACCAATGTGACGTTGTGTTTTTCTGCCAACCAGGCGCTGCTCGCGGCCAAAGCGGGCGCCACCTTCATCTCGCCATTCATCGGCCGTCTCGACGACATCAATATCGATGGCATGGAAGTGATCCGCGAAATCCGCGTCATCTACGACAATTATGATTTCCGCACCGAGATTTTAGCTGCATCCATTCGTAGCGCCAATCATGTCAAAGACGCAGCGCTTAGCGGCGCTGACGTTGCGACCGTGCCGCCGGGGGTTTTGAAATCCCTGGTGAAACACCCGCTGACCGACAAAGGCCTTGAGACTTTTCTTACCGATTGGGAGAAAACCGGCCAGAAGATTTTGTAAGAGCCCATGGTTTTGCGGCGCCCAATCGCGGGCGGAAAACTGTTGAAGCAGAATTCGAGAGAGGTGTTTGATCGATGGATATCAGCGGCATGGCCCATGTTATTTTGACCGCAGGCGATTTCCAGCGATCCAAAGATTTCTACAGAGAGTTTCTTCCGTTTTTAGGCATGACGCTGGTGATGGATAATGACCAGTTTTTGTATGGCGTCGGGGCCCGCACGGCGCTTGGCGTTCGACCTGCGGCGAAAGAGTTTGCAGGCGAGAAGTTCGTGCAAGAGCGCACAGGCCTGCACCATCTTTGCTTTCGCGCTAAAACCCGCGAGAGCATTGACGAAGCCCATGTATGGCTGAAAGACCACGGTGCCCATATCGTCCATGCACCGGAAGAAGCGCCATGGGCGCCCGGCTATTACTCCGTCCTGTTTGAAGACACGGACGGGGTGCGGCTTGAAATCAATTATGTGCCGGGGAAGGGATTGTTTGACGCCGATGCGAAGGCCATTGGAGAGAATTGAACGAGCCATGAACTTGAATGACGAATTTGTGATTGCGCCGCCGTCAACGCCCGCGGTTCGCGTCCATGGCGGTGGTTTGTTCCCTGTACGGCGGATTTTTTGTATCGGCAAAAACTACGCCGACCATGTCAAGGAAATGGGTGGTGACGCCAAATCCGATGCGCCGGTGTTTTTCGCCAAGCCTGCTGACGCGGTGGTTGTGGGCGATGTCGTGGCGTTCCCTCAGGCGACGGATAACCTGCATTATGAAGGCGAGCTTGTTGTCGCGTTGAAATCGGGCGGCCGTGATGTTGATGTCGCACGCGCGGCGGAGATGATTTTTGGATACGCCGCCGGTTGCGATTTGACCCGTCGCGACCATCAGGCGGCGGCTAAGAAAGCCGGCGGCCCCTGGGATACCGCCAAGGGGTTTGATCAGTCCGCGCCGATCGGTGAAATCCTTCGCGCAGATGAGGCCGGGGACATGTCGGCGGCGCGCCTTTCAACACTTGTGAATGATGAACAACGCCAGTCCGCGCCGCTCAGCACGATGATATGGTCCGTGCCGGAAATCATCATCGCGCTGTCAAAACTGTTCGCGCTGCGCCCCGGCGATCTCATCTTCACCGGCACGCCCGCAGGCGTCGGCGCGCTGGCCCAAGGCGACCGCGTCGCCATCAAGATCGGCGATTTGCCGGAATGTCGTTTTTCCATCGGCGCCCATGGCTGACGCGGATGCGGCGCGCAAGAACCGGTTGCGCGGCCATCTCGCAATGGCGTTATTCGCGCTCCTGATTGCGGTCTCCTTTTCCATCGGCCATCGCGCCGTCAATCATATCGAGCCCGGCGCGCTCAATTCCATCCGGTTTTTCTTTGGCGCAATAATCATGGGCGCCGTCGCCTACGCGCTGACGCCGGCAGAGGCGCGGCCGGCGTTTTTCCGGCCCGCTGCGGTGTGGCGTTACTTCGTTCTGGGTGCGTTGATGGGAGTTTATTTCATCACCATGTTTGAGGCGCTGAAAACCACCAGCCCAGTCTCGACCGGCGCGATGTTTACATTGATGCCGTTTATGAGCGCCGGTTTTGCCTACATCTTCTTACGTCAGATTTCCGGACCAGTAGTGCTCGCCAGCCTCGCCGTCGCCGCCATCGGAGCAATCTGGGTGATCTTTCGCGGTGATCTGAATGCGATGATCGCCTTTGATATCGGGCGCGGCGAAATTATCTTTTTCTTTGGCGTTGCCGCCCATGGCGCTTATGCGCCGCTGGTGAAAAAATTCATCCGCACCGAGCCGGTGACAACCTTTACCTTCTGGACGTTAGCGGGAAGCTGGGTTTGCATCACGCTTTACGCATTGCCTGAACTCGTCGCGACCACATGGCATGCACTACCGGCGAGCGTGTGGTTCACCATCGCTTATCTCGCAATCTTCACCACCGCCGGCACGTTTTTCCTGTTGCAATATGCAGCGACACGCATCCCGGCGGGCAAAGCGATTGCCTATGGCTATTTAACGCCTACATATATCATCCTGATCGAAGGCTTCGCCGGCGCCGGCTGGGTGAGTTTGAGCGTGGTTGCGGGCGCGCTGGCGACCGTTCTCGGGCTGGTTGTTATGGCGTTTGCAGCGGATGGATGAAATGATGACAGCTGTTGAGAAGAAACAACGCTACGCAGAAGTTACACAAGAAATCGCCGCGGTGATTGACGGCGAGGACAATCTCGTTGCGCGGATGGCGACGGTGTCTAACAGTCTCCATCACGCCTTTGAGTATTATTTCTGGACCGGCTTTTATCTCGTTGACCCGACTAGCCCCGACGAATTGGTGATCGGTCCCTTTCAGGGATCGCTTGGCTGTTTGCGCATTCCGGTCGGAAAAGGCGTATGCGGAACAGCCGCGGCGACGCGCCAGACCCAGATCGTCGATGACGTGCATGCGTTCGCCGGCCATATCGCTTGCGACGCCCGCGCGCAATCAGAAATCGTCGTGCCGGTGATGGGCGCCTCTGGCGATCTCATTGCGGTGCTGGATGTCGACAGCGATCAAAAGGCGCAGTTTGACGACATCGACCGGGAGGGGCTGGAGCGCATCATTATGGCCTGTTTTTCTTAGAACCGGCAGTTTGCCTGGCCTCGCGCGGTTAGAGTGACGTTTCTAAAATTCACTGCTAGCCTTTGAAAAATGGGGATTTTAGCGCCTTGTAACGCCAGTGCCCCGGATTTTTTAAGGAGCGGCGACGATGCAGCAGATGCAAGGCCTGGACGCGACTTTCGTCGCCTTTGAGCAACCCAACGCGCCGATCCATATCGGTTCGGTGCTGATCTACGATCCCTCGACCGCGCCGGGCGGATTTGTTCGCTTCAAGGATATTTTAAAATTCATCAAGGGCCGGCTGCATATGGCGCCGGTAATGCGCCGGCGCATGGTCAAGCCGCCTTTGAATATTGATTATCCCTATTGGATTGAAGACCCGCGCTTTGACCTTGAATATCATGTGCGCCATGTGGCGCTCCCCAAACCCGGCGATTGGCGCCAGCTCAATATTCTTGCGGCGCGAAATTTCGCGCGGCCGCTGGATCTGACGCGTCCGCCCTGGGAAATTCTGGTGGTCGAGGGGTTGGATAATGTCGAGGGCGTGCCGAAGGGCTCCTACGCGATGCTGACCAAAATTCATCACGCAGCTATCGACGGCGTTTCCGGTGTTGATTTGATGCAGGCGTTGCACACCGCCGCGCCGGAGATTGACGACATTCCCAAACCCGACCCATGGAAACCGGAGCGCATGCCGAGCCAGTTGGGGCTGTTAACCCGCGGTTATGTTCGTGCGCTGACGCTGCCGTGGAGGCAAGCGGGCGCGGCTATAAAGTCGGCGCCCGGAATGGCGCGCGCCGCCAAGGGATTTTTAAGCGGCGACTTTGACATTAAAGGCGCCATGAACACGCCGCGCACGCGCTTTAACCAGGTTGTCTCGCCGCACCGGGTGATTGACGGCACGACGTTTTCGCTGGCCAAGATCAAGGAGACGCGACGTCTGGTTGATGGCGCTACGGTCAATGATGCGGTGCTTTCCATCGTTGGCGGCGCGCTGCGCAGCTATCTGATCGCCCATGGCGATTTGCCGGAGGATACGCTGTCGGCGATGGCGCCAATTTCGGTGCGCGACGAGGCTGAAAAAAACACAATGGGCAATCAGGTCTCGGCAATGCGGGCGCCGCTCGGCACGCATATCGAGGATGCGGTTGAACGCCTGGCTTTTGTTCATGAAGAGACGCAAAAATCCAAAGCCATGAGCAATGCGATGGGCGCCCGGCAGATGACGGAAATGTCGAAAGTATCGCCCGCGATGTTCATGGGGCTGGGCGCGCGCGCCTATAGTCAATGGGGATTGGCCAATCGGATGAAGCCGGTCTTCAATACCGTCGTTACTAATGTGCCGGGGCCGCCAATTCCGATTTATTCTTGCGGCGCGAAACTGATCGGTCTTTATGGGAATCTTTGCCTGTTGGACGGGGTTGGCCTCGGCCATGTTGTCCACAGCTATGTTGGCGAGATAACCATTGGCGTTACAGCCTGCCGCGAAGCGATGCCGGACCCTGAAAATTATATGCGGCATTTACAAGAGTCTTATGCAGCGCATTTAAGCGCGCTGGACCAAGTCGGAGACGAAGCAGCGTAAGGCGCCATTGTTGCTTGCAACAAAGAACGGCGCAGCCCATGCTTTGGGGTAGGTGAGAGTTACAATAGGCGGAACGCCCGATGATGCAGACTGAGACTTTAACGCAGGCTGAGACTTTAACGCAGGCCGAGACCATGACGCATGATGACAACGCAAAACCGCCATCCTTATTCTGGACACTGACGGAAGGCCGCGCGGTTTTTGAGCTTAGCTGGTTTTATGCGTTGCGCCCGCTCATGAACCGGTTGCCGAGCGGCGACGGGCATCCGGTGTTGGTGCTGCCGGGCTTCCTCGCCAGCGATGTCTCGACCCGCCCGTTGCGCGGCGTTTTGAAGGACCTTGACTATGCGCCCTATGCCTGGGGGCTTGGCCGCAACCTCAAATTTGACGACGCCCGCGAAGCGGAAATGCTCTCATTGCTCGATGAAATTTACGAACAGCATAATCGCAAGATTTCGATCATTGGCTGGAGCCTTGGCGGGTTGTTCGCGCGGGAAATCGCCAAGGCAAGACCGGACTTGGTACGCAGTGTCATCACGCTCGGCAGCCCAATTTCGCCGGACCGCAAACATTCTAACGCTCGAAGCCTGTATGATCGTCTGAACGGTTCGCCGGACGAGAGCCAATCGGAACGCATGGCGCAGCTCAATGTCCCGCCGCCGGCGCCGACGACGTCGATTTTTTCAAAGACGGACGGCATCGTCGCCTGGCGCGGCTCGGTCCAGCATGATGATCCAAGCCATCCCTATACGGAAAACATCGAAGTCCCGGCGAGCCATTTCGGCCTCGGCGTCAACCCGCTGGTGGTCTATCTCATCGCCGATCGCCTGGCGCAAAAGGAAGGCGAATGGGCGCCGTTTGACCGTGACGGCCTCAAGGGCGTCGTGTTCCGCGCGCCGGCTAGAGCAAATCCGAGTTAAATTGAATAATGGATTTGCTCTAGATTCGTTGTTTGCGGCATATCTATCGGCGTTGAAAGCGAATAGCTTTCAACGCGTCACACATATCCGTATATGCTCTATTCAATAATCGTCTTCATCATCATCATCATTGATGCGCTGGCGCCGGCGGTGGTCGGTGCGTAGCGCCGCCTGGGTGTTGTCGATACTCCTGCGCAGGCGGATCGGGTCGTCGAGATTGGGCAGGGTGATGACGCCGACGCCGGTGCCGCGCAGCACCAGCTTGCCGAAACCGAGAAACCGCCCCCAAACCGTCTGATGCAACGTGATTTCCTCAATCTTGTTGAGGCTTACTTCTTGCGTATGTCGCGAAACCAGGCCGGTCTTGTAAACAAACCGGTAAGTGGTGACGACAATTTCGGTGGTCACCAGGATGATGATGTGATTGGCCAAAATAACAGAGCCAGCCGCCGCAGCAATTATGCCCGACCACCAACCGACTTTCAGCGCCTCATAGGGAACGCCGGCGGCGTACTGGACGAAGAAAATAAACACCAGCGAGGCGGCGCCGAGCGCAAACCAAAACACCGGAAAGAAACTATAGGTCCAATTGTAATTCGCGCGATGAACAACCTCTTCACCACCCGCCAAAGTCTTTTCGACATATCCCGCCATAACGCCCTAACCCCGCAAGCCTTCTTGTTATGCCTACCATATAGGCAAACTTGGCTACGGGAAAATGCTCATTAGTTGAAATGAGGCGGTTTGCGCGATAAGACGCCGCGCTGTTTCCCCGCAGCAACGATTCTCAAAGCGCAGGAGCGCATTCAACCCGATGGCGAAATACCAGTATATCTACTTCATGCAAGGCCTGACAAAGCAGTTCACGGGCGGCAAAAAGATATTAGAAGACATACACTTACAGTTCTTTCCCGACGCCAAAATCGGGGTTGTCGGGGTCAATGGGTCCGGCAAATCGACGCTTTTGAAGATTATGGCCGGAATTGACCAGGAGTTCTCCGGCGAGGCCTATGCCGCCGATGGCGCGCGGGTCGGATTTTTGCCTCAGGAGCCGGTTCTGGACGCGACAAAGACGGTTTTTGAAAATGTGATGGAAGGGGTCGGATCGGTCAAAGCCAAGATTGATGCGTTTAACGCCGTGTCGGTGGAGCTCGGCGAGAACTATTCTGATGAGCTGATGGAGAAAATGTCAGCGCTGCAAGAAGAGATCGATGCGGCCGATGGCTGGGATATCGATTCGAAAATTGAGATGGCCATGGGCGCCTTGCGTTGTCCGCCCGGCGATTGGTCGGTTGATAAATTATCCGGCGGCGAAAAGCGCCGCGTCGCTCTGGCGGCGTTATTATTGTCAAAGCCTGATTTGTTGTTGCTGGACGAGCCGACCAACCACCTTGATGCGGAATCGGTGGCCTGGCTTGAGCACCATCTGCGCGAGTTTCCGGGCGCGGTTGTTCTGGTGACCCATGACCGGTATTTCCTCGATAATGTCACCGGCTGGATTTTAGAGCTCGACCGGGCGAGGGGCATTCCGTTTGAGGGAAACTATTCGTCCTGGGTCGAACAAAAACGCAAACGCCTGGAACAAGAACAACGCGAAGAGGGCAACCGTAAGAAAACACTCGACCGCGAGGTTGACTGGATTAAAGCGTCTCCGCGTGCGCGCCAGGCGAAATCAAAAGCCCGCATCAGCGCCTATGAGGATCTGCTCGCCAAAGCCGGCGCCCAGGATGTCGGACAGGCGCAAATTCAAATTCCACCGGGCCCGCGCCTTGGCGGCGTGGTTATCGAGGTGGACAACCTTAAAAAAGGTTTCGGCGACAAGCTGCTGTTTGACGATTTGAGTTTTCAGCTTCCGCCCGGCGGCATCGTCGGCGTGGTGGGGCCGAACGGCGCCGGCAAGACGACGCTGTTTCGCATGCTGACGGGGCAGGACACGCCCGATAGCGGCGCCTTGCGGATCGGCGAGACCGTCAAAATGGGCTATATCGATCAGACCCGCGAGAGCCTCGATGGCGGTAAGAATGTCTGGGAGGAAATTTCTGGCGGCAACGATGTTATTCAACTGGGAAAGCGGGAGATTTCCAGTCGCGCTTATGTCGGCTGGTTCAATTTCAAGGGCGGGGACCAGCAAAAGAAAGTCGGCAGCCTTTCCGGCGGTGAGCGCAACCGCGTGCAGCTGGCGAAGATGCTGAAAGAGGGCGCCAACTTGCTTCTGCTTGACGAGCCGACCAACGATCTCGACGTTGACACGCTGCGCGAGCTTGAGGGCGCATTAGAAGATTTCGCCGGTTGCGCCGTCATCATCTCGCATGACCGGTGGTTTCTGGACCGCATCGCCACGCATATCCTCGCCTTTGAAGGCGACAGCCATGTGGAATGGTTTGAAGGCAACTTCGAAGATTATATGGAAGATAAAAAACGCCGCTTAGGCAACGACGCCGACATCCCCAAACGGCTCAAATACAAACCCCTGACCCGATAACAGGCCAGGGGGCTGCGTCGCCCACGGATGTAATTACGTCGTGCAGTTGGCGCCGTTATTATCACAAAGCTGAACCTTGCTGACGAGGCGCGGCCAACGGATCGAAGTTTTGGCAAACACCACCGGGGAGCTTACAAAGTAACTCGTGAAAGGCGGCGAGTAGGGGTAGGTTATTTCTACAACGATGAGCGAGCCCAAAGGATTCAATACCGTATTGTCGTTGAGGCTAGTGTATGAGTCGCCAGGCGTATAGGGCTGGGCGCCCAATTCATCTCGGCTCCAATGGATGATTGGATCGCCGTTTGGATCGGCTATGACACTGACGACATTTACATTAAGTACAGCGCCGGCGGCCGGATCGAGAATTTGCAGGGCGCCGCCAATCAGATTATTGACATCGTCATAGGTGAGCGCAGTTGATTGTGCGGCGAGGTCCGAAATCGTGTTGACGGCGATGGCGGCGCGTCGGTTCGCGGTTGCGACATCGGATGTCTCCAGCATGCCAAAAAACAGGGTGAACATTACCGGCAGCAGCAAGGCGAACTCGGTCGCCGCCATGCCTTTTCTGCATGATGCAAAATTTCGAATGAGCTGGAAGTTTTTTTTCATAATCATGATTTTCACCCGCCTGCGTTCCGCTATGGTGTTGCGCCTGTCTGATAAGGTTCATTTCGGAATATCATTGATGAAATAAGGTTCCGATTATTTGTGCCGGGCTGAGAAAGATTAATGCCAATGGCGGGATTGATTGTGTCATAGATAAAACAGACACGTACACGAACAATATCAAGCTGGTTGCCGGGATTAAACGGAATAGCGCTGACAGCAGCCGGCGGCGCAGACGCACAGGTAGGCGGCGTGACGTCAGCGGCAAGATCGCTAAAAGATGTATAGGTTTGCACTTCGACAGTCAGGCGTGTATTGCACGTACCAAACGTATCCAGCACATCGCAGAGCGTATTGTAGATGAGGTCGTATTTCTGTTGGGGAGTGCCGGCCATTTGTTGTATCTGACCGGTTTTGACGAGCCGTGCTGCTTCTGCAACGGATGCATCGACAATGGAATTGGCGTAAAAGAACCAGCCAATTTCGAACGTTGAAAACATCATCAACAAAAACACCGGAGCGACCATGGAGAACTCAACAGCAGCGGCGCCGCTGCGGTCTCCGGCAAAGCGCCGCCGCCTTAGCGCAAAGCGCAACCAGCGTGAGCGTTTTGGGTTCGTTGGTTTGGACAAACTCATCACAAGCCGCCTTACTTACTGATGTGAAGTTTAACCAGATCGTCGGCGATATCGCCAAACGCTGTTGCTAATTGATCGCCATCCGGCGCGTTGAAAAAATATGGCGCGGTAGGCTGTGTCGCACAGGATTTGAAGATGCTTTCAATGGTGCTTCCCACATTCACGTCAAACACAATCGTATAGACGAGAACATTGTCCTCCTTCATCCGACGACAGATGCGAAGAATTTTATTATCCGCTTCATTTTCCATTTTGTTGCTTTGATCAATACCGTCGCCCATACGCTCTTCAATCTCATAGCCGAAGGCGGAGATGGATGACCCCCAATGCGTGCTTCGGCCGCCGAAATAATTTTCGCCGTCTGTCATAATGACAACAGCCTTCTGCCAGTCATCATAGGTTGAGCTGCCCGGCCCGATTTCGCCTGGGGCAATGGCCTCAGTAAACGGAGCGTCCGGGGAAACGACACGCCACCCCCAAACTGCGCCAGCCGGGATGTTTGTGGCGCCGGTGGCGACCAACTGTTCCATGATGCCAGTGCCGGCGCCGTCGATATCGGCGCGTGTATCCGTTAGCGGCAGAATTGGCTCCGGACAGGCGCTGTAATTCGGCCCCTTCGACGAGCTACCCTTGGGCAGGTCATAACGATATTTATAGGTCTGGGTTCCAGGGTCCCACCAGCCGACATAGCCGGTGCGCATAATATATTCCTGTTTGCCGTAACCGGTGAGCGGTTTGACACCCTGCTTTGTCATCCAGTTTAAAAAGGGCGTATCGGTAATGTTGCCCTGGTTGACTTCTCTGAAATGGCTGACGATTGGCACGTACTTGTTAAATGGCGTACCCTGATTATCATTGGTAAAATCATGATCGTCTATGTAATACCGGTTAGAGTAGGAAGATTCCCTGACCCATGTCAGGACATTGTCATCATCGGGATCGTCAAACCAGTAACCGCTCCAGTTGACGCCATTGACAGTTCCGGATTCACTGTAGTCGCCATTGTCACAGTCATCTGAGTTGTTGCAATCAGGTTCGTCAGCCAGAAAGACAGGCACCCATCTGGAGTTGTCGGCGGAAGCAAGGTCTGCAACCGTGAATTCTGTGTTAATGTTCGGCATGCTGTTGAATGCCGAGCGCATAAGCGAATCGGGTTCATCGGCCGATGACGGCGTTTGCATGGCTGCGTTTATAACAGAAGTTGTTGTCGCCAAACCTGGCTCAGTGTCCAGCTCATCGAGCGGATAGGGCCTTGCCTCCAGACACCCGTCCCAACTTCTGTCTGGATCAGAGTTGAAAAGGTCGTAGTGATTGACTTTTCGGTTAGCATCCACAACGCCGTTCTCATCAACGTGAAAGAACCGCGCCCCATTGTAAGCTGCAACTCCGTTCAAGTCGCCCCAGCTACTGGTCCAACCGCTGGAGGCGCCTGCGTTCACATGTTGATTAAACGGAACCACGCCCACTCTTACATTGTCGCTTGTCGCGTTGCCCTCAAACAGAACATCGAGCAACGCCGTTACGGCGGTCCGTAGGCTATTCAATTTATTTTGGCCGTTTGAATCGTTCCAACTCATCGAACCGGTGACGTCGAGCACAAGCGCCAGTTCAATGCGCCCCGACCCTTGAGGAATAATCTCGACACATTTGTCAATATCAAGTTCAGTGATGCCGGTAACGCCCAGGAGAAAGGTTGATATCTGGCCGGTTATACACGTTGAGATGACGGCTGTGTTAGAGAGGTTGAAATCTATGTTCCAGCCTGTGAGGAGTTGGTCTTCATAGTCAAAATTTTCTTTGAAAAAAGCATCGCCATAAGCCTCGAGCTGGGTCGGCGTTAGTGTGTCATCGGCGGCTGCAAGTTGAGCAACAGCGAGGCTGGCTGCGTCCATCGATTCAATCATATCGGCTCTGACAGCGTTCCAGCGGCTATAATCAACCGCGCCGCCGACAAAAAGAAACAACACTGTCGACATGAACACGAACAAGATTGCGATATTGCCGCTGCGGTCATGTGCGAAGCGGTTAAGGCTGCGCCGCCTTGATGGTTGTGATGCAGACGCAATGTTGCGGTTGCTTTTCGAAACGCAAGACGTTTTTACCGGAATGAGCATTTCACACCTTGATCAGCATAATAACTAAGTACAAGCATGCGCCATTATCGCTGCTGCGGTTAACATCTTGTAATTGAACGTGGTTAATCGCCTGGATTTCGGATAGGCAGGTGTAATTGTTCTAAAATTTTATCCAGTTTTCCTTCTTCCTTACATGCACCGTACACAAATTAACCATGTAATCCAGAATGTGACACCTGCCGTGAGAGAAAACCTTTAGTGCGAGCCCATTAAATAGAGCGCCGCAGGCGCGTGTGCTCGAGGGATGTCGCCGTCTAAATTTGTAGTCATTGAGGTTGTTGGCGGGCGCGTCTTTTTATGAGGTTGAGCGTTGCGAGGGGCAGCCAGGGATTTTCAGCGCGAGCGCGCCTCGGCTGGGTTAACATCGTCGGTTAGATTGAAATCTTCCGAAAATGATAGCGCAATAAATTCAGTGACTTAAGGCGCAAGTCATGTGCTTGGGGCAGATTCCAGCCGAACCGTCCGGCTTTAGAAAATATCGAAATTATCAGCCAAAGCACGTGAATCCGTGTTATTAACCATAATCAGAATCTCTTATGGAGGGGTCGTCATGAGCACTATCGGGACACGCAACATCGTTGGAATTGGCGCTGTAAGCGCGGCGTTCTTTGTCCTGGCGGCGCCGGCTTCGGCCGGGCGTTGCGGCAACTCTTACGCAGTTGATGCGCCGACCACCCTGGTGACGGTGGCGCGCCAGTGCAATGTCAATCTGTCGGCGCTATATGAGGCCAATCCCGGCGTAGACCCGCGCAATGTTCGGCCGGGCGAGTATCTGGCGCTGCCTGATGAGATCACGCGCTCAACGATACCGCTCGTGGACGCGCCTGTGGCGGACGCGCCGACGGTTCAGCCGGCGTCAACCGACAGGCCGGCGCATGGTGTTAGCGGGACAATTATCAGTGATGCTGGTATCAGTGATGCTGGACTGGGCGGTGATTTCCCCGGAGCAGCGCAACGTATTAGTTATCGCAATCAGTGGGGCTCTTCATCCTCAAGGTCGGCCTGGCGTCGCGAGGAGCCGCTTGGCGCCCGGCAACACGCCAATTCAGACACGCTTAGCTATCAGCGGCTGTCTGCATTACGGATTGAAAGCGCCGGACTGCCAACGTCGCCGACGAGATTTGCCGGCGCGAATGCGTCGCCGGATATTCAACTTATCGAATGTCAGGTTTTGCGCAAACGCGACGGCGGCAAAATTCATAAGCTGCGGAAAATTATTTCAACACCTGAAAATACGTTTGTTGAAATCAATGCGATGAGCGAAGGCGAGGGTTCTGACTGCAGGTTGATCAGTGCATCCGCACCGGTTCAGCTGACGCCGGGCGTGCCGGCGGCGCATTATACAACGCCAGCTGCCGACACTGGTTATCGCCTGCCGGATTATTCAAAAATTGGCGACATCGTCGTAACGCCGCGATTGGTGCAACAGCGAAAAATTTCACTGCGCGGCGAAATTGTCGACAGCACCGATGGGTGCTTATTGCTGAAAACCGACAATGATGTGTTGCGCAGGCTATCGACGACACAGCCCGCTGACGACCTTCTCGGCAAGGAAGTCACGGTCTGGGGAACCATGTCGTCAAACGGCGCTTGCGGCGCCGGGGCGTCAATCTTGATCAGCCATGCGGTTTATGCCGAGCGCTGGCCAGCGCGATAGCGGCGGTAAGCTGACCGGTTATGCTGCATCCCGAAGCTGCGCTATCGCCGCGTTTTGCATGGATTATGCTGGCGGCGTCGCTGGCGATATTCCTTTTTCTCAGCGTAACGGCGCCCGTTGGCGCCTTTGAAACAGCCGAGCGCAGCTTCCTGTTGTCATTGCGCAATGGCGACGATCCGGCTTTGCTGAACGGCCCCGGATGGCTGTTATACTTTGTACAGAACATTACCGCACTCGGCGGCTGGCCGGTGCTGACGGTGTTCAGCCTCTTGCTCGCCGGCGCGCTCATTATTCACAAGCAATGGTCGTTTCTGTTTGTCCTTTTGGCCGTGGTGATCGGCGAGACAGTGATAACCGGCATTCTCAAAGATTTTTTCGGCCGCGTGCGTCCGGACTTTCTTCCGCATCTCACCTCAGCGAGCAGCAAAAGCTTCCCCAGCGGCCATTCGGCAAGCGCGGCGGCGATATACCTTACCTTCGGGCTGGCGATTGCGAATGTGTTGAAGCTGCGCGCCGCACGGCGCTACGCATTGAGCGCCTCGCTGGTGTTGGTGTTCCTGATCGGCGCCAGCCGGGTTTTTCTGGGCGTCCACTACCCAACTGACGTCATCGCCGGCTGGAGCGTCGGCGCCGCCTGGGCCAGCGCGGTGTGGCTGGCGGCGTGGCGGCTGGGGCGTTGAAAGCTATAACAGATATTTATAGTGAGGAGGTTAGTTATGTTACGACGTGCATTGCTCGGATTTAGTATCGCTGGTTTGTTATCAGCGAATGCGCTGGCGAAGCGACCAGCATCATCCAGCAGAAATAAGTACGAGATATTTCAAAGTAAGAAAAATGGCGATTGGTATTGGCGACTGAAGGCGGGTAACGGGCAGCCTATCGCATCGGGTGGCGAAGGGTATAAAAGCAAAAGCGGTTGTAAGGCCGCTGTTAGGCGAATTCAGAATTCGTGCGATGCAGAAATTATTGTTATCGATAATAGTGACTAGAGCGCCGGGCGAAAAACCTGAGCCACACACAACCTTCCGCTCATCCCCGCGAAAGCGGGGATCCAGAGCCACGTCCGGCGCGCGCTGTTCTGGATCCCCGCTTTCGCGGGGATGAGCGGGGGAGTTTGACTTGAATCTGAATTTTCGCTGAAGATCTAATGGAATTTAACAACACGCATTGCCATCCTTGGCCTCCGTGGCGCCCTGCCCAAACGGTGACGCCGTCCCGCAGTCTGGAAAAATTCCGTAATGTGTGGAACTGTCGCCGATGAAATCGAAATAGGGCGCAAAGCGGCTTTCCTTCAGCATACGGTAGGTATTTCCGCAGACGGGAAACACCCGGCCTTTTTCAATAAGGTGATGGCTGTCCAGGATTAGCGCGTCGTCGCTATGGGCGAGCCCGCCTTGATAGATCACGGCCTGGCCATAATCTTCACAAGCCGGCTCCAGCCCGTCGATTTTGAACAGGCGATAGGTTGCGGAATGAAACCTCGCCTGGCCGAGCCTTTCGCGCAGGGCGCGATTGTTGATTTCAATCGGCTCATCGCTCACCAGCCGGGGGTCGGCAAAGCTTGCCGCCTTGGCGATATTTAAAAAATCATTCCAGTAAAGCGCGCCGCCGAGACATTCGCCTTGCGCCACCGGGTCATGGCGCAGAGATTCCGGCAGCCGGCGGTCAGCATAGACGTCGGAGAAGTAAAATTCGCCGCCCGGCTTCAGCAACCCGTGCGCGCTGCGGAACACCTTGGCTTTGTCTGCAACCAGATTAATCACGCAATTGGATATAATGACATCGAAACTGGCCGGCTCCAGCGCCAGCGCCTCAAGGTTTTCAATATCGCCCTCGATGAAGCGAACATTAGCAAAGCCGAATTTCTCCGTATGCCAATCTAGATGCTCCCGCGCCACGGCGAGCTGTTCGGGCGTCATATCAACGCCGATCACCGCACCCTCTGCGCCGACCAGCTGAGCCAGCGCATAGGCGTCCTGACCGGAGCCGGAACCAAGGTCGAGAACGCGCGCGCCTTCAAGCGCCAGCGGCGCCACCAGCCCGCAGCCATAATATCGCGCGGCCACTTCCGGGTGAATATTGGCGAGCACGGTTTTGAGATAATCCGGCGGCGCGTCCATGGTGCAGCAGGCGCTGGTCTTAAGGTCCGACGTCGCGGTCAGCACCTTGCCGTAATAGTCTTTTACATTGTCCTGAATGTTCATCATGGCGCCTTTTTCGATCCTGCCGCTAGCGGTAGCCGATCTGACACGAACATCAAGCCCATTCGCGCCAATGTGAATGAACTCGAAACCGTCGCCCTATTGCCACAGTTGGGCTCAGTTTTTCGCTATAGTAAGGCTGGGGACGGGCGTTGAAGGGTAGGTGGCGTTCATGCCGGTAACGGCGCTAAAAACGCGGGTTAAGCGGACGATTGAAAAGCGCCTTGACCAGGCGGCGGCAGTCTATCTTAAAGATGACCGGCTTTTAAGCGTTGATTTTGCCACGCCTTGCGGGGAGCCGGCGATCAATGGGCCGGCTTCAGTTTCATGGCGGATATTTAAAAATCCGGTTTCGCTTTTTATCGGCGGCGTCGCGGCGGTGATTTTGGAATTCGCCGAGCCGCGGGTGCGGTCGGGCGTTTGGGACAACACGTCTTTCCGGAGCGATCCGGTTACCAGACTGAAACGCACCGGGTTGGCGGCGATGGTGACGGTCTATGGCGCGCAGAGCGTTGCGCGGGCGATGATCGACGGCGTCAACCGTCGCCATGGCGCCATCGCTGGCGTCACCCCATCGGGCGAGCCTTATGCCGCGAGCGACCCCACGCTCCTCACCTGGGTGCAGGCAACGGCGGGGTTCGGATTTCTCGAAGCCTACTCCTCTTATGTAGCGCCGCTCAGTAACGACGATCAAAACCGATACTATAGAGAAGGCCAAACCACGGCGGCGCTTTATGGCGCGACCGACGCGCCGGCGTCGCTTGAGGACCTGCACGAACTTTTCGCCGCCATGAAGCCGCGGTTTGAACGTTCGGATATTATCTTTGAGTTTTTATCCATCATGAAGAAAGCGCCAGCGTTCCCGCAGCCCGCGCAGCTCGCGCAACATTCGCTTGTTCGCGCCGCCGTCGATATTATTCCCGGCGACGTCCGGGATATTCTCGGGCTGGACAAAAGCTACGGGCTGCGCCCGTTTGAACGGCGTGTTGTGCGGCGGATGGCAAGGCGCGCGGATCGGCTGATATTGCGCTCCGGCCCGGCGGCGCAATCTTGCCGCCGCTTGGGGCTTGCTGACGATTATCTCTACAAGCAGCGCTGACCAGACGCGCATTGATTTGCACGGATCGATCAACTGGCATATTGAACCCGTATTCGGCATATGGGGTTTGCCTTAATCACTAACGCGGCGCGAACGCCGATTATCTGCGGGGCAGATCGCCCCGCCAGACTACAGGAACTTTCATGACGACCATCACCCCCGAAATTGTCGCCGAGCATGGCCTGACGCCGGAAGAATATGACCGCGTCAGGGAGCATATGGGCCGTGCGCCGAATCTGGTTGAGCTGGGCGTGTTCTCGGTGATGTGGTCGGAGCATTGTTCTTATAAATCCTCACGCAGGCATCTGAAAAAGCTCCCCACCAGCGCGCCGTGGGTGATTTGCGGTCCGGGCGAGAATGCCGGCGTTATCGATATTGGCGAAGGCCTCGCCGCCATCTTCAAGATGGAAAGCCACAACCACCCGTCTTTTATTGAACCCTATCAGGGCGCGGCGACCGGCGTCGGCGGGATTATGCGCGATGTCTTCACCATGGGCGCGCGGCCCGTGGCGAACCTGAATGCGCTGCGCTTTGGCGGCTGGGGCCATCCCAAAACCCGGCATCTGGTGTCCGGCGTGGTCGCCGGGATTGGCGGCTACGGCAATTGCATGGGCGTGCCGACGGTCGGCGGCGAGACCAACTTTCACGACGGCTATAATGGCAACATTTTAGTCAATGCGATGACGGTGGGCGTCGCCGAAAAGCACAAGATTTTTTATTCCGCCGCCCGCGGCGCCGGCAATCCGGTGGTTTATGTCGGCTCCAAGACCGGCCGCGACGGCATCCACGGCGCGACCATGGCCTCGGCCGAGTTTGACGACGCCTCGGATGAAAAACGCCCGACCGTGCAGGTCGGCGATCCGTTTACGGAAAAGCTTCTTCTTGAGGCCTGTCTGGAGCTGATGGCGTCCGATGCAATTATCGCCATTCAGGATATGGGCGCGGCGGGGCTCACCTCTTCATCGGTTGAGATGGCGGCGAAAGGTGGGGGCGGGTTTGAGCTTGATCTCGATGCGGTTCCCCAGCGCGAAGACAACATGACCGCCTATGAGATGCTGCTGTCGGAAAGCCAGGAGCGCATGCTGATGGTGCTGAAGCCCGGTGAAGAAGAGAGCGCCCGGGCGATCTTCGATAAATGGGGCGTTGATTTCGCGGTCATCGGCGTCACTACGGACACTGGCCGGCTGGTGATCAACCACAAAGGCGAGATCGCCGCGGATTTACCGGTGCCGCCGCTGGCCGATGGCGCGCCGAATTATGACCGGCCCCATAGCGCGCTTGAAAAGCCCGCGCCGCTGGAAGACCCGACGGTAACTTATCGCGAAGCGCAAGCCGTCCTCAAAGCGCCCGGCAAAAGCGAGGCGGAAATGCGCGTCATTGCCGATGCGCTGATCGGCGACCGGCTCAGCGACGGTGATTTGGTGGACGCCGTGGGTTTGACAATCAGCGCCGGCGAGGCGCGGATTTATGCCCGCTCAAAACCGGAAGGCGTCGCCTTTTCAGGGTTTGAGGAAGCTGCATCCAACCTCGCCGCATCGGGCATGGTTGAGAGCGCGAAGGTTGAGCACAACGAAGAAACCGCAACGCTCGCCGAGACCGCCGGCGGCGACACCATGCTGACGGCGCTGGCCAAGCTGATGACCGCGCCGGATTTGTGTTCGCGCCGCTGGATCTGGGAGCAATATGACCACTCGGTGATGGGCGACACGGTGATCGCGCCCGGCGGCGACGCGGCGCTGGTGCGTGTCCATGGAACCGCGCGGGCGTTGGCGATCACTACCGATGTGACGCCGCGCTATGTCAGGGCCGACCCCCATGAAGGCGCCAAGCAGGCGGTGGCCGAAACCTATCGCAATATTTGCGCAACTGGCGCCGCGCCGTTGGCGATTACCAATTGCCTTAACTTCGGCAATCCCGAACGCCCGGAAATCATGGCGCAGTTTGTCGGCGCCATTGACGGCATCGCTGAGGCTTGCGAGGCGCTCGGCTACCCGGTGGTCTCCGGCAATGTCTCGCTTTATAATGAAACCAATGGCGAGGCGATTGCGCCGACCCCGGCAATCGGCGGCGTTGGCGTTTTGGAAGATGTCTCCAAGGCGGTGCGCATTGGCGGCGCGGAAGCGGGCGAGGAGCTGATCGCGATTGGCGTGACGCGCGGATGGCTTGGCCAGTCGCTATATTTGCGCGAGCTGTTCGCGATGGAAGACGGCGCGCCGCCGCCGGTTGACCTCGACGCTGAACGCAAGACCGGCGAGTTAATCCGTAAGCTGATTGATGAAGGCCTGGTTACCGCCTGCCACGATGTTTCTGATGGCGGCTTGCTGGTGGCGGCAGCGGAAATGGCGCTGGCGGCGGGGCGCGGGCTTAATCTGGCAACCCCGGTCAAGCAACGCAAAGCCGCGTTCTGGTTCGGCGAAGACCAGGCGCGCTATCTCGTTGCCGCATCGCCATCCGCCGCCGACACGCTATTGCTAAAATCAGCCATGGCCGGCGTTCAGGCGTCAAAGCTGGGCCGCTTCGGCGGGCCGGATATTTTGCTCGACGAGACCGACGCCCTGTCGCTGCTAGATCTCAGCGATCTTTGGGAAGCCGCGCTGCCGGACTATATGAATGCCGCAATGGAAAAGGAGACCTTGCCGATGCCGATGGCCGCTGAAGATATCAAAAAGCTCATTCTCGACGCCATGCCCGATGCGGACATCGAAATCGAGGACCTCGCCGGCGACGGCGATCACTATCGCGCCCGCATCATCTCGGCGGCGTTCAACGACAAAACCCGCATCCAGCAACATCAACTGGTCTACAAAGCCCTCAAAGGCCGCATGGGCGGCGAGCTGCACGCGCTGGCGCTGGAAACGGAAGCGCGGGAGTAACGCCTCCCGCTGAGATTTTGCAAAGACCGAGGGGCGACGATGAAGAAAAGACTGAACTTCCTTACACTATTAGTATTGATACTGGCGCTAACGGCTGTTGCGGTGAGTTTTGCGCTGTTGTTTCTCCCGGTGGGCAATCTGGTTACCGGCAACGCGGAAAACTCAAACGCTGTCAGTGCGTCGCTTGCGTTGATTATCGCCACGATCGGTCTCGTCATCGCGCTTTATATGCAGTCGGCGGAATATCGCCGGGAAACCGAAATCGTCGATGGCTTGCAGGAAGCGCGCATTCTCCTTGAGCTGATGGTCTCGCGGGCGTCTGTTGCGCAAACCGGGGCGCGCAAAAACCTAGATTTGCGATTTGAAAACGAAAAACAGCAACTCATCGAAACCCTGAAAGGTTCGGCTGGGCGTTTCCTGAACTATATCAGGATCACCAAGGACGTCGCGGCCTCTGAAAAAAAACTGCCCGAAAGCTGGCGGCTTTTATATGTCCATACCGGCAACATATTAAACGCCGAACACCTCAATGAGTGCGCGGGCGACCTTGTCGGGCTGCTCGCTTTGTTAAAATCTATTTCCAGCGAGGATGTCCACAAACACGCCAACAAAGTCATTTCCGTGGATTCCATTGACGCCCTTAACGCCAAAGAGGACATTGTCATCAGGGCGTTTCGTGAGACCATAGAGGAAAATCGAGACAAGGCGCGCATGCAAAGCGCCGATCTTACCCCAGAAGATACCGCGCGGATGATCGATGAATTACGCACGACTATGGGAAAGAGCGAACAGGGGCGCAAAGCCCTTGAGGAACTTGAAGGTTCATTTGCCAATGCTGCCAAAGGCGACGTTAAGGCGGTCGCCTATATCGTTTCCATTCACAAGATGATCATGAAGCCCGGTTGATAGGGCGGCGAGCAGCACGCGCTGGAGTAGCGCCAAAGTGAAAAATGCGTCTCTCATTTTGCCTTTGGTATTCCTCCCCCGTTTACGGGGGAGGTGTCAGCGAAGCTGACGGAGGGGTCTTGCAGAGTTTCGGCATACGCAAACGCTTCAGTTTCTTTGTGGAGAAGAGCCCCCTTCGACCGCTTTGCGGCCGTCAAAAGTATACTTTTGACCCCCCGCAAGCGGGGGAAGAAAGAGCCTTGCGCCAAGTTCAACCTTATACCAACGATCATCCTTTTTGGCCTTTGGTATAAGGCGCCTGCGCAATCCGGAGACCGGACTTCCGTCAAAACTTCGCAGCAACCCCCAGTACCAAAATCACCGCAACCGCCACTGGCGCGAGATAGCGGATTAAAAACCGCCAGTAGCTGAAAAACTTACTGCTGGAATTGTGCAACTCATCGCGCATGACCGCGCGCGGCACGATCCAGCCGACAAGGATTGCGCCTAGTAATCCGCCGAGCGGCAGGAATATATTGCCGGCGAGGAAGTCGATCATTTCCGCCAACCCGTGCACCGATACGCTCGCCGCGCCCGCCGCCCAGGCGACAATCGCAAGAATGACAACCGATTTGATACGGCTCCAGCCCCACCATTCCTCGATGAAGACCACGGTAATCAACAGCATGCTGATTGATGTTGTAAGTGCTGCAATGAAGGCGAGGAAGAAGAATAACCCGCCGATGATCGACCCCGCCGGCATGCCGGCAAAGACTGCGGGCAGGGCGCTGAAAATCAACCCCATGCCGGCGGTCGGATCGAGGCTGAAGGCGAACACGACGGGAAAGATCATAAGCCCCGCGACCAGTGCGACAATTGTGTCGGCGCCAGCGATAATCGCGCTGTTCTCGGCGATATTTTCTTTTCGATTGAGATAGGCGCCGTAAGTGATCATCGCCGCCGAGCCGACGGCCATGGAATAAAACGCCTGGCCCATGGCCGCGAGCAGGACATCGGGCGTTAACTCGTTAAACCGGGGCGCAAACAGATAGTTGATCGCCGCGCCCGCGGCGCCGGTGCTCAGCGCATATATGCTAAGCCCCGCGAGCATCGCAAAAAACAGCGGCATTAAAATCGTCACCATCCGCTCAACGCCTTTGATCAGCCCGCGCGAGACAATCAGCGCGGTGATGGCGATAAAGACCGTGTGCCAGAAAATCGCGTGCCCGGTTCCGTCATAGAGCGAGCGCGGCGCTTCCGGTTCGGTGTTGGCAAACTCTCCGGCGAACGACATCACCGAATAGGAAATAATCCGCCCGGCGATAACGCTATAGGTGGTGAGCACCATGTAGCTCGCCAGGATGCCGATCAGTCCGATCACGCCCCATAGGGGCGAGGCGCCGACGTCTTTGGCCAGCTCGCGGGTTGATCCGACAGCGGACAGTCCCTTGCGGCGGCCGAAGGCAATCTCGCCGATCAGGATCGGATAGACGATGAAGGCGACGCAGATGAGATAGACCAGCACAAACGCCGAGCCGCCGTTCTGCCCTGTCTGGAACGGAAACCGCCACAGATTGCCAAGCCCAACCGCCGCGCCGACCGCCGCCATCAGGAACGTATATCGCGAGGACCATTGCGGGGGTCCCGACTTGTCGCCGGGCTGTTGTGGGGTCATGGGGAGAATTTCCTGATAGGGGCAGCGCGGCCCGTTGCTGGCGGCCCCCTGATCGGGGTTATTAGTGGTGATTATTGTCTGACTTGTCCGATCTGAGAAGCGGTAATTCGGGGCCCATAAGCACCAGGGGCGAAATATGCCTTAGCGCCACGTCCATTCACCCTTGTCAGGCGCGCCAGACTCACGCTCTAATCGTTTGTTACGATTGTGATTTTGCAGACAACAACCGCGCCGCCGCCAGCAGGCCGGCGCCGGACAGCACGAAACGGGAGATCTACACATGGCGTCGATATTATCGAGTTTGCGCAACACGGTATTGGTGGGCTGCGTCCTCACAATATTGCTCTTCATTCTTTATGTCGCCGCCTGGGGCGGGACGATTGACGGGCATTTCTGGCTGTTCCTGTTTCGGTGGCTGCATGTTCTGTCCGCGGTCATGTGGATCGGCCTGTTATGGTATTTCAACTTCGTCCAGATCCCGACCATGCCGAGCATTCCTGACGATCAAAAACCGGCGATCGGCAAACATATTGCACCCAAGGCGCTGTTCTGGTTTCGCTGGGGGGCGATGGGAACCATCGTCACCGGGCTGATTTTAGGCATGCTCAACGGCTATCTTATCAATGCGCTGACGCTTGGCCTAGCCGAAGGGTTCGTGCGCAACCAAGTGTTGATTGGCATCGGTATGTGGTTCGGGATTATCATGTGGTTCAATGTCTGGTTCATCATCTGGCCAAACCAGCAAAAAGCCCTCAACATCGATAACAAATATCCCGACATCGCCGCCGACGACAAAGCCAAGGCCGGTAAAATCGCGATGCTCTTTTCACGGACCAACACGCTATTGTCGATACCAATGCTGTTCGCCATGGTTGGCGCGCAGAACCTTTAGGGCGACAAGACGTTCTGAAATCTCAGGCCGGTCCGCTTCGGCGGGCCGGCCTGAATATTGTTGGGGCCGTGTAGGGGAAAAGGTCGTCGGGTAGCGGCTAGATAAAGGGCATATTGGCCGCCCGCGCTAATGATGTTTGTTAGTGACATGGATATTCGCGCCCATAGGACTCCATGATTACAAGAGAAGCAGGACGTGATCGGTCATCCGTTGTACTTTTATTTAGAAAGCGGATCATTTCTTCAACAGTATAGCCTTTGCCGCGTGGCGGGCAAAACAGCGGTGACTTTCCCTGTTCAGTGAGCGTCAGCTGGTAGCCAACTGCCCCTTCAATGACGCCCTGGAAATAAAAAGCGAGAGCATTCCATTCGGCGCGCCCGCCGAAGGCGCCTGTGGTCGCCCGGTTCTTGATATCGAGCACTTCCTGAACTGTTAGCTGTTGTGCCTGGGCGGGCGAAAGCGCCGCAATACTGACTATAGCGACGACGGTAAGTATCCTCATGATTAGCCTCCTTTGAGTCAGGTAGATTTAACCTTTTACATTTAAAAATGCAAGTGTTACTTGAATTTATGAAGCTAAAACTAGGATTATTATGTTGAGAGCGCATCCATCTCGCCGCCTGGCGACTGTCCTTGCATTCGTCGCGCTTTTGGGGGCGATTGCGCTGCCAATAGTCGCCGCCGCCATCTGGATGTTCTGGGGTCAGTTGGCGCCGTTTGCTTCCGGAAACCTTCAATATGCCTTTGATCTTGCCAGTCTCAGTGCAGGCGCGCGGCTCGCCGGTTTCTGCCTGTTTTTCATCGGCGCGGCGATCCAAGCCTATGGTCTGCTGGGCCTGCGCCAAACCTTTTTGGAGGCTGCCATGGGGCGGTCATTGTCTGACCGCGCTGTCGTGGGTTTTCATCGTTTTGCTTGGGTAAGCCTCGTGATGGTGTTTTTCGCGATCGCCCAAAGAACAGGTCTGATCGCGATTTTTTCTATGAGTGACCCAGCGCATCAGGGTGCATTGTCTATACAGCTCGGATCAACTGAATTGAAGGCGTTCTTTATGGCGCTGCTTCTCGTTTTCGTCGCCCATGTTTTTATGGAAGGAAAGCAGGCGAAAGATGAAAACGAAGGGTTTCTATAGGCAGGCGCTTTATGAAAATTGTTATCAACCTCGACGTCATGCTCGCAAAACGAAAAATGCGGCTGAAGGAATTATCCGCCAGGGTCGGCGTAACCGAGCAGGCGCTATCCATGATCAAAACCAACAAAGTCAAAGGCGTTCGTTTCGATACGCTCGTAAAAATCTGCGACGTGCTGGACTGCCAGCCCGGCGACATTCTCGAATTTGTGAGAGGAGTGGACGATGAGATATAGATTTGCCAAACCCATCATCCTTGCCGCTATTGTTCTTTTACCAGCCTGCACAACGATTGATTTGAAAGCAATCGGCGAAGAATGGGGCGAACAACAACGTCAAAAAGACTGTATGAAAGAACACAAAATGCCGCAGTGCCGAGAGCGCGAACAGTTCAGTGAGATGGTCTTGTATTACGAACCTTCAATTCGAGAGTAGCAAAAAGACGGTATTGTCTATTGAGCACTGCGGCCACGGCCTTATCCTGCCCCAATGCTCGATGGTCCAGAACATTCTGAAATAGCTTTGCCGCCCAAATTTGCGGACTGGTTTGCGTCGCGGGGTTGGCGTCCGCGTCCGCACCAGCTTGAGTGCGTTGTTGCGGATCGCGCGGGGCTCTCGCACCTGTTGATTGCGCCCACCGGCGGCGGCAAGACGCTGGCGGGTTTTTTGCCGAGCCTGATTGCGCTGGATGGGCGCAACGTTCCGCGTGAGGGCCGCCTGCACACGCTTTATATCTCGCCGTTAAAAGCGCTGGCTGTCGATATTGCCCGCAACCTGCAAACGCCGGTCAAAGAGATGGGCCTCGATATCGCGATTGAGACCCGCACCGGCGACACGCCGCCATCGCGCCGCTTGCGCCAGAAACATCAACCGCCCGATATTTTGATGACCACGCCGGAAAGCCTGTCGCTGCTGCTCGCATCGCCGGACGCCGCCAAATATTTCAAAGGCCTGCACCGCGTCATCCTTGATGAGCTGCATGCGCTGATCCCCAACAAGCGCGGGCATTTGTTGTCGCTGGCGTTGGCGCGGCTGCGCGTGCTGGCGCCGCAAATGCGCATGGCGGGGCTATCGGCCACAGTGCCTGATGCGCGCCCGCTCATCGATTATCTGACGCCGCAAAACACCCCCGGCGTGACGTCAGCCAAACTCATTCGCGCCGCCGCCGGCGCCAGGCCGCAGGTCGATGTTCTGGTTTCCCAAGAGCGCATCCCGTGGTCCGGACATTCCGGGCGGCCTGCAGGGATGGACGTCTATGCGGCAATCAAAAGCGCCGGGCTGACGCTGGTTTTCGTCAACACCCGCAGCCAGGCCGAGGCGACATTCGCGGCGCTGTGGCGGTTGAACGACGACAATCTGCCGATCGCGCTGCATCACGGATCGCTGGAGGTTGAACGCCGCCGTAAGGTTGAGGCGGCGATGGTGGCGGGGCGATTGCGCGCCGTGGTCGCCACATCGACGCTTGATCTCGGCATTGACTGGGGCGATGTTGATCTCGTCATTCAGATGGGCGCGCCGAAAGGCGCCAGCCGCCTTACCCAGCGCATCGGCAGAGCCAATCACCGCATGAACGAGCCGAGCCGGGCGCTGCTTGTGCCGGCAAACCGCATGGAGGTGCTCGAATGCATCGCCGCGAAACAGGCGATAGTCGAGGGCGCGCTCGCTGGCGCCCCGCCGCGAGTAGGAAAGCTTGCTGTGTTGGCGCAACATATTCTCGGCATGGCATGCGCGGCGCCTTTTGACGCCAATGCTCTTTATACGGAGATATGCTCCGCCGCGCCCTATGCAAGCCTTACGCGCAAGGACTTTGACGACGCCGTCGCCTTCGTCGCCACCGGCGGCTATGCGCTGAAGCGCTATGACCGCTACTGCCGGATTGTCAAAACCCCGGGCGGGCTATACGCCGCCCGCGACGGCCGCGCGGCGCAGCAATATAAGATGAATGTCGGAACCATCGTTGAGGCGCCGGCGCTGAATGTGCGGCTGGGGAGCGGGAAGGGGGCTTTGCGCGCGGGCCGCGAAGGCGGCCCAAATAATAAGAGCGCGCCTTTGCGCGCGGGACGCAAATTAGGCACGCTCGAAGAGTGGTTCTTCGAAAGCCTGACGCCGGGCGATGCGTTTTATTTTGCCGGCGAAATTTTGCGGCTGGAACGCATTGAGGGCGGCGACGCGATTGTCTCGCGCACGGTGAGCGAGGCGCCGCGCATTCCGACCTGGGGCGGCAATAAATTTCCGTGGTCGACCTATCTGGCAGAACGCGTGCGCGCGATGCTGTCTGACCCGGAAAGCTGGAGCGCCTATCCGGAGCAGGTGCGCGTCTGGCTGGAAAAACAGCGCGAGGTAGCGCGCATTCCCAAGCCCGGCCAAATGCTGATTGAGACCTTTCCGTATCAGGACAGGTATTTTCTGGTTTGCTATCCGTTTGACGGATGGCTGGCGCACCAGACCCTGGCGATGTTGCTGACGCGCCGGCTGGAGCGGCTTGGCAAACAGCCGATTGGTTTTGCGCCAACCGAATATGCGCTGTCCATATGGAGCCGTCAGGATATGAGCGACGTTGATATGGCGGCGCTGTTTGACGAGGACATGCTCGGCGACGATCTCGAAAGCTGGCTTGCCGAAGCTGTGTTGATGAAACGCACTTTCAGAAATTGCGCAGTGATCGCCGGGCTGATTGAGCGCAAATATCCCGGTCAGGAAAAAACCGGCCGACAAATCGCTTTCTCAGCGGACCTCATTTACGACGTGTTGCGTGAGCATGAGCCGGAGCATCTGTTGATGCGGGCGGCGTGGGCGGATGCATCGAGCGGGTTTCTAGACCTCAAACGCCTGCAAGCACTGCTGGCGCGAGTGCAAACCCACATCGATCACGCTGCGCTGGTACAGGTCTCGCCGCTGGCGGTGCCGGTGATGCTGGAAATCGGCCGCGAGAACGTCGCCAAGGACGCCAGCGAAGCCATGTTGAAAACCGCCTCCGCCGATCTCATTGCCGCGGCGATGGGTTAGGTAGCATTTTTCGATGATGTCATTACCGGGCTTGTCCCGGTAATCCAGTCTGAAAAAATGTCGAGTGGGCCTCTGGATTACCGGAACAAGTCCGGTAATGACAGTGGAGAGGGGGTTGGCTCTTCCCTTCTGACAGTAATCCCCCCATCCTGCGCATCGTGCAGACAACCAATATTTTTATCAACGGAGAAAACCTGACGCCCGACCCCCTCGGCGCTCTCTATTGGCGTGCGCGCGAAACGCTGATTGTCTCGGACTTGCATTTCGAAAAGGGATCGAGCTTTGCGGCGCGCGGCGTGATGTTGCCGCCTTATGATACGCGCACGACACTGATGCGGCTGGCGGCGCTGGTCAAGAAATATAACCCCGCTTGCGTGATTTCCCTTGGCGATGCGTTTCATGATCGCGAGGCGGAGGCGCGGATGGAGAGCCAGGACGCCGACACGCTGCAAACGCTGCTGCGCCAGAGTGACTGGCTGTGGATTTTAGGCAATCACGATCCGGCGCCGTCGGCGCGGTTTGTTGCCGAGACTGTGCATGAAAAGCAGATCGGCCCGTTGATTTTCCGCCATGAGCCGCAAGCTGGCGCCGCGCCCGGAGAAATCGCCGGCCACCTCCATCCTTGCGCACGGGTCGCCGCCGAGGGACGCATGCTCCGTAGGCGTTGTTTTGCGGTCGGCGGCGAAGATAACCAACGCATCATCATGCCGGCAATAGGCGCTTATACCGGCGGGCTGAACGTGCTTGATGCGGCCTATGCGCCGTTGTTTGACAGCTTCACCGCCTGGGTGATGGGCGCTGAAGGGGTTTATCCGATTGGGCGCGAGATGCTGGCGCGCGATCCGGGGAATGTTGTTAGTGTCCGAACTGGTTAGAGTTGGTGCGGAATTCAAATGGCGAAGACCCCCCTTCGTCACCTTCGGTGACACTTCCCCCGTAAACGGGGGAA
>JAJFFZ010000199.1 GCA_021776395.1 Hyphococcus sp. | reverse complement strand
GCATGGCTCGGTATAAATCGCAGGCTTTCCATGGATCACGAACGATACGCCGCTACAACATTGACCTTTATGCGCCTGGCAATGATAAAACTATGCGTCCGACGATTGGCCAGATCCTGAATTCCCGGACAGACTCTAAGGATATAACTATGAGGCTCTTATCTTTAGGTATTCGAGTGCGAGCCTTGTGTGGCGCAAAGAGGTCGCCAAGCAATAGGTTTTGCATTTCAACCCTAAGGTCGAAAACATATGCGAGGAAGTTATTCAGCGCAGCGACTAATCGTTCACCAATTTCGGTGATTTCTGTTAATTCTGCAGGGGACAATGGTTTGGGAGGCATCAAAACATTGTTGCTCGCGTTGGAAGAAAATTCCACGGGCATTCTAGTGTATACTTTGAAATATAATTCGCCATATGCCTCCCCTATTTCATGAGAGATAGCGGAAAATGCAACTTTAAACACATGAAACCGAGGGTCGATAATCTCCCATTTTTCCAATGCGCCATACATAGCTGTCGTCGCGCTACTTTCGAGCGTTTTAGTCTTAATCATTTCTACTGTGCGCGAGTTGATGCGGCGATAATCGTCGGTTTTGTTTTCACTTTTTGAGTATGCTTCTAATTCGAGAAGAAGCGTACGAATGAAATCCAAAAGGCTGACGATAGAATCTGAGGATTGCTCGTATTTCGTCGCAACCTCCTCATAAACGCGCAGTTTTAATTTTTGCGCCTCGTTCTGTTTGTTTTGGTTGATGACGTTCTTTGCTTCGTGACCAATGCGCAAAAGAACAACTATCGCCCCTGCGACAGCGATCGCGACTGTGGTAACATTGGTTAGAAGAGTAGATTGAAGAGTGGGGTTTAGGCTACTCCAAAATGCCGCCATACATTCTAATGGGTTAGACAATGCTAACGTCTCCTATTCTTCGCCCCTCGAGGCTTACTCCGCACATTACTAACCGTCCCCTCGCTCTTCTTAATCCTCCCCTCACTCGCCTCCTCAACCCGCGCATCAATCACCGACTGCCGCGCCAGCGGGTCGTCCGCCACCGCCAGCTCAACCTCTTGCAGCCTTCTAATCTCATCGCGAACCCGTCCCGCTTCCTCGAACTCCAAATTCGCCGCGGCGTCGCGCATTTGTTTTTCCAGGGCGGCGAGGTGGGTTTTTAGGTTGTGGCCTGGGGCCAGGAAGTCCTGGCTGTCTTCGCCTAGGCTGGCGCCGGCGCGGGCGGCTTTGAACCCTCTATGCCCCACAAACGTCTGCCCGGCGGCGGCTTTTTTGCCTTCGTCGTTTGAACTGGCGATGTCGGCGATGGCCGCTTTGGTGCTTTCCGGCGTGACGCCATGGGCTTTGTTGTGGGCGAGTTGTTTTTCGCGCCGCCGGTCAGTCTCGCCGATCGCCCGCTCCATGGACCCGGTGATACGGTCCGCATAGAGAATAACACGGCCGTCAACATTGCGCGCGGCGCGGCCGATGGTCTGGATCAGCGACGTCTCGGAACGCAAGAAACCCTCCTTGTCGGCGTCGAGGATGGCGACCAGCCGACATTCTGGAATGTCGAGCCCTTCGCGCAACAGGTTGATGCCGACCAGCACGTCAAACGCGCCAAGGCGCAAGTCGCGGATAATCTCGATGCGCTCCAGAGTGTCGATGTCGGAATGCATATAGCGCACGCGCACGCCCTGTTCGTGCATATATTCGGTAAGGTCCTCGGACATGCGCTTGGTGAGCGTGGTGACCAGAACCCGGCCGCCCTGTTTTGCCACCGCCTTGCATTCGGCGATCACGTCATCGACCTGGTTTTGCTTATCTCCCGTCACCGGGCGGATTTCAACTTCCGGATCGACCAGGCCGGTCGGGCGGATGACCTGTTCAGTAAAGACGCCGCCGGTCTGGTTTAACTCCCACGCGCCGGGCGTGGCGGAAAAATGCACCGTCTGTGGACGCATCTTTTCCCATTCTTCAAATTTCAGCGGCCGGTTATCCATGCAGGAGGGCAGGCGGAAGCCATATTCGGCGAGCGTGCGCTTGCGGTTAAAGTCGCCGCGAAACATCGCCCCGATTTGCGGCACGGTGACGTGGCTTTCATCACAAAACACCAGCGCATTTTCCGGTAAATATTCAAACAAGGTCGGCGGCGGCTCGCCCGGTTGGCGGCCGGTGAGATAGCGGGAATAATTTTCAATCCCGGCGCAGGCGCCCGTCGCCGCCATCATCTCAAGGTCAAACTGCACGCGCTGCTCAAGGCGTTGGGCTTCCAGCAGGCGTCCTTCCTCGAGCATGATCGGCAAGGTCTGGTTCAATTCCTTCTTGATGCCAATCATCGCCTGGTTGAGCGTCGGGCGCGGTGTGACATAGTGCGAATTGGCGTAGAGCATGACCTGTTCAAGTGCGCCGGTTTTCTGTCCCGTCAGCGGGTCAAATTCGGTGATCTCTTCAATCTCGTCGCCAAACAGAGAAATGCGCCAGGCGCGGTCTTCGTAGTGCGCCGGAAACACCTCAATGATATCGCCGCGCGCCCGGAAACACCCGCGCGCAAACGCGTTGTCGTTGCGGCGATATTGCAGGGCGACGAGGTCGGCGAGGAGTTTTTTGCGTTCAATCGTTTCGCCCACCTTCAGCGAGAACGTCAGCGCCGTATAGGTTTCGACCGAGCCGATGCCGTAAATGCAACTGACCGAGGCGACAATCACCACATCGTCGCGCTCCAGCAAGGCGCGCGTTGCCGCATGGCGCATGCGGTCGATTTGCTCGTTTATTGAGCTTTCTTTTTCGATATAGGTGTCCGTACGCGGAACATAAGCCTCGGGCTGATAGTAATCGTAATAGGAAACGAAATATTCAACCGCATTGTCGGGAAAGAACGCTTTAAACTCGCCATAAAGCTGGGCGGCGAGCGTCTTGTTGGGCGCCAGAACCAGCGCCGGACGCTGCGTCGCCTCGATGATTTTGGCCATGGTAAAAGTCTTGCCGGTGGCGGTGGCGCCGAGCAGCACCTGGTCGAACTCGTCGTTGCGCAGCCCCTGCGTCAGTTCATGGATCGCCGCCGGCTGGTCGCCGGCCGGCTGATAGTCAGCGACCACGCGCAAGGGGTTAGCCAGGCCCGAATGTTTCGGGCGTTCCGGGCGATGCGGCGTCCACTCGTCCAGCGGCGTCGCCAGGCGCTCATGATAAAGCGCAACGGCCTCGGAGAACGCGCCACGCGCGACATCGGCCTTCGGCGTCGTCGGCTGGGTTTTCGGCCTCTTGGCCTTGGGGTCATATCCGGCCCTATGTTTTTTTCCGGCAGGCATGCGCGTGAACATAATGCGAACGCCGGGAAATGGAAGGGGCGTTTGTCAGCATTCGCGCCGTCCTGGATAGCGCGCGCCTAACCTCAGCCTAAATTTAACGGCTGGCAACATTCAAGTTACGACTTTAAGCTAGAAATGTCCGAATGGGGTCGGGGCTCGCCATTGGCTAACGCAATTCATATCCGAGATATCAAGTTCGACTTCGATGACATTCCGCGGCGCTGGCATAGCGGCAAAGTGGGTGTAACGGCTTTTTATGACGCGTTGTCTGTTTTGTTTCCCCTGGGCGAGCGGGCGTTCATCCGATCCATATTGCGCGTGCGTGACGACATTAACGACCCGGAACTATTGAAATCGATAGACGGTTTTAAGGGCCAAGAGGCTATTCATGCACGCGAACATGAGAAATATAATCAACGATTGCGCAGCTTGGGATATGAAGTCGATGCGCTCGAAGCCAAGCAAGCCAAGACGATAGACTGGACGGAAAACAAACTTGGTTGCTACAGAAATCTCGCCATAACAGCCTGCATGGAACATTTCACTTCAATCCTCGCTTCCCAGGTGGTGGGTGACCTCGGTTATTTTGAAGGCGCCAATTCCAAAGTGCGGGATTTTTGGACATGGCATGCTCTGGAAGAAATCGAACATAGGACAGTAGCGTTTGATGTCCTGCGCGCAGTGCGCCCGGGATATTTATTTCGGTGTTCAATGATGTTGCTGACAAGTTGGATATTTATGAGGCAAATCATGGTGCGCCTGAACGCCGTGCTAAAAATAGAAAAAAAGCGATTGACGATAAAAACGTGGAGTGAATTAGTGGGTTACCTTTATTTTCGGCCTGGGCTCGTGCGGCGAATGGCGTTACCATATTTTGCTTTTTTCAAGCCAGGTTTTCATCCTTCGCAAATATCCGTCCGTGGCGATCTTTCGCCCTTACAAGCACGCTATAATGAGCGATTACAATAAGACGGGCGCCGAGCTGCACATCCTAAACGCTTTGACCCCGCCTCGCATAAATGGGCTCGGCATGATATCACGCATCGCGCTTTGCGGCCGCGCGCCAGGGAGGATAGGCAATGTATAAGCTGATTACGATCGCAATTCTTTTTTCGGTCGCGGCCGCCCAGGCCGCGCCGGCTGATGATCTCAACGTGTTGATCGACGACTATTGGGCCAATGAGATGGCCGAGCATCCGTTGTCTGCGACCGGCTCGGGGGTGTCCGATTATAATGACCGCATGCCGGCTGTTGCGCCTGGTGATTATCAGCGCCGCGCTGAGGCGGCGGCCGGTTTTGCCGCGCGGCTTGATACGATCGACAAAGAAGCGCTCGGCGCCGACGAGCGGCTTAACGCTGAACTGCTTGGTTTTATTTTAAAGCATGACATCACACAGGCGGGGTTTGACGCCTGGCGCATTCCGTTTTTGGCCGATACCGGGTTTCACACCAATTTTGGCTATGTCGTCAGCTCAACACCGTTCCGTACAGAGAAGGACTACGACAACTATCTCAAACGCCTTGCTGGTTTCCCCGCTTATATCGACCAGAACATCGCCAATATGCGCCAGGGGCTTGCCGACGGCTTCACCCAGCCAAAAGAAATTCTGCCGAAGATTTTGCCGTCTTTTAAAGCCCAGATCACCGACAGCGCTGAAGCGCACCCCTATTTTGCGCCGTTTCAGACCATGCCGAAGGCAATTTCAAAACGCCGCCAGAAAGCGTTGCGCAAACAAGCACGCAAAACTCTTGAGCAAGCGGTGATCCCGGCCTTTGAACGGCTTTATGAGTTTATGAAGGACGAGTATATGCCCGGCGCCCGCGAGACGCTCGGCGCTTATGAGCTGCCGGACGGCAAGGCCTATTACACCGCGCGCTTGCGCTATTATACGACGCTGGACGACGCGACGGCGGAAGATATCCATGCGCTTGGGCTTCGGGAAGTCGCGCGCATCCGCAAGGAAATGGCGGGCGTCATCAAAGAGACCGGCTTTGACGGGAGCTTTGCAGAATTTTTGGAATTTCTGCGTACGGACAAACAGTTCTATGCAACATCGCCCGAAGCGTTGCTGGAACGAGCGGCGTGGATCGCCAAGGACATTGACGGGCGCTTGCCGGGCTATTTCGGAAAACTGCCGCGCCAGCCCTATTCAGTAGAGCCAGTGCCGGCGGAAATTGCGCCCAACTATACAACCGCGCGCTATATCGGCGCCGCCAAAGACGCCGACCGTGGCGGTCAGTTCTGGGTCAACACTTATGATTTTGAACACCGCCCGCTCTATCAGCTGGCGGCGATGGCGCTGCATGAGGCGGCGCCGGGCCATCTTTTGCAAGCCGCGCTAGCGCTTGAGATTGAAAATGTCCCGGCGTTTCGCAAAGAGTTTTATCCGCATGCGTTTGGCGAGGGCTGGGGGCTTTATGCGGAAAAGCTTGGGGTTGAGATGGGGGTTTATCAAACGCCTTATGATGATTTTGGCCGCTTGACGTGGGAGATGTGGCGCGCGGCGCGGCTGGTGATCGATACCGGGCTGCACGCCAAGGGTTGGACCCGCGACCAGGCGGTTGACTATCTCGCTTCCAACACCGCGCTGTCGCTGCACAATGTCAACACGGAAGTTGACCGCTATATCGCCTGGCCAGGTCAGGCGCTGGCCTATAAGATGGGTGAGCTGACGATTTGGGAATTGCGCGCAAAAGCCGAACGAGAGCTTGGCGACGATTTCGACATCCGCGCGTTTCATGATGCGGTGCTGAACGGCGGCGGCTTGCCGCTGGAAGTATTGCGCGCGCAAATAGATGAGTATATCGCTGCGGCGAAGCTGGAAAAGAAATAATCATGATGCAGCCAGTCCCGACCTTAGAGACCGAGCGCTTGCGCATGCGCGCATTTACCGCCGATGACTTCCCGTTTTTTCGCACGATGTGGGCCGATGCGGAGGTGACCCGCTACATTGGCGGCAAGCCCAAAAGCGAAGAGCAATCCTGGACGACGTTTTTGAAGATGATCGGCCACTGGTCGATGATGGGGTTTGGCTATTGGGCGGTTGAAGAAAAAACCACCGGCGCGCTTATCGGCGAGGTCGGGTTTGTCGATTACAAACGCCCGATCACGCCGTCGCTCAAGGGCGAGCCGGAAATCGGCTGGGTGTTGGCGCCGGCAAGTTCTGGCAAGGGCTATGCGACGGAAGCCGCTCTTGCGGCGGTGCGCTGGGGCGATGAACATTTTGGCGGCGCGCGGATGTCGTGCATCATCGACCCGCCCCATACGGCCTCGATCCGGGTCGCGGAGAAATGCGGGTTTAAGGAAACCGCGCGCACCCGCTATGGCGGCGAAGAGATTATCGTGTTGCACCGATAATTTCCGCCCGCCCTTGTCACATTGCCGCCCCCTGTCTCGTCTTATCTCTAACAGGAGGCTTTGTATGGTTAAGCGATGGATTGCCGGGTTGCTCGGCGCGATGGCGATTGGCAATGGCTTGTTTATGCTGATTGCCGGTCAGCAATGGTATCTGACGACGCCGGGCGCGAGTGATACCGGCCCTTATAATTTTCATTTTGTCGCAGATATTGGCGTTGCATTTCTGGTTTCCGGAGCGGGGCTTGCTGCGCGCGCATGGCGCCCGCGATATTGGCCGGCGGCGCTTACGGCGGCGGGGTTTTTGTTTGGCCACGGGCTCATTCATGTCGCTGGATTGCTAGGCGGGCATGCGCATTACGTCATTTTGGAGTGGGTTGGCATTGTTGCGCCAGCAGCACTCGCGCTTTGGGTTGCTCTACCGGAAAAAGGGCAAAGACATGCTTAAGTTTCTCGCCAGACTTGGTTTGAAAAGTTTTTCCAAACGGTACGGCTATGATGTCGGCTATATGCGTTACATGCTGGATGCTTCGCCGGCGGCGTTCTTTAAATTCGCCAAGCTCACCGCGCTTGCCGGCCATAACGAGGCGGCGCCCAAAGACGCGGTTTTCGCCGCCAAGCTGGTCGGCGCGATTGCCGAAGATTGCGGGCCTTGCGTGCAATTGGTGGTGAACATGTCGTCTGAGGCGGGCGTCGCTGCGGACCAGATTGAAGCGGTGCTGAAGCGCGATCGTGCGGCGATGAACGCTGATACCGCGCTAGGGTTCCAGTTCGCCGATGCGATAACCCGCCGCACGCCCTGCGCAGACGAGGTTCGCGATGCGGTTTGTGCGCACTGGGGCGATGCCGGCGTGGTTGACCTCGCCCTGGCGGTCCAGGTTGGGCGGGTCTACCCGATGGTCAAGCTTGCGCTCGGCTTTGCCAAAACCTGCGCCCGGGTGCGTATCGACGACGCGCCTGTGGATGTTGTAAAAGAGGCGGCGTGACGGCTGGCAAAACCTCTGACGATCCTATCGCCGCCCATCGCGGCCGGCTGATGGGGCTTGCCTATCGCATGCTCGGCTCGATCGCCGACGCCGAAGACGTGTTGCAGGACGCGTATCTGCGTTACGCCGGCGCCGAGCGCGAAAGCATCCGTTCGACCGAGGCGTTTCTCGTTACCGTGGTGACGCGGCTGTGTCTTGACCGGTTGAAATCAGCACGCGCCAAGCGTGAGGTTTATGTCGGCCCATGGCTGCCGGAGCCGGCGCCGGATGCAGAGGCGCTATCGCCGCACACGGCGCTGGAGTTGGCCGAAGACCTTTCCTTTGCGCTTTTGCTAACGCTTGAGCGTCTGTCGGGGCCAGAGCGGGCGGCGTTTTTGCTGCATGATGTGTTCGATACGCCGTTTGCGGATATCGCCGCAGCGCTCGGCAAATCAGAAGCGGCATGCCGGCAATTGGCTACGCGCGCGCGCAAAGCCGTGCGCCAGCAGCGCGCCGGCCGGACGTCCTCACCGCCCCAGCATCGCGAGCTATTGCAGCGCTTCATTGAAGCGGCGGCGAGCGGCGATGCGGAGCGGTTGCAGTCGTTGTTGACCGACGACGTGGTTGTCTATGCCGATGGCGGCGGCGTGAAACTCTCCGCGCTGCATCCAATCTTTGGAGACAAGAACGCCGCGCGGTTTTTCACCGGGCTGGTGCGCAAGGGCGCCGCGCGCGGCGAGGCGTTCAGCTTGCAGCCAACCATGCTGAACGGCATGCCGGGACTGCTGTTATTTGTGAACGGCGCGCTCGACCAAACCGTCAGCATTGATGTCAGCAAAGACCGCATCGCTGCGATTTATGTTGTTCGCAACCCGGACAAACTCAAAGCCGTATCGCCGCAAAGCCTGAATTGATGGGGGCGGGTTAACACGCCGCAATGTTTTTCTAAGCGCGCAGGCCCACGCGCATGCATTCTAATCGTCTTTGGCCAGCCATTCTTCCAGCCAGTGAATATTATATTCACCGCGGCAAAACTCCGGGTCGTCGACCAGGTCGATAAACAGCGGGATGGTGGTTTCGACCCCGGAAAACGCCATCTCCGCGAGGGCGCGTTTGAGGCGGGCGATGCACAGCTCGCGGTTATCGGCCCAGACGATCAGCTTGCCAATCATGGAATCATAATAGGGCGGAATGCGGTAGCCGGTGTAAATCGCAGAATCAAACCGCACGCCGGGACCGCCCGGCGCATGGAAATGGGTAATCTCGCCTGGCGACGGACGGAAGGTTTTGGGGTTTTCCGCATTAATCCGGCACTCAATAGCGTGGCCTTTAAACTTCACATCGTCTTGGGTAAAGCTGAGCGCTGCGCCTGCGGCAACATTAATCTGCTCACGCACCAAGTCGACATTAGTGACCTGTTCGGTAATGGGATGTTCGACTTGAAGCCTGGTGTTCATTTCAATGAAATAAAATTCGCCGTTCTCGTAAAGAAACTCAACCGTGCCGACGCCGAGATAGCCGAGCCTTTCAACCGCGTTCCTCACCGTCTCGCCAATCTTCGCGCGCGCCTCATCGCTAAGCGCCGGGGAAAGCGCTTCTTCGAGCACCTTCTGGTGGCGGCGCTGGAGCGAGCAGTCGCGCTCGCCGAGCTGCACGACATTGCCGTGGCTGTCGGCGATAATCTGGATTTCAATATGGCGCGGCGTGGTGAGGTATTTTTCAAGATAGACCGTATCATCGCCAAAAGCGGCTTTCGATTCCGCCTTGGCGGTGGTGATCGCCTCATCAAGGTCAGCGGCGGTTTGGGCCAGCTTCATACCGCGCCCGCCGCCGCCGGAAGCAGCTTTCACCAGCACCGGAAACCCCAGCTTGGCCGCTGCCGCATGAGCCCCGGCAGGCGAATGGATTTCGCCGTCAGAGCCTGGCACCAGCGGAATGCCAACTGTGCCAACCGCGGTCTTGGCGGCGATTTTGTCGCCCATGACGCGGATATGTTCCGCCTTCGGACCAATGAATGTAATGTTGTGGGCTTCGACGATTTCCGCAAAGCGGGCGTTCTCGGACAAAAACCCATAGCCCGGATGGATGGCGTCAGCGCCGGTGATTTCAGCGGCGGAGATGATCGCCGGAATATTGAGATAGCTGTCTTTTGGCGCGGGCGGGCCGACGCATACGCTTTCATCGGCAAGGCGCACATGCATGGCGCTGGCGTCTGCGGTTGAGTGGACGGCGACGGTGGCGACGCCCATCTCCTTGCACGCCCGGTGGATGCGAAGAGCGATCTCTCCGCGATTGGCGATCAGGACCTTTTTGAACATATTTTATCCGTTGACCGGCGCCGTCACAAAGACGCGCCCATTTTATTCGATAATGCAGAGCGGATCGTCAAACTCGACAGGCTGGG
>JAJFFZ010000198.1 GCA_021776395.1 Hyphococcus sp. | reverse complement strand
GGTTTGGCGCGCAATTCGAGCGTTTCAGGACTTTGTTTCTCGGCGGCCATTTTAGGACCGCCGCTTCATGTCATTGCGAATAATGCGTACGATGGCTTGCGGGTCTTCACCGAGCCGGAGTTCCGCCGCTGTAAACAGGCGATCGACAATATAGTAATTGCCACGCATGCGATAATTGACGAGTTCGGGTTTGCCTCTGCGGCTTAGCACAAACAGTGGCGGCGCTTCACCCTGGGCGATGTTATCAGGAAACTGAATAAAAACCTGCTTGCCATTGTCGAAGGCGCGCACCGGTCGCCAATGGGGTTTGTCACCCTCAATCTTATAGCGAAACTTTAAGTCGCCGGGATCGACCGCGGCGTCAATCACATGGCTTGCCTGTTGCCGAACACGTTTATTCTCTTTGCGGCGGCGGGTGAGCTGCTCTTGCGGATAGGTCCAGGAGATCGCCGCCATATAGGTCTCATTGAATGACCGCATTTCGAGGTGATAAGCGCGCCGGTCGGTGGCGATCACAAGATTGGTGGAGAGATGGGGCGCAATCGGTTTCACCAGAATATGAACCCGCTCGCTGCCATTGGGGCCGCCGCTGGTCGTATCGCCGACGACCCAGCGCACCGTATCGCCAGCCGATACCGAGTTTAGAAGCTCACCCGGTTGCAGCGTGATGTCTGTTACTTGTTCCGGCGCCGCATATAATCGATAAAGCGCGCCTTCCATAAACGGATAGACCTGTACTGCATTGACGAAACGGCTGAGATCAGGCTCGATCTTAGCGCGCTCATTCGCGGTATCGATACGCTGAAACGGTTTCAACGACGGCGCCGTCGCCGCTTCTTCCTCGATCGGCTTCAACTGACCTGGCAATGGATAAGGCGTCGCGGTCTCAACGATCTCGCGCACCGGCGTATCAACATCGAATTTGACGGCCTTGGCCGGACGCATCAGTTCGCTGTCGAGAGCGATATCAGGATAGGTCGTTGCACAGCCAGCGAGCGCAATGATGGCAATAAAGGATGCGGCGTGTTTCATGATGGTTCTCCGAGGTCTTTCGACCAGTTGATGCCATGGACGTAGAGCCCGAGGGGGTTTTTATGGAGCGCCTCTTCCTTGCGCGGCGGCGCAATAACAATCGTCAGATGCGCGGTAAAACGTTCGAGCTTTTCAAATTGCCCGCTGGCGTAAGTTTTTTCACTCCAGCGGATTTCAAATGAGTCATCAGATGCGCGTACGACGCTCGTGACATCGACATTGACGCTGCGGCGGCCAATATCTGTAAAAGGGTCATGCTCGCGGGCGTAATCATTAAGCGCGATGGCGCCGCGATCGGTGGCGAAGTCATAGGCTTTCAGCCAGTTTTCACGAACGACGACGGGATCAATTGAAATCGACCGCACGTTGCGAATAAAGTTCGCCAGACTGTGTGCAATCTGCGCGTCCGTCGGTTCATAGGCTTCAACCGCCGGCCCAATGGCCCGTACAGACCCTTGCGCGTCCACTTCGACAACATAGGGCGTCACGATTGAGCGGTTAGATTGCCAGATGAGACCGCCGACGCAGATAACAGCGATCACCATCGAGCCGAATGCGGCCATGCGCCAGTTCGCTGCTTGTGCGTGAGCGGAACCCAGACGCTCGTCCCAAGCCGTTCTCGCTTTTTGATAGGGCGTTTCAGGGAGCGGCGTTTCGCTATAGCGGACGGAAGATCGCTTGAACATGTTAGTCATCCTCTTGTCGGAGTTTTGGCGCATCAGCGGAGCTCGGCCGGTCGCCGGATGCGATCACATGGGTTGCGGTCATCCCTGCATCACGCATGCCTTGCTCCCGCCGCAACTGTTGCGCCCAGTTTGGTGCGGAGTTGACGCCGGGAGTGGAGGATGAGGTCGCAGGCGACGAACCAGAAACACGCCCGCCAGTTGCTGTGAATGCGGCCCGCGCGCCTGACTGATAAGCCTCACCAGGGTTGCCGAGTGCGCGCGAGGCGGTTGATCGCGCCGATTGCATCGCGGCGCCGACACCAGCCTGAGCAACGCCGCTCGTACCGGAGGCAACTGAACGCCAACCTGACCCGCCTGATGCGGCGCTACCGAGCGCGTAAGCCGCATTGGCGCCCCCAGCCATGGAAGCGCCCGCACGCACGGCGGACTGACCTGCGCTCGCCGCGGCGCGTGCGCCCGATCCCGCCAGAGCGCCAGCGCCGATAAGCGCAGCCCCGGTTCCGGCAACCGTTGCAACAGCGGCGCCCGCGCCAAGTTGCGGCGCGCCGGCGACCAACCCGGTTGCAATGCCTGGACCGAATATGCCCAGCGCCAGTAAAGCGAGGGAACCCAGGATCGTCGACGCCGCTTGTTCAAGGGTTACCGAACCCGGCGTAAACGTCCCTGCTATGGAGCCGAAAATCGTGGAACCGATACCGACAATGATCGCCAGCACCATCAGCTTGATGCCCGATGCGATGACATTGCCGAGGACGCGTTCAGCGAGAAAAGAGGTTTTGTTCCACAGCGCGAAGGGCACAAGCACAAATCCTGCGAGCGTCGTCAGTTTGAACTCGATGATCGTGACAAAGAGCTGGATCGCGAGGATGAAAAACGCGAACAGAACGATCACCCAGGCCAGCAGAATAATTACAATGGTGACGAAATTCGTGAAAAAGCTTGGGAAGCCGATTAAAGAGTTTGCTTCTTCAAGAAGCGGGTATGCCGCATTAAAACCGGTTGCGGCGACGAATCCGGGCTTTAAAAGGTCCGCCGCCGTCAGCGTCGTTCCGGTAGCAACAAGGCCAAGTCCGGCAAAGCTCGAAAAGATGATATTGGCGAGCAGCGCGAAATTATTGATGATGAAGGCGAAGGCGCCGACATAGAGGACCTTCTTCACGAATTGACCGAGAACGTTCTGTTCCCCGGCTAACGCCCAAAACAGTCCGGCGAGAACTACGTCAATGCCGATCAGGGTCGCTGTGAGAAACCCCACGTCGCCGGCGAGTAAGCCAAAACCGCTATCGATATAAGCGATAAAGGTGCTCGTAAAATCATCTATGACATTGATGTCGTCCATGAGGTGTCATGTTTTCCTATGAGGGCGTGTAGGCGGCACCGTCGCCAAGAAAGCGCTTACGATGAATGCGGGAGCGTTCTTCGGACTGCAGCTGGCGGGCGCGCTCAATGGCTTCAGCGCGATATTGAACGCTAAGCATTTGCGCCGTTTGCATCGACTGCTTGATCTGCAGAGCGATCAGCTGATTACCGGCTTGCGAGACTTGCAGATCACCGACAGCGCTCTGGCTTTCCGACAACAGTTCATCGAGCGTGATTGCATCATCGGCGATGGTTTCCGCGATTTTCGCCTGCATCAACATCGCGTCATGAAGCGAGCGCGACGCCTCTTCCCAGTGGGTTCGCGCCTGCGCGCCCATCGCCGCATTGGAAAAGCTGGCGTAGTCTTCCGGAAACAGGGTTTTAAAGGCGGTATCGACCGTCGCCACATCATAAGCGATCGAGTTTGCGGCTTTGATTAAGTTGTCTATCTCAGCGAGACGCGTATTGAGCGCCGCTTTTGCCGAATAAGGCAGTTGCGTGAGGTTTTTCGCCTGATTGGCGATCATCTGCGCTTCATTGGTCAATTGCTTGACCTGATTGTTGATCATCTGAAGGGTGCGCGCTGCGGTCAGAACGTTCTGTGCATAATTTGTCGGATCATAGACAATACCGCCAAGGATGAAGGCGTTGGCGGGTGAGGCCTGCGCCAGCGCCATGCCAACGATGGCGACACGGCTCAACAGCTTCGATTTCATTCGGCGGCGCATAAGTAAGCTCCTTCGGGGTTAGTTTGTTGGGTGATGAGATCAGCGGCCCAATCGAGTCCCTTGGCGCGCAAGAATTGGGGGCCAAATTCATTCTTGCCGTGCTGGTCAACAATTCGATCCATTAAGCCATGATCATCGGGCGATGAGGCGCCGCAAAGGCTCAAGGCGATGGGTCCAAGCCCGAGATCAAACAAGCGATTACCGATTGAGGATTGATAATAATAATCGCGCTTTGGTGTCGCCGTCGCGATGATCTCGATCTGTCGTGCGTTAAGACCAAACGCATCATAGGCGGCACGAATACCGGTCTCTTGAGCGCGGGGATTAGGCAAGAATATCCGCGACGGACAAGATTCAATAATCGCCGGTGCGATTTTTGAAGATTGAATATCGCTTAAGGATTGGGTTGCGAAAATAACCGAGACGTTTTTCTTGCGCAGGGTTTTGAGCCAATCCCGCAAACGCTCAGAGAATAAGGGATGATCAAGAAACACCCAAGCTTCATCCAACAGCAACAGGGTCGGCCTACCATCGAATCGCGCTTCCAGCCGATCAAAAAGATAGGAAAGCGCCGGCGCGATCGCCGCCTCGCGGCGTATCAGCGTCTCCATCTCAAAGCCTTGAACATCGGTGAGATCAAGCGTGTCGATTTCAGCATCGAAAAGACCGCCATGAGCGCCGTCAATGGTGAAGGGTTTTAATGCGTCCCGGAGATCGGTTCGCTGAAGAAGCAGCGAGAACCCCGTCAGTGTACGTTCACATTTAGGCACCGCCGACAAGCTTCCAAGGGCTGACCAGAGCGCATCCTTGATCGACGGATTAAGTGCGACGCCTTCCCGGGCGAGAACGCCTAACAACCAATACTGCGCCCGCCCCCGCCCCGCGTCACTGTCAATATCGGCCAGTGGCTGAAACGCCAACGCGTCCTCAGCGCCAAGATCATGAAAGGCGCCGCCAAGCGCCAGGATAGCAGCACGCATTGAGCGGCCCTTATCGAATGCGAATATTTGCGCACCGTCATAACGACGGAACTGCAGCGCCATTAACGCCAGAAGGACAGATTTGCCGGCGCCCGTTGGGCCAACGATCAGTGAATGGCCGACATCGCCGATATGGGTCGATAACCTAAACGGCGTTGTCTCTTGCGTTGTTGCGGAGAGGAGCGGCGGCGCATCAAGATGGTCATTCCTCTGCTGCCCGGCCCAGACGGCTGACAGTGGCGCCAGATGAGCAAGGTTCAACGTATGGAGGAGCGGCTGACGGATATTGGCGTAGATGTGACCGGGAAGACTGCCGAGCCACGCTTCAACAGCATTGACGCTTTCACGGATCGTTGTGAACCCGCGCGCATTTAAAATGCGCTCTACCTCGCGTAGTTCTGCTTCAACAATCGTCCGGTCTTTATCACGAACAACAATTGTTGTGGTAAAATACCCGTAAGAAACATCATCACTGCCGAGCTCCTGTAGCGCAGCGTCCGCATCCGCCGCTTTGTTGTCGGCGTCGGCATCGACCAAAACACTCTCTTCATTAAAGAGCGTTTCTTTAATAACCGCAGCAATGGATTTGCGTTTGGCGAACCATTGGCGGCGGTATTTTGTAAGCTCTTTTGTCGCTTTGGCTTTATCAAGCGTAATGAACCGCGTCGTCCAGCGATAGGCAAACCCGAGCGCGTTTAACGCATCCAGAAACCCCGGCTCACTTGCAGGAGGAAAACCCTGCACAGTGAGGCTTCGTAAATGTTCATCGCCCAGCACTGGCTCTAGCCCGCCGGTAAGAGGCGCATCCAGTAAAAACGCATCCAGATATGTTGGGATTTCAGGAACTGCAATTGGATGGCGTTTGGTTGATACGCATGCATGCAAGTAAAATAGCGTTTCTTTATCATTGAGCGCTGCGCATTCCGGCATCAGCGTCGATAAGAGATCAATTGCGCGATCAGTCTCGCGGATAAAAGCTTCCAGATGATCATGATAGTTGACTTTGTCCTCACCCTCATCGCGGTCAAGAAACAACATCTCGGTTTTCCGCGTGTGATCGGTAGGCGGTAGAAATGTGAGGGTCAGATAATAGGCACTCTCGAAATGCCGTTCGGTATCTTCAAAGCTGGCGCGGCGCTCCTCATCCACAAGCCAGGCGATATCATCGGACCAGCAGCTCTGTGGATAGTCTCGCGCAGGAAACCGGTCCGCCTCAAAATGTAAGGACCAGCCGGAACCGAAGCGTTTCAAAGTATTGTTGATCCGCGCGGTAAAGCTTAAGAGTTCTTCGGCGCTGGCGCTCTCTAAATCCGGACCGCGATATCTAACCGTCCGCTGAAAGCTTCCATCCTTGTTCAAAATAATGCCGGGTGCGATCAGCGAGGCCCATGGCAAGAAATCAGCTAGGCGTTGCGGACGCGCCTTATATTCGCGCAAATTTAGCATGCGAGATAGCCTTTGTGTTTTAGATGCCGCATCCCAGCTTCCAGGAATTTGGGATCCTTTTTCGCGGCGTAAACGGCTGCCCCATGGCCGATCATCCAGAGGACAATCCCGGCAACCCACATTTGCAGGCCCAGACCGACCGCCGCGGCGATGGTGCCATTCAAAAACGCAACACCGCGGGGAGCACCGGCCATCATGATTGGTTCGGTGAGGCTTCGATGAATGGGAACGGAATACCCTTGCATTAGATCACCGCCCCGCCGCCAAAGGAGAAGAAGGCGAGAAAAAAACTGGTAGCGGCAAATGCAATCGACAGTCCAAAGACGATTTGAATGAGACGCCGCGATCCGCCTGATGTATCGCCGAAGGCGAGCGACAGGCCCGTGATGATAATGATGATGACGGCAACAATGCGCGCCACTGGCCCTTCGATTGAAGCGAGTATCTGCGCCAGCGGCGCTTCCCACGGCATGCCGGAACCGGCTGCATTTGCGGGCGCAAATGTCGCCGCCAGAACGACGCTTACCAACAGCGCAGTTGATAATAATCGGCGTTTGAGACCATACGCATTCATAAATTTGCTCCTTCGGTAACAAGAGAAAGCTCGCCAGCACTGGCGGGCTCGAGTTGATAACAATCATGGGCGTCGAGGCCGGTGACGCGGAGAATTTCCTCAACGCGTCTGCCGTCATTGGTCTTGGAGATGAAGACAATGAGATCGATTGCGTCAGCGATCAGCTGATACGGAATGCGAGTCGTCCGCTCCCCGATCAGTTGCTCGATGCGCGACAAGGCGGTCGCCGCTGAATTGGCGTGCACTGTCGCAATGCCGCCGGGATGTCCGGTATTCCACGCCTTTAAAAGATCAAGTGCTTCACTGCCCCTCACCTCGCCGACAATGATCCGGTCCGGGCGAAGGCGCATGGTTGACTTGACGAGTTGTTCAAGCCTGACGCCTGGTGACGTGCGCAAAGCAACAAGGTCAGGCGCTTCACAGCGAAGCTCCCGTGTGTCTTCGAGAATGACGACGCGCTCTTCTGCTTTAGCCACTTCGGCAAGCAATGCATTGGCGAGCGTGGTTTTCCCGGACGATGTACCGCCCGCGATCAAAATATTATCGCGGGTCTTAACGGCGGACTTCAGAAGCAGCGCCTGGGCGCCGGTGATGATACCCGCTTCAATATAGTCGTCTAGGCTGATAACCCGGCCTGCCGGTTTGCGAATGGCGAATGCGGGGCTAAGCGCCACCGGCGGCAACACGCCTTCAAAGCGCTCGCCGGTTCCGGGAAGCTCTGCGGAAACAACCGGGTTTTCCTTATTGCAGTCAAACCCCACATGACTGGCGACCAGCCGGATAATCCGCTCAATGTCTTGGCGGTTTAGGGTTTTATCCTCGCGAACTCGGCCGGTCTCGTGGCGCTCAATCCACAACGCACCGTCAGGATTGACCATGATCTCAATGACGGAGGTGTCATCAAGCGCCGCGCTGATCACCGGGCCGAACGCCGTCTTTAACATCGACGCCCGGCGCGCCGCCGTGATCGCGGCGCCGTTAATTGGAGATCGACCCGTCATTCGGCCGCCTCCATCCCGCGTTCACTGGAAACCGGTTCCAATCCCATGTGATCGAGAAGCGCATCACCATAGCGCTCCTTCCCCATCAGCCGGTCGCCAACCTGTCCGATAAAATGTTCGAAGCGTTTGCGGCCAAGCGCCTCGGCGCCAGCGCGCGATTGCTCCGGGAGTGGCGGCGTGATGCAAAGATAATAAAGCACGTAGAGAGCAAGGGTTTCCGATTGCGCGGTTGCATCATCAGCAAGCCGCTCCATGACTCTGGTCATTTTGTCAAAACGTTTAATAAGAATGCCAAGTTCGCGATCATTGGATGTTGGCGCCAGCAATTGCTTTAACGCTGCGTCAACGATCGAGGCTTTTGTACTGGCGCCTTGATGGCATACATGATCGAGAAGCTTGGCGGCCTCAGGGCTAATGTGAATATTGATGCGGGGTTTCGCCATAGCGCTCACATGCTCGGTAGAATGCTATCGGGATGCTGATCGAGTCCGGCGGCGCGGCGCGCCGTTTCACGACTAAGCTCTCTCAAGCGGCGCGCGGCGGCTGGGTCTTCGTCACCTTCCGATAGTTCAACGGATGGGACGGGCGTTGTTTCTTGTTGTGGTTTCGGCGCTTCGAATTCGGGTTTAAGGGCGTGACCGCCTTCGTCGCAGACACTCTTCGGCGAATGCTCATCTACATCAGAATGGCCAAGACCGATATTGATTGGTGCGGGTGCGCTCGACCAATCATCGCCGCGCTGCTCTGGTCTATCTGGATACGCATCAGGTGATCCTGAAATCGCCGGCGGCGCTATACATCGCGCCGTGAAGTTTGCATCGTCAAAATATTTGAGTTTTTTTGCGCGGACCGGCAGGGCGCCTGCGGTCAGCACAATCGCATCATCGGCAGGCAATTGCATCACCTCACCCGACGTCAGCAATGGCCGCGCTGTCTCCTGGCGCGAGACCATGACATGGGCGAGCCATGGCGCCAGGCGATGTCCGGCATAGTTCTTTTGGGCGCGCAATTCGGTGGCCGTGCCAAGCGAGTCTGATATCCGCTTGGCAGTGCGATCATCATTAGCAGCGAAGGCAATCCGCACATGGCAATTGTCGAGGATCGAGTTGTTGGCGCCGTAAGCTTTTTCGATTTGGTTCAACGACTGTGCGATCAGATAGGCGCGCACGCCATAGCCCGCCATGAACGCAAGCGCCGATTCAAAGAAATCAAGACGCCCTAACGCTGGAAACTCGTCGAGCATCATCAATAATTTGTGGCGTTTAGGCTTCGCTGCAGTCTCCAGCTCTTCAGTGAGACGTCGGCCAATCTGATTGAGGATCAATCGCACCAGGGGTTTGGTGCGTGAGATATCCGATGGCGGCACCACCAGATAAAGTGAGACCGGGTGCTTCGCCTCCATCAAATCAGCGATACGCCAGTCGCAAGCGCTTGTGACTTTTGCGATGGTTGGATCGCGGTAGAGCCCAAGAAAGCTCATCACCGTCGATAAAACACCTGAGCGTTCATTTTCGGACTTGTTCAAAAGCTCGCGCGCCGCTTGCGCAACAACCGGATGCACTCGGGAAACATCTTTCGTTCCAAGATGATTGGTCGCCATCATGATGGTGAGGCTGGCCTCAAATGACCGTGAAGGATCCGACAGAAACGAGGCTACGCGGGCAAGCGTCTTTTCTACCTCGGTGTAGAGGACATGAAGAATGACGCCGACCAGGAGAGCATGCCCGGTCTTTTCCCAATGGGTGCGCCGTTCTAACGAGCCTTCCGGATCGACCAGAATGTCGGCGATATTTTGAACATCACGAACCTCACCCTCGCCTTTTCGAACTTCCAAAAGCGGATTATATCGCGCCGAATTCGGGTTGGTCGGGTCGAATAATAGACAATGCGAGAAGGTTGATCGCCAACCGGCAGTCAGCTGCCAGTTCTCGCCTTTGATATCGTGAATAACAGCACTGCCGGTCCACGACAACAACGTTGGCACGACAAGACCGACGCCCTTGCCAGATCGTGTCGGCGCGAAAGCCATAACGTGCTCCGGCCCATCATGGCGGAGATAGTCGCCGCGCCATTTCCCAAGAAATACGCCTGAAGAATTTAGCAGTCCGGCTTTCACGATATTATGGCTGGTCGCCCATTTCGCAGAACCATAGGTCGTGACATTTTTCGTTTGCCGCGCCCGCCAGACAGAACCGGCGATCGCCGCGACAGCGCCAAGAATTCCGCCGGACGCTGCTATCGCACCGCCACGAATGAATATTTCCGGCGCATAGGCCTCGTAAGAATACCACCATTCAAATAAACGCCATGGATAATAGACCGGCGTATCAAACGTTTTGAACCACGGCGTGCCAAGCGCCGCGTCATAGCCAAAAGCGCCGGCGACATAGGCGGTCGCCGCCCACATCGCACTCGCAATAATGAGGAACACAACAATCGCCTGGCCGATCAGTATTTTTGTTGGCGTCATGACCAATTCCCGTTAAACACGAGCGCGCGCTCGATCGGGCGATCATCGGCTTACAAACCAAAAACTGTCACTAGGGATTATAAGGGGTTTCTTGTAGCTCTATGTGGTGGATTGCGGTTATTTGAGGCCGTAACGGGAATTCGACTATTCAGATGAGCACTCAAGCTATCTCGGGATTATCCTCAAAGCGAGCCTTATAGATGGTCATACGTCCTATCGGACGCAGATCGGCCAAGAATTCGGCCAAAATTCTGAATTATTTTAGAATTACATATATATTACAGCTGCTTGGGAAAAGCAGAAATCGGCCATTGCTTTATCAAATCGATACCGCCTAAGATCGGCCAAGCTTTCGGCCAAAATGAACAAAAATAGAGAATTTAGACGGTATTTACAAGGTAAAGCGGCATCATGACATCGGCCAAGGATATCATTGAAGCTCCCACTCGCATAGAGCCGGCGCGGCTCGAAAACGCACCGGAAAATATCACTGACGCAGTGGCTGTTTTGTCTGCCGAGAGCGCGAAACTCGGAGATCGCTTACACCCCCAAACTGCGGCGAACCTATCTGGGCTCGTGCGCATCATGAACACCTATTACAGCAATCTAATTGAAGGGAATAATACCCGCCCACGCGATATTGAACGTGCGTTATCCGGTGATTGGGATACGGATGAGAAACGCCGGAATCTTCAAATCGAAGCGGCGGCGCATGTGCGTATTCAAGCCGAGATCGAACTAATGCATCGTACAGATGAGCTACCCGAACCGGCCTCAGTCGATTTCATTAAGCATCTGCACCGTGAATTCTACAAAGGCGCACCTAAAAGTATGTTGCTGATCAAATCAGAACATACTGAATTTATTATGGATGTCGGTGAATGGCGCTCAAAGCCTGAGCATGACGTTGCCGTCGGACGTCATATACCACCTTCAAGTCATCGCGTAACTGACTTCATGGAATATTTTGAAAACCGGTATCGATTTGACCGTATGGGAACTGGCGCCAAAATTTTAGCAATACCAGCGGCGCATCACCGTTTCAACTACATCCACCCATTCCCCGATGGAAATGGACGAGTAAGCCGATTAATGAGCCATGCGATGGCGCTTAAAGCGGGCATTGGCGCTCATGGCCTGTGGTCGGTTTCACGGGGATTAGCGCGAGGTCTGACAAGCCGCAAAGACTACAAGACATACATGGACCATGCCGATACGCCTCGACAAGGTGATCTTGATGGTCGCGGAAACCTGTCGCTTGCAGCGCTCCAGGATTTCACATTGTGGTTTCTAAATGTTTGCATCGACCAGGTGACCTTCATGGCCGAGTTGTTCGATCTCGACACTTTGTCCGGACGCTACACACGTCTGGTTGATCGAAGCGAAACCTTCAAGCCAGAATCTGTACCTCTCTTTCAAGAAGCTTTAATGCGCGGGCAGTTCGAGCGCGGTGAGGCGTCGCGTATCACTGGTCTTCCTGAGCGCACGTCGCGCCGGGTTCTTGGAGATCTGACAGATGCCGGCCTGCTGGCCTCGGACACGCCTAAAGGCCCTGTGTCCCTCCGTTTTCCGACCAACGCATTGGAGCAGCTCTTCCCACGTTTATATCCGGAGACATAATAAGTATTCTTGGACATGGCATTGATCTCATCGAACTGCAGAGCGTGAGACTTTATCGCCCCGGCCCACTTCGGGGTTTCCCAAAGGTCCAGGATACGCCGCCGTGCTTCATCACGCCGGAGACCTCCATGCCGCGCCGTTTTTCAAGCGCTGCGCGCCACGGAACCAGTGTGAATTGTTTCGATTTCTCGATGATGGCGAACCGGCCTGACGGCAGATCGGCCGGACGATGATAGACGCCGGTGACGTGCTCACCTTCATTGGCAGACGTAAACGCCTTACCACTTTGTTTTGCAATCATCGCAGCGGTCTCATTCATCGCCTTGCGCTCTATAGCGTACAGACTAGCTCGATCAATGGTAAAACTATCACCAGTTTCCCTCGCCAATCCTTGCGACAATAACCAGCGCCGCCGAGCAGCGATAGCGGCATTCAATTCACCGCCGAATTTATGATCGACGGCGTCCAGCTTTTCATGGCGCTCCAAAACATCATCGATAAAGATTTGCGCCCTCGCCTCTGGCAGCTGTTCGATGCTGACCCAGGAAAGCACCTTGATACGCGACGCAGAACGACCAGATTCAAATTGACTGGCGCGCTCCCGATAGTCATGTGGGATCAACCATGACCCGTCGCTCTTTCGCTCAACAATTCCGGCGCGGCGTAACGCCTCCAGTCGCCGCTTATGAGCGAGGCGATATTCAGCGCTCGCGGATGGATCAGTGGCGCCATGCAAATCGTCCGAATAGACACCATCATTGCGATCGGCGATCGCTGCAATCACAAGATCAGATTTCTTAGGCGTCGCATTGCCCCTCGTTACCTCAACAATGGCGCTTTCCGGTGGCATGGCGCCAGGCTCAATATCAACCGCTACATGCCATTGATTGCCGTCTATGCCGCCCAGCGCCAAAAAACGTTTGTCATGGGCGTCATCTGCAGCGCCCATTCCCACAATGCGGCCGATGAGTTTTGCAGGCAAGGTTTCTGATCCGAACTCACGAAAAGTCAAAGGGCCAAACCCCTCGCTTATCGCATCGGCCATGGAGCGGATGATGTCGCCGCGCCGGCCCATGGCTTTGAGCGCCGGTTCATGTCTCTCGGACAAATGCCATCCGGACTTGTCTCGCCGCGCGAGAGTCATTTTCTCCAATGTCTGTAACCGCGCCATCAATAGCTTTACGCGAAAACGCTCATAGGGCGCGCGGGGTTTTTCAAAAGCGATGGCGCCGTCTTTTGCGATCACGGCAAGCTCATGATCAAGGCTGGTAAAGCGTTCTTTATCAACCTCCGCGTAGCGGCTTCTGGCGATCTCGATATCGCGGCGCTGGCCGAGCTCCAGAGTCGCAATCTCGCTCGCACGTTTTCGGAAGCCATGAGTGATGTAATTACGGGCGATGACAAGGTCTTTTCCGTCATCTGCTTTGCCACGTAAAACAACATGGACATGCGGGTGGTCAGTATCAAAGTGATTGACCGCCACCCAGTCGAGCTTCGTGCCCAAATCCTTCTCCGCCGCCGCCATGACGTCGCGCGTGAAAGAACTGAGATCGGTGAGCTCGCTCGCGTCTTCGGGTGACAGGATGATCCTGAATTGATGACGGTCGCCTTTGCCTTCCTTTAAAAACTCTTTGCCGTCGATCTCCTCACAATCACGCCCATAGAGTTTTCCTGGAATCTTCTCTCCATCCTTGTCTTTTTGGGCGCCATCGCGTTGCAGATATCGAAGATGGGCCTGCGCTTTTGCGAGGCCATTGCCGCCCAATCTCACCGAGCGAATTTTGACGGCGACACGGCGGGCTCGAAAGCCCGCGAAAGGATAACGCGATGCGAAGGCGGCGCCGAGCCCCGCCCCGCGCCCAATCCGTGCGCCGGTAAACCGTGCGCCAGACCACTTGGCGAAGACGCCAGGGCGAGTTCTTTCCATCGTCGCATAGAGCTTGCCGAGATAGCGCTTTGACGCAGCGCCGCCCGCCGCGCGCATGCGGCCCAATCGTGGACGGAAGTCATCCTTAGACCCCGCCATTGGCCCTACACTTTTTTGCACTACACATAGCACTTATGGTGCATAAAAACGAGATGTGCAGACAGGCTTGCAGGTGGTGCTTGCACCACTGCTTTAATCTTGCCTTCGCTGTCTTCTCTCCTCCGTATACAGTCGATTTCTCAAATACCATGATGCGCGCCACTCCCGCCAAGGTCATTTCCTGGTCCATAAGGGATAAGCGGTCCCGATGACGCGCCAGCGCTTCACAGTCCTGAAATATCGTCCATCGAGGGACTTTTCATGCTCATTGAGAAGAAAAATCTCGTCTTCCTGAAGCGTAAAACAGCCAGACCAGTGAGGCATGTCGCGCCCCATTGAGTCGGCCTTTAACGCCGTTGCAACATGGATTTTGTTGATAAAAATCCTATCGCCCTCACGACAAACCTCATCGCCGGGAAGACCTCTCACGCGTTTGATCAGCGGCGTATCCGGAGGCAGATAGCCCCGGCGTTCGATGAATTTCTTCATCGCCGGCGGCGGATTTACGAGGACAAATCGCCCATGTTCTAGCGGCAATTGGCGAAGGATATAGACGCCGCGCGGCGCACTTTTTGATCCATTCCAGACAATTCTTGGTGGAAATTCGACAATAATGGCAACAGTAAGCGCCGCTATCGCTGCGGCGGCAAGTAAAAGAGGAAGACGGGCCTCTAACTTCATGGCCGCGCCTCTTCAGCGACGCTAGCGCCGCTGTAATCGAAGCGCACTAGCCGCGACCAGACGTCGAGATCTTCTTTGAGGTAAACAACACGGCCCCCATGCTTGTGATAGGCGGGCCCGATTTTCTGTTGCCGGGAAGATTCAAGCGTTCGCACCGAAATACGCAAATAAGCTGCGGCTTCCGCAACCGTCAGATACGGACTTTCAATCTTGGGCGTCGTTACGCGACACTCACCCACCTCAATCCCCCATGTTGAGCGGCGACCAGCCCTTCTTGCAGCCGCCGAAAACCCCTCCATATGGTCAGCACATAATTATATCATAGTTTTTTTATAACTAAACCATAGTTTTTATACAGTTTGATGTGAGAAAGAGCAAGTCCCGCCAACTTATTGGCGCCATTAACCAAAAACAGTTTCACCTTCGGCAAATAATTGCAGCTGCATCTGATGATTTCTTACAGAAAACTTACGCCGCTCTTCTGCCGCGATCGAGTTTTACTGTTAACGTCGCGGCGAATTCCCGCTCGCAAAGAAAGCCCGCACGAGAAAAATCTCGCGCGGGCATCGTGGTATTGAAACGCGGGTCAGTTATGCGGGTTCCACAGGATCGCGAGAACATTGTCGTTGTCTTGGCCCGCGGTCCTCGCCAAATTGGCGAACAGCTTTGCTGGACCGAATGCGGGATGAGCGAAAGTGAGCGAGACATATGCCTTGCCGGAATTCTTGCCGACACGGTTCCAGCCGCCGCCGATTTCGCCGCCGCGCGCTGCGTAGATGCGGAAATCGGGCTGGCGATCGTTTTCTTTCGCATCATTCGGCACGATGGTGATCCGGGTTGTGAGGGTCATCATCGCGAGCGTGCCTTCAAATCCGCCGGTCTCGCGTTTGGTTACGGTTCCAAGTGATTGAGCCATCTTATCGTCTCCATTTTTTGCCGCCGGAGAACCATACCCACGGCCTGACGCGAAATTATCGGAACGGCGCGCCGGGACGCCTGAACCATTTGTGGCCGAAGCAAAGCGGAGGACCGGCGGGGGCGGATTTTTTGCTTGGCGATGAATGCGTCGGACACTTGTCCGGCCAGAGGAAAAAATCTGTCAACGCTGGTTTCAGGCGGCGCGGCCGGCGTTCAGTTTCGCGCATAAAAAGGCCGGGGTTGGTTGTCTTGCGGCAAGCAATGATGCGGAGACGGGTGGCGCAATTCGCGCTAAAACGATGACACAGTGGCTGGCGGAGAAGGCGTTTTGCATTTGCCAGTGAAGACAATCAAATGAATCCCTGAGGCGTAAAAGAGAGAACCTATCGACGGACCAAAGCAGTTATCGCGCCGCTTATTCGCACGCCTGATAAGCGTTCGCACGCGGTCGTTGATTCGAGAAACTGAACGCCGCTCTAATAGCGCGGCGCTGAAGAACGATCAGCCGAATTGGCGATGTTTACGCTTTTCCAGGGTGACAGCGCCAATGAAAGGTCACGAATAAAGCGGGGGATCATGGCCCGATGATTGATCATTCTAATAGCAGCGGGGCTGGTGATTGCCGCCCTGACACCTACCACGGCGCAGAGCGTTCCCGCCAATGCGACGGCGTTGTGCTTTAGCGATGGCTGGCAATGCAGTCGCGGCTACAAAAAGGGCCTCGCCGCCAATGCATGCCTGAAAGTCGTCATTCCAGAAAACGCAGCCCTCGACATCACTGGCGCCAATTGGACTTGCAAACGAGGCTTTCGCATTTTGATGAAGTGACGAGCGCGAAGGTTTCCGAGGCCGAATGCGAAATTACAAGCGTTTATCTTTGGTGACGCCGCCAGTTGACTTGCCCGTCGCGCGTTTAAGGCTGATGTTGGAAGAAAAACACGATACCTCACGGCAAGCGAGCGATGTAATACCTACTCCTCCACGCTGAGGAAAGCCCGCACCATTGGAATTTGAGTGGTTTCCGCTATAGCGGCGCCTGCGGCATTTTGGCCAAATGGCGTGTGGCTTTGACCATGGGGATCAAAAAGCAAAACGCAAACAGGGAGTGCGTCATGAGTGAATTTGGACGTGGGGCGGCTAGTGAATTGGCGCATCGTCAAAGCTGGGGAATTAATGCAAAGGGTGTTCATCTGGCGACCATGGCAGCGTTGGCCGCCATATTAAGCCTCACCGCATCGCAAAGCGGGGCGCAGGAAGCTGGCGCCGGCGCTGAAACAACGAGCCAAGGCTCTAGAAGTGCGGCCGTTGACACGATCACCGTGACGGCGCGAAAGCGCGAAGAGAATCTGCAAACGGTGCCAATTGCGATCACAGCATTCACTGGCGAGTCGCTACTTGAGCGGGGCCTTACCAATTTGATGGAAGTTGGGTCGTTTGCGCCCAACGTCAACATGGCGGCAGCCGCTGGCGGCAGCGGCGGCGGCACGAACGCCCAAATTTACATTCGCGGTATCGGTCAGACAGACTTTTTGTTCACCACCGACCCGGGTGTAGGAATTTATATTGACGGTGTTTATCACCCCCGAACCCTCGGCGGGGTGATGGACCTGCTTGATCTCGAACGGGTGGAAATTTTGCGCGGGCCGCAGGGCACGCTGTTCGGGAAGAACACGATCGGCGGTGCGGTCAATATCATTTCCTCCAAACCAACCGGCGAAACGGGTGGCTATGCCGAATTAATTACTGGAAAATTTAATCGTATCGATGGCCGAGGCTCATTTGAATTCCCTGTTGTCGAGGACAAATTATTCGCCAAAGTATCGTTCTCATCCAAGAATCGTGACGGTAATGGCCGGCGGCTCGATTTCACCACAGGCGAATTGATCGACAAAACAGGCAATGAAAACGAAGCCGCGGGACGCATAGCGTTGCGTTATGTACCGGACGAGGACATCACTTTCGATCTGATTGGCGATTACAGCCGGGTGCGTGAGCAATCGGTGCCAACGGTGCTGCTCAATGCTGACCCTCTGGGCGGTGCGCCCATTGCCCTTTGGAACGCTTTGATCGGCGGCCCCGCCGGCACACCCTTTGACGGACGCTACATTTCTGGCGATCCCGATGTTAGCTTCGGCACCGGTCCCAACAACAGTAATTTGACGGCCTGGGGCGTTAATCTGACCGCTGAATGGGATGCGGGGCCGGTGACGGTTAAATCCATCACCGCGTACCGCGAAATGGAAGCTTTGTTCGGCCGTGACGGCGACGGCTCCCCTCTGCCGATCGTCGAAACAAACCAGGCCCAGGACCAAAATCAAATCAGCCAGGAAATCCAGATCATCGGCGCCAGTTTCGATGATCGCCTGAATTGGGTCGTCGGCGGCTTTTATTTCAACGAATTTGGCCGCGATGACAATGATGTGGTGTTAACATCCGGCCTGTTCGGAGCGTTTGAAGCCCTGCCCGGACCTATTGACGGATCACCCCTGGCGATGCCGACGGCGCCAGGCGGGCCAGGCAATCCGATCAATGTCGCCCTAGATCTTGATTTTGATGTTTTCAATGAAATTGACATCACGTCTTATGCCGCCTTCACCCAAGGCACATTCGATGTCACCGATAAACTGAGTCTCACCGGTGGCGCGCGTCTGACATACGAGAAGAAAGATTATTTTTCGAACCATTTCAAGGTAGCTAGTCTAGCGCCGATTGTCTTTATGGAAACCGTCAACGATGATTGGACGGCGGTGACATATGAAGGCACTGCTGATTATCAGCTGACAGACGATATGTTGGTCTATGCAAAAGCGTCGCGCGGCTTTAAGTCCGGCGGGTTTAACGGACGGCCGATAAACGATGGTTCGATAGGCTCTTATGACCCAGAGTTCATTTTCTCTGTAGAAGGCGGTCTAAAGTCCGATTGGTGGGATCACCGGCTGCGCCTCAATGGAGCTGTATTCTATTATGATTATAAAGATTTGCAGCTGACCAGCGTGGCGACCGATGCGTTTGGCGCTTTGGCGCTTATCGTCATCAACGGCGGCGATGCGCAAGCCTGGGGCGTGGAAGCCGAAATTGAAGCCCACCCCATCGAAGGGCTCAATATTAGCGGCAGTCTTGGATATATCGACCTCGAATATACCAGGTTGGAAGCCTCCGCCATTGCCGGCGCCGGCATTCCGGGCCTTAGCGCCGCTTTACCCAAAGCGCCGGAGCTGACCGGCAGCCTTAGCGCCCAATACACCGTGCCGGTGCAAGATTACGGAAATCTGAGTATCCGGGGTGATTGGACCTATCGCAGCGAAAATTTCCCGAATGTTCAAAATTCACAAGCAATCAAACAACGCGCTCATTCCATCGTTAATGCACGCATCGCTTTTGAAGACCCGGACAATGGCTGGGAACTAGCCGTCTTTATGACCAACATCACCGACGAACGTTTTGTCGAGAGTGGCCTGTCGGCGCTCACGAGTTTTGGCACTGAGGAAGGGTTCTTCAGCCGGCCGCGCGAATGGGGGGCTAGCGTCAAGAAAACGTTTTAAGTTAAGAAATCGCGCCTTCCCGTCACGGCCGTTTGCGGTGCGTGGCGGGGGCGATCGTTTTAACGGCGACAGTATATAATGTTACTATCCCAAAACGCCAATGCAATGCAATTTCTCGCCATGTAACGCTGTTCTTTTATTGGATAATTCGGAATGACAAAGATATTTTCGTTTCTTGGCGGGTTGGGATGGTTGCAAAAAACGGGACTCGCCATTGCAGCGCTGATTGTTCTTGTCGTCGCGGGCGGCGTCAGTTTCGGATACTATTTTGTAAAAAACCAACCGAAGCCAGAGTTTTGGGAATCTGAGATTGTTAAATTTGAAACCCAAGATGCGGAATATCCGCCTGCGTTAGGACAAGTTCTGTTTGTTGGTAGCTCGAGTTTTCGTTTTTGGAGCTCTTTAGCAGAAGATATGGCGCCGCTGCCGGTTTTGAATCGTGGATTTGGCGGCTCCAATCTATCACATGTGACGTATTACGCTGATCGCATCATTTTTCCATACCAACCTGCCGCGATTGTTCTCTACGCGGGCGACAATAATTTTGCCGGTTTCGAGCCAAGCAGCGCTAATGATGTTTATAAAGACTTTAAAGAGTTCGTATCCGTCATGCGCGCCAAGCTGCCAGATACGCCAATTTACTACGTATCTATAAAGCCGTCGAAACTGCGCTGGAAAAGCTGGCCCGGCATGCGCGACGCCAACGCTCTTATTTCAGCATATTCAGACACGGATGAAGGCGTTAATTTCATCGACATATCAGATACAATTCTTGATGATAGCGGCGCGTTGAAGGATGACGTATTTATCTTTGATGGGTTGCATTTAAATGAGACCGGATACGCGCGCTGGACGGATAAGATAAAACCTGTGCTGATGCGTGACTTGAACGAGGTCGTGGAAAGCGTGACGAATGGGCCGTAGACTGCGGCCGATTTCAGACTGAGAATGTTTTTCTTGACGCTCTACTAGGGAAATAAAATGGCGGCGATTGCTTCTGGACGGCTACACGGTAAACGCACTCTTGTCACCGGCGGTGCCAAAGGCATCGGCTACGCTATTGTCGAGCGATTTCTCGAAGAAGGCGCATCGGTTTTGCTCACTGATATTGACGAAAGCGCAGGCCTAGATGCGGCCAAAGGCCTGGGCGCCGATTTTATGAAACAGGATGTCGGCGACGAAGCTTCATGGCCAAAGCTAATGAACGAGATGCGCGCGAAGTTCGACGGGCTTGATGTGCTCGTCAACAATGCCGGACTTGGCGATTTGGCGAAAGGCAATTCGCCTGAAGACACCACACTTTATGACTGGCGGCGAATTTTTCGGGTCAATGCGGAAGGCGTGTTTCTGGGCTGCCGCGCAGCGATCCCGGTCATGGCGGAAACTGGCGGCGGATCGATCATCAATCTCTCCTCGATCGCCGCGCTAGCGCCGACGCCTTTCATCACCGCCTATGGCGCCAGCAAGGCCGCAGTGCTGCAATTGTCAAAATCAATCGCCCTGCATTGCGCACAGAACGGTCATAAAATTCGCTGCAACACCATTCACCCAGGACAGATCACAACGCCGATGCATGACGGTTTAATCCGCGATGTTGCAACCGCCGCGGGCGCCCCGGAAGAGGCGGTGCGCGCTGACTTTTTATCACGCATACCCATGGGTGAGTTTGGCCAGACACTTGATATCGCCAACGCTGCGTTGTTTCTCGCCAGCGATGAAGCGCGGCATATCACCGGCGAGCAAATGGTTGTCGATGGCGGCATGCAGCTTACGAATTGACGTTTCGGCATATAGAAAAGGAGGCGCCATGACGCGCATGTGTAAATTCGGTCAACCGTTGGGGGCGATCATGCAGGTCGCCTATGTCGTTGACGATCTGGAAGCGGCTGCAATGGAATGGGTCAAAAATCTCAATGTTGGCCCGTGGATGATCATGGAGCACTTTCCGGCGGAGAATATGAAATATTATGACGACCCCACAGATATCGATCTGTCTATCGCGCTGGCTTATTCCGGGTCCATGTGCTTTGAGTTAATCTTTCAGCATAATGACGTTCCGTCCGTATATGCAGATTGCGTCAAAACGGACCGCATGGGTTGCTTTCACCACTGGGCGGTATCGACAGAAAATTTTGATGCCGATGTCGCGCGACACAAAGCCAATGGTCACAAAGTCGCCTTCTATGGAGAGGTTGTGCCGGTAGGTGGTAAACGGTTCGCCTATATCGACACCATGGCGCCATTGCGCGGGATGATCGAAATTATTGAGTTAAGCGATGATGTGGAAGGTTTGTTCTCCGGTATCCGCGCTCAGTCGCAAGACTGGGACGGCGCGGATCCGATCCGGCGTCCCTAAATTACACTATTATGGCTTGAGCCATATGCATAAACTGTGGAGCAGAAGATGAAAAAAACGCTACCTGTGATGATAACTGGGGTGACGCTCGGCATAAGCGGCGTATTTTTATTCAGCAAGCCCGCGCCAGCAGCTCCTGCCGAAGAGGCTAGCTTCATAGAATATTCCATAGAACTGCCGGGGGATGTTTTATCCCTGACCCACGGATTTGCCGGCGGCATTGGGCCTATGCCTGACGCCATTACAACGCTCGAAAATTCTACCATCAGCGACATGCTCGCCTTTACCGGACGCATTCGCGACAGGGACGGAAATCTTGTTGGCCTGGCCAGTGAACTTGAAATTTTCCCCGATGCAAATGGGATACGCCCCGACATGACTTGGAAGACCGACTGGACGGTCACAACGCCGCAAGGCACATTATTTATGCATGAAAACGAACGCATCCCGGCGGCGCATCTGCCGGCTTTCGAAACAGTCGCCGGCGGAGAGGCGTGGACAGGCTCCCTCCCCGCTCAGGTCTCCGTTGGGCCTCATCCGTCGGGCCGCGGGGTTATCGTCGGCGGGACTGGCCTTTATGCCGGCGCGACAGGTACGTTTGTCGAAAAAGTGGACTTGCGGGGATTAACACCCGAGGGCGATATGGCTGGCGTGATGTATGTACAAATTTTTCTCGACAAAAAACCGGGCGGCGAGTGATGCGACCAGAGAGCATGCGCAAAATTTTGTGACGTTCTCGACCTGACTGCGAAGGATCGCTGTTACTGAATCTGAAGGGACTCCAGCCATGACCGTAGACAAACAAACAGCCGCCATTTTAGCGCAAGGCGCGGAATCGGGGGCGCCTGCGCTCCATGAAATGCCGGCGCCCGAGGCTCGCCGCGCATTGAAAGAGATGACAATCGCGGTCGATGCGCCGAAAACGCCCGTGGCCAAGGTTGAAGAACGCACCATTCCAGGCCCCAATGGGGAGATTCCTATACGGATTTACTGGCCTGATGCGACGGCGGACGCTTTGCCCGTTCTTCTACTCTATCACGGCGGCGGCTGGACTTTAGGCGATATGGACACGCATGAAAATGTTTGCCGTTATTATTGCGCCAATGCTGGCGTCATCGTCATCAATGTCGATTATCGCCTGGCGCCGGAACACAAATTTCCCGCTGGCGTTGATGATTGTTACGCGGCGCTGGAGTGGGTGGGCGCGCATGCAGCAGAAATCGGCGGCGACGCCAGCCGCATTGCCGTTACTGGTGATAGCGCTGGCGGCAATCTTAGTGCGGTTATGTGTCAACTGGCTAAAGCGCGGGGCGGACCCATGATCGCTTTTCAGGCGCTTGTTTATCCGGCTGTCGATCTTACCGATGATGCAAATGATAAATACGCCTCGCGCACTAGCTTTGGCGGCGGCGAGTACTTTATTGGCAGAAAAGATGTTGTGTGGTTGAAAGGGAACTACCTCGACCAGCATACATTGGCGAGCGACCCGCGCATTTCTCCTATTCTGACAGAAGATTTAAGCGGTTTGCCCCCGGCCTTGGTCATCACTGCCGGCTACGATCCTTTGTGTGATGAAGGAAAGGCCTATGCGGATCGCTTAGCCGCCGCCGGCGCGCCTGTTGAACACAAATGTTTCGAGACCACCATACATGGCTTTATGTCATTTTCCGGAGGCATAGATGCAGGCAAGGAGGGCCTTGCACTGGTGGCTGATCGCATCAAAGCGGCCTTGTCGAGTTAGGCCGCCAATAAAATTACGACGGCCCGCTGTCACCAGAAAAAGAGAAGTCCTTATACATCTCCCGCAGCGCCGTCTTCATGATTTTTCCGGTGGCCGTAAGCGGCAACTCATCGAGAAAAAGGACGTCCTCAGGCAACTGCCATTTTGCGAACTTCGCGCTGAGGAAATCAAGAATTTCCTGTTTTGTAGGCGCTGCGGCCTTAGTCGGCACGATGAGCATCAGCGGGCGTTCCTCCCACTTGGGATGATAAATGCCGATAACGGCGGCCTGACGGACCTGCGGATGGCCGGCGGCGGCGTTTTCCAATTCAATGGAACTGATCCATTCTCCGCCAGACTTGATCACATCTTTCGTACGGTCAGTGATTTTCATATATCCGTATGCGTCCCAGGTCGCGACATCACCGGTTGGAAACCATCCGTCGGCGTCGAGCGGAGCCACATCTTCGCGCTTGTAATAACAGCGCGCAGCCCATGGGCCTTTAATCCACAGATCGCCCGATGTCTCGCCATCGCGCGGCGCAAGCGCACCGGACTTGTCGATGATCTTGATGTTGATGCCGTATTGAACGCGGCCCTGCTTGGCGAGTTGGTTGTGCTTTTCTTTCTGTGGGAGGGCGGCGACATCAGGGGTTTGTGTCGCCACCGTACCCATGGGGCTGGTTTCCGTCATGCCCCACAGATGCAAGACCGTGACGCCATATTCTTCGCGAAAAATATCCATCATCGATTGTGGAACCGCAGACCCGCCGATGGTGGTGCGTTTGAGACTGTCTATGCGACCGCCCGTTGCCTGCAAATGCTCCAGCACCATGGTCCATACGGTAGGCACGGCGCAGGCGAAAGTAACCTGTTCGCTATTAATCAGCTCAAGGATGCTTGGCGCATCCATCTTCGGTCCCGGAAGAACAAGCTTGGCGCCGACCATGGGCGCAATGTAAGGCATCGCCCAGGCGTTGGCGTGATACATTGGCGCGATCGGCAGGATTGTATCGGCGCATCCAAGATCGAGAGCGCCTTTCTGCGCTGCGCCAAGCGCATGAATAACCGTCGAGCGATGGCTGTAAAGAACGCCTTTGGGATTGCCCGTCGTACCGGAGGTGTAACACAATGACGATGCGGTATTTTCGTCAAATTCCGGCCACTTAAAAGTTGTAGATTCGTCTGCGATCAGGTCTTCGTAACATAGCGCATTAGGCAAAGACGTTTCCGGCATATGGCTGCGGTCAGTCAATATGACGTAATGCTCTACTGTTGGGAATCTATCAACCAGCTTTTCCGCCAGCTCTACGAAATTCAGATCAAGGAATATCACACGGTCTTCAGCATGGTTGACGATGTAGCGTATCTGTTCTTCAAACAAGCGTGGATTGATTGTGTGGAGGACGGCGCCGAGACCAGAGACGGCGTAAAACAACTCAAAATGTCGATGCGTATTCCAGGCGAGGGTTGCAATGCGGTCGCCGGGCGAGACCTCAAGCTTGACGAGCGTATTGGCCGCTTGTGCAGCGCGCGCTCGCGCATCAGCATAGGTGTAGCGATGGATCGGCCCTTCGACCGTGCGCGTAATGATTTCCCGTTTGCCGTGATAGGACGCCGCATAGTCTAGCAGCGACGAAATCATCAGCGGCGTTTCCTGCATCAGTCCGTATATTGTCAATGAACCTCGTCCTTTCTAAAGCCGCTGCATAGAACACCCTTAGCTAACCGGTATGCGCACTCGGCAAGCCCGCCAACTGACCGCCATCGGCGAGAAGCGCTGAGCCTGTGACGATGGCGGCCTCGTCGGAGGCGAGAAAAAGGATGGCGTTGGCAATATCTTGCGGCGTCGCAACGCGGCCAAGCGGCACCAGCTTCGCCATTCCCGCCAGCATGGTTTCGCGATCAGGAAATGCTTCTGCAACCGGGTCCAGCATTTCTGAATCCACATAGGTTGGATGAACGCTGTTGCAGCGAATGCCGAACCGCGCGCCATGCAAAGCAACCGACTTCGTCAGCATCGTCACGCCGCCTTTGGTGGCGCTATAGCCTGCAATGTCGTCACCGCCGACAAGGCCGGCGATTGAGGAGATATTGACGATGGAGCCGCCATTGCCTGCTTGCCGCATGGCCCTGACGCCATGTTTGCAGCCAAGAAATACGCCGGTCAGGTTAACCGCAACCATGGCGTTCCAGTCCTCAAGCGACAGCTCTTCAAAATCTCCGGCCCGGCCAATGCCGGCGCAATTGACAAGAATGTCCAGATTTCCACCTACGCCAAGGCCGCCAGCCATAAGGCCTTCCCACGCTTCTTCTTTCGTCACATCAAGCGTGTAAGGACAAGCAGCCGCGCCGATAGCCTCGACTGTAGCTTGCGCTCCATCCATATCGAGATCGGCGACAATAACGTTTGCCCCTTCTTGCGCGAACAGCTTGCATGTCGCACGGCCGATGCCGGAAGCGCCGCCTGTAACGATTGCAGCTTTGCCTTCAAGCCTGCTTGCCATAGTGAACCTCCGGCGTGATATATCGGGATATAGCTCCTTGAGATTGACCGTAGTCAGACAGACCTTTTCCAACCAATAGCGGAAAACACCTATATGGCGTTATAGGCGTGTAAAAGCATTGGAAAACAATGCGTGATAGCGCGGATCTGCTACCAGCCCTTTGCCGAACGCCTTAAGGTCTCGGCCACACCTTCGGGAAAAGATCGCCGCAGAGCGGTTCTCCATCTTTAAGCGAGATCATGGGCAGGCTCGCTTTCAGGCGTGGATTGTCTATAAATGTGCCAGGTCTGTCGTCGAACACAGCATCGTCGCCAACATACCGTAACGCAAGTCCTCTGCGACGACCGGTCTGGGAAGCGTTTCCCGGCGCGAAGTGAAGGGTCAACGGATGATGAATAATAATGTCGCCGGGTTCAACATCCCAATGTATGACATCATGTTTGTGGTCGCGGGCAAGATTTTCAGGAAGCGGTTCAAGCCCCGCTTTTTTATAGATATCGCCAAAACCGCTATCGCTTGCGAATGAATTGGGTGCAAACATTTTGCCCCATTTATGCGACCCTTTAAGGTAGTGCACAACGCCGGAGTCGGCGCTGGCGGAATCGAACGGAACCCAGATGGAAATAATCTGTTCACCGCGCAAAGGCCAATAGGGAAGATCCTGATGCCAGGGTGTTTCCTCCTTGGTGCCGGGTTCCTTGACCAGAAGCTGATCGTAGAAAAAATGCATTTCACGGGCGCCCATGATTGTCGCTGCTACCTCCGCTAATGGCGAGTCCTGCATAAAGGTGCGGAAATCGTCATTGCGCCGCCAGATAAAAAAATCGCCATAGTAACGGCCGGCCTCGCCTTTGGGCGTATATTCAACGGCAGCGTCGCCGGGACGGTCCATGATGGTTTGGATTGCGCGCCTCATCAGCTTTATCCACGCCATCGGAATGGCGTCACGGACAACGATAGCGCCATCGCGGTTATAGGCGGCGATATCTTCGCCGGATATGGTCTTTTCCAGTTTATGGGGGAGTGTGTTGTCCGGCATGTGTTGGCTCCGACGCGATAGTCTGCAGTGTGACCGCCGAGGCGCATAATAGCGAGAGATGTCTTTCCGCGCCAATAGCGGAAACTGCTCAGACCAGGCGAAGGGCGGTCGCTTGAGGCCTGCGCATCTGAGCTTTGGGTCCGAAACGCAGACGTAGAGGGAATATCTAGGTGGAATCCGTCATTTCAGGGCTTGGCGTCCCGTGTAGCTTTACCCTTGACAGTTTATGGTCGAATTTAAACCGGCAACATTCACTCAGAAGGGATTTCAGATCATGGATGGACAAGAGGCTCCGAAGGTCGGGCATACAAAACTCGGAACATTATTGCAGGTGCGTCCGGCGTTTTTCAACGCCGCCGAAATGCCATGGACGCCCTGGGTGATGGATGGGACACATTTCAAACTACTGAACATCGACAAAAAGACCGGCGGCTTCACCATGCTGCTCAAGGTCGACGCCCGCAATGACGCACCGGTTCATGGCCATCTAGGCGCCGTTGAAGGCTATGTCCTTGAAGGCGAGTTCGGCTATGACGACGACCGCGGCGGCGCCGGCAGTTATTTCTACGAGGAAGCGATGACGCGCCATCAACCGGACTCGCCCAAAGGCACGATCATGTTCGCCATCGCATACGGCCCCATCGTCGGTTACGACGAAGAGGGCAATATAGAGGGCATTGTTGATGCGCGCGCGATGTATGAGATGGCCGACGCGGCAGGTGCAGCCGGTCACCTGGCGCATCTCTCCGATTTCCCGAGCTAACGGAAGTAACGCCAGATCATGTCAAAAGCATTCGCCTCGCAGGCGGACTTGGAAGTCAAGAAAATTACCTTCGCTGAATTGTCGCCGGGGCGGGCTTACGCTTATACGGCGGAGGGCGATCCGAACACCGGTATTATCATCGGCGATGATGGGGTTATGGTGATCGACACCCAGGCGACGCCCGCAATGGCTGAAGACGTCATTGCGAAAATTAGGACGGTTACGGATAAACCGGTGAAGTATGTCGTTCTCACTCATTATCACGCGGTGCGCGTGCTTGGCGCTTCGGCCTATGGCGCCGATCAAATCATCTCCAGCCAGGACACTTATGACCTGATTATCGAGCGCGGCGAGCAGGACATGGCCTCAGAAATTGGGCGCTTCCCCCGCCTCTTCCCGGGAGTTGAATCGGTGCCCGGCCTGACCTGGCCGAGCCTCACCTTCAAGGGGGAAATGACGCTCAGGATGGGTGCGCTTGAGGTCAAGCTGATGCAACTTGGCCGCGGCCACACCAAGGGCGACACCGTCGTGTGGCTGCCGGAACAGAAAGTTTTGTTCGCGGGCGACCTCGTCGAGTATGGCGCCACGCCTTACACGGGCGATGCTTATCTCACCGACTGGCCGCAGACCCTCGACAATCTGGAAGCGCTGGGCGCAAAAGCCATCGTGCCGGGTCGCGGCGACGCATTGATGACGCCGGAAGCGGTGAAGGCGGGCATTACCGGCACGCGCGGATTTATTTGCGACATGTTTGAAGCGGTCAAGGCAGGCGCTGCGGACGGCAAAGACCTGCACGCGATCTATAAACAGACCCATGCCGAGCTGGAGAAAAAATATGGCCATTGGGTGATCTTTGACCATTGCCTGCCTTTTGACGTCACCCGCGCCTTTGATGAAGCGCAAGGCATCCGAGATCCGCGTATTTGGACCGATGAACGTGATCGAAAAATGTGGGAGCAGCTCGAACAGGTTGACGCATGACGACGGACAAAATCAATGGTTTGCGCAAACGCTATGGATATGCGTTCTCGCCTGACCAATCCGCCGCGAAACCGACGCACCACCCCGTCATCATCGTCGGCGGCGGACTGGTCGGACTGACTACGGCTATTGAGCTGATATCTAAAGGCATACCGGTCATCGTCCTTGAGCGGACGGATACGGTCAGCGAAGGCTCGCGCTCTATATGTCAGGCCAAACGCACGCTTGAGATCTGGGACCGGCTAGGCGTTGGCGACGTTATGGTCGAACACGGCGTTACCTGGAAGACGGGTAAGGTTTTCAACGAAGATCAGCTGCTCTACAGTTTCGATTTGTTGCCGGAAAATGGCCATAAAATGCCGGCTTTCGTCAACCTTCAGCAATATTATGTTGAGACGTATCTTATTGACCGCCTCGAAGCGCTTGGCGGCAGTGTACGCTGGCGCAACAAAGTCGCCTCGATTGAACAACATGACGACCATGCAAGGCTGATGATTAATACGCCGGATGGCCCTTATGAGATGACTTGCGATTGGTTGATCGCCTGCGACGGGGCCCGCTCGGGTGTGCGCCGGCAGCTTGACCTGCCTTTTGACGGCAAGGCGTTTCGTGACAAGTTCCTTATCACCGATGTTAAAATGAAGGCAGATTTTCCAAGCGAGCGCTGGTTCTGGTTCGAGCCGCCCTTCCACAACGGCCAGACAGCGCTTTTGCACCGCCAGGCCGATGATGTCTGGCGTATCGATCTGCAACTCGGTTGGGACGCCGATAATGAAGAGGAACAACGCCCGGAGCGCGTCGAACCGCGTATCAGGGCAATGCTGGGCGATGGCGTCGATTTTGAAATCATCTGGGTCAGCGTTTACGTCTTCCAGTGCCGCACGCTTTCGGACTATGTGCATGGCCGGGTCATTTTCGCGGGCGATGCAGCCCACCAGGTTTCGCCTTTTGGCGCGCGCGGCGGGAATGCAGGTATTCAGGATACGGATAATCTCGGCTGGAAATTAAAATTAGTCCTTGATGGCCTGGCCGCGCCAAGCCTTCTTAAAACATATACGACCGAGCGCCTTTATGCGGCTCGTGAAAACCTCCTGCACTCGACGCGGGCTACAGACTTCATCACGCCAAAATCACAAGCCAGCCGCATCCTTCGGGACCAGACCTTGGCGTTGGCGAGCCAATACCCATTCGCTCAGTCGCTTGTAAATTCCGGGCGGCTATCTGTACCCGCTCACCTAAAAGAATCTTCACTAAATACAGCCGATGAAGATCGATTTGAATGCGATCTGGCGCCCGGCTCGCCCGCGAAAGATGCGCCGATCGCCAACGATGCAAAACCTGGCTGGTTTCTAGAGGAGATTGGCGACCGCTTCACGGCGATTGCATACGAACCTGATGGCGTCAACCTTCCTGCTAATCTAAACATTGAAGGCGTTCCGGTCGATGTGAAATGCGTGGGTTCGCAATGCGCCATTACCGATTGCAACGATATGCTGCGCAAGCGCTATGATCTGACGCCAGGAAGCCTTTACTTGTTTCGCCCCGATCACCATATCGCAGCGCGATGGCGAAGCTTCGATGCCGCCAAAATAAATAACAGCGTTTCGCGTGCGGTGGGGAGACACTGACAATGAGCCAACGAAGAACAAATATCGCATTACGATTCGATTCAGCGTTCGAGGATGGCGACGCCTTCTACGCAGCGCTGGTTGATGCGATTGATGAGGTGGGCGATGAACATGCGCCACAGTTTTTATCACGGCTTGTGCTCGTGCTTGCAAACCAGATTGGGCGCGAAGACGTGCTGGCCGCCGCCATCAAAATGGCGCTGGAGGATACGCAGTCTGGCGAACGGAGCACAAACGGTTCTTGACGAGATAGCGCTTTCGTCAGCTGCCGCACCGCAATAGAAGTTAGCAGAATCTCGCATAAATACATGAAATACAGCGATCCGTGGGCGGAGTCTGCGATTTTATGTATGGTTAACACCATTATCTTGCTGTGCACATTTGGGCTCACCGCAAAACTGCTGTAGCATCATTGATCACGATCCGGCGCGCCTAGTCGTCAGAGGGTGGTAGGTTGAAATTGAATAGAAATAGAGTTTTGCCATGACGACGGCGCCCCTCGAACAGGACGGAGCGCTTGAGGTCTATCACAAGCTTTTAGCGTGTCAGCACTTTGATGACGTAGCCGGCGGCGTTCTTCAACCGCTCGCAGACCATCTCTCGGCTGAAACCGCATCCTTTAGACAGTTTCACTTTAGCGGCAACCAGCTTGCTATCGGTCATAATTGTTGCCACAAAGTCGCCCACCAGTCGCATAGCCAGTACACGTCCTATTTTCACCAGATGGACCCTGTGCTCCGATATGGCATGCGTCAAGGCGGCCGGCTGGGATCGATCTCCCGTTTCGGCTTTGATCTGTTCCGCCTTGCCGACATTTGTGACTATAAAAGTCTGAAGCAAACTGAGTATTATCAGGATTTTTTCCGTCCTAATCACATTCATCATGTGCTTGTTCTCGCCTTTCGGCTGTTCGGCAATCGCGATCAGGTTGCGTTGCTTGGCTTTCATCGCCCGTCAGATGCGCCCGGATTTTCAAGACAGGATTTAAGGCGCGCGCGTCAGGCGGCGCCAGCTCTTCTTTCAGCGCTACATGGCATGACGCTGGAAAATGCGTTGCAACGAAAACGCGCGATTGTCGACAGCCTTGAATTTGCGGCGCGCGATGTGGGCGTGGTTCTTCTCGACCAGAGTTTCTCGGTTTTGTACGCCAATCGTCGGGGGCGCTTAGTATTGGGTTTAACCGGGGAGGACGGATGCGTCGACAGCACTAGCAGCCACGCAATTTTGGAGCAAATCGAAAACCTATGCCAACAAACCGACTGGAGCGCGCCAGAAGTCATGCGCAACGGGCGCCGCATCGCGCTGCCGAATAGAGCCGGGCGGTATGGTGATGAAGATGGCGATCTCATCTTGCATGTTCAACTTCATATGCGCGACAAAGGCGGCAACACGTTTTTCATAAAAACCTGCCAGGATGGGTATGAAGGCTTACTTGACCAGCGGCTGGACCGATCCGGCCTGACCCACCGCGAAATAGACATCGCTCGGCTTATCGCACGCGGGCAGTCAAATCAAGACGTAGCAGACGCGCTATGCATCAGTGTACGCACTACAGAAAACCATCTGCGTTCGATTTTTTCAAAAGTCGGCGTCAATACACGCAGCCAACTGATCTTTCGGCTATATACAAACTCATAAGTCTGCAGAACAAAAAACGCACCGCGGTTTGACGCATTTCTCGTTTCACTCGCGTCAATGTGGCGGAAACCACCGCAGATACGGCCGCACAAAACTAGAGTGCATTGCAAAAATGGAAGCCTACTTTACCATTCAACCGTTGTGGGTGCTGCTTGTCGAGATTGCCGGTATAGTCGACGGCCTATTTATGACAGGGATGCTTGCAAGCATGGATAACCACCCAATCGCCGTCATCGTCAGTTAGCGGACAAGCTATCAGGCTGCCAACATAGATTCTTTCATACAACTCCAACATTACCCGATGTTACAAATCCTCAGTTGTTTCTCGATCTTGTCTGAGGTTTTGTAATACGAGTCTTCGAGGTGTCCCGCGGCCCCCGCTTTGGCGTCAGATCGGCTCCGTGCCGTCGCTGAGAAGGTTCAGATAGCGCTGATAGACGAAGGTGCGACCTCGATCCTTGCCGGTCATTTCGACAACAATCCCGAGTTTTTCGAGATTTTGCAGCCCGGTCATGGCCGTTGGAAATGTCATATCGCTCAAACCCGCCGCTGTCGTCGCTGTCATAAGCGGGCGTCGTTGAAGCGTGCGATGCAAGGCGCGCGCGCTCGTCGCAGCGCGGCCAAGATCAGCTATTTTTGCCGTGTCCTCCTCAAAGATGGCCGAGATTGCGCGCGCCGCTTCATGAGCTTGCCCAGCGACATCGCGAACGCCAATGAGGAAGAATTCGAGCCAGGTTTCCCAGCGACCATGCTCACGGACTTCCTGAAGGAACGAATAATAGGTCTGCCGGTGGGTTTTCAGATATAGGCTCAGATAGAGGAGCGGCTCTTCAAGCACGCCCTGCTCACACAGATAAAGCGTAATCAACAAACGTCCGAGACGTCCATTGCCGTCCAAAAACGGATGGATGGTTTCAAACTGGACATGAGCCAGCGCTGCTTTGACGATCGGCGGGAGCCCGCTTTCTTCTTCATGGAGAAAGCGTTCCAGATCGCTCATCAAATCCAGCACATCGCCGGGCGGCGGCGGTACGAAGAGCGCGTTGCCTGGGCGCGTACCGCCAATCCAGTTTTGCGACTGGCGGAACTCACCCGGCTGTTTGGTGCTGCCGCGCCCGGTCGCCAGCAAGATGGCGTGCATTTCACGCAAGAGCCGCAGAGACAACGGGAAACCTTCGGCCAATCGCGCGAGCCCATGGTTGAGCGCGGCGACATAGGCCGAGACCTCTTCCACATCGTCGATCGGCGCTCCTGGCGCCTCGTCGTCTTCATATAATAACAAGTCAGACAGTGAAGATTGCGTGCCTTCGATCTGGGATGACAGCAGCGCTTCCTTGCGAACATACATATAGAGAAAGAGTGACGTATCCGGCGCAATACTGCGCACACCGTCCAGTCGGCCAAGGGCGAGCATTGCGTCGCTGACCAGCCCTGACAAGCCCGTCAGATCAACGGGCGGTATTGGCGGCAGCGGCTTCGGCACATAGGCGTTCACCCGCTCGCCCGCGACGGTGCTAACTGCATAATCTCCGATGCGAGGTTTGAAATCCTCTTGGGCCATAGGCTCGTTCCTTTAACAAGCAACGTTTCTTATTAAAGAACAGAGCTTAACTTTTAATAACAGGTTTGGCTATTAAAAGTTCAGGTAGCGAGCTCGCCAATCATTTAATATGACAACAATTTCAACAACTTAACGATAGTCAGGATTCGAGTTGTTACACGAACTGTGCGCAATTTGTTGCACAATTATGGTGGCTTTCTTCGTAAGGGACATTCACTTGAAACTGCGAAGAATTTCCTAGGAATCCGTTTCGAAATTAGAATTTCAAGACCAAGTCGCGAACGGTCATGCCGACAAGGATCGCATGCATTAGCACATGCTTGAAGGCGGGTTATTTCGGTGTATTGCGGACGTTTTCTAACTTCTTCCGACCGACACAAGATCAAAGAGTAATTATCGATGGTTATGCGGCTCTTGGAAAACCACTTCCATCACAAAACCAGCTTTGTTTAGGTATGGATTGCTCGAAAATGCTAACGACGCTTCTTTGAAATCCAGCCGTTCCAATCGATCTGCACGGTTGATATGATGGCCATATTTTCAAAGTTAAAGCTATCAAGAAAGGCAACGACGTTGTTGCAAGCCCACCGCACGCTTGACGCAATCAGTCCGTCGAATCCTAAAAATGCGATGGCGTCCGCAATCTCCTGTGTATGACGGTAAAGCATTTCATAATGGCGCGTTTCATCAACGCCAAGGTCTTTAAGCTGGCTTATTATGAATCTTCTCCTCCGTCGCATGTCGCTTGCGCATCGCCCGGCGGATGTCTGTTACGGTCTTTTAAGCTGATCCTTCTGGTCTGAATTTGTGTCTCACCGTCATTCCCTTCAAGGATTACGATGAACTGAAATCCTCCTTTGGCAAAACAACTTAATAAATCTTATGATCACTGACGGGTTACATTCAGGCAGAATGTCGCTTCGATTATGTTAAATATCGCACTGCCCGCCATTGACGGAGGTCAAGCCGCTACCGGAATTTCCTTCGCCTTCACGGCGTCGATTATTTGATCATAAGAATGAGATGCTTCAGCGAGATTATTCCAGTCGTCGACCGTCAGATGCCGGGTCAGCAGCGGAAACAGCTGCTTTTCATCGACATCAATCGCCGATCGAACGCAGGCGATATAGCGAGCAATGACAGCTCCGCCGTCATCGTCGATCGCGCCTTGCGTGCGAATTCGATCCACCGTTTCCACAACACCGGCTCGCTGATCGCGCAAGGTCGAATGAGATTCGTCGAGATCGAAGTATCTCGGTAAGAAGCAATCCATGCGAAACCACAATCGCCGAAAAGCTTTTCGCTCCAGAATATGATGGAAATCGTCCGGAGAATCGATAAACGGATCCAATACAGAATCTATTATCGCTAAATCGGGAGATAATTTTCGTTCGCCGGCAATTTGCCACTCGAGGAGTGCAAGACACGTTTGCGTATTCTTGTGGTCGTTGCGTAACCGCCTTAAGAGATATTCCGCTGCATTTTGACGGCGAAACGGCGGGGGGATTATGTGATGTGCGCCATCCATTTCAGATCACGCCCAATCGTCGTCGATGGGGTATTCATATTGGCGAATGCGATCGAGGATAAGAGCCCAGTTCTTTTCATTTTCCACATCGCCCTTGCGACGGCTATCTTCAATATTTAGCAGCGCACGCATTGTCGCATCTTCATCGCCCCACGCCATTAAGGTCAACGCCTCAGATTTGACCTTCTCTTTTGAAAACATCGCTACCTCCTTTGCTTCGTTTTTATGAGGCAATACGATCCCCGCGCTCATTCTGGCGCATTGATCCGAATCAATATTACAGGAATGTCAACATATCATTTAATGTCTATCTATTATTCAGTATACGTTGGTTCTAAGAAAATAGTTGTAAATCAACATTTTGTGCTGCAATTTCAGTTCGACCGTTCAATCGAACGTAACGCAAGCGTATACTGCATACCAGAACCTGACCATTTACACAGATCGTCGAAAACCACAGTCGCATTACGGCGTTCGGGTTGGCATAAATTTAATGCGCTCCAACCAGGATAAATTGAAGCCCGCGCTTGAATACAGCATTCTCATAGCGTCCGGCCAGCAACCCGTCGCAGTCCAAGGACTTCTTGAGTGTGGTTACAGCTTAACCACTACAATAAGACGAGCATTCGGCCTTGCAGAACCGGAAAGCAAAGAATGCGGCGTAACAAACATAAAAACTGCAAGAATTTCCGGCAGCGCCGGCGCTAGCGCGCCTCTACGCTAATCCGCACGGCTTGTAGATTTGGCGGCTTTTTCTTCCTCCGCCACAACCATCGGAAAAGCCAGAGCGGCGCCATTGGGCGCCATTTTTAGGGCCATTTTCTGAACCAATGAAAATTGCCCCTGCGCGTCTTCTGCAAATCGTTTCATCGCGCTCACCGAAAGATTGGACCACGCCTTGACGACATCTCCTTGATCACCGCCATTCGCCATTAAATGACCGAACTCAATTGCCGCTTTGGCGGCGGCGTGACGACGCTCGCACCAGCCTTCCACATAATCGTGAACATCATCGACAAATTCGTCTTCAGTGGACCAAAATCGCTCCGTTTGCTCGCCAAGAGCCTGCCGGCCTTGCTTGTCTCCAAGAATTTGCTTGGTCCATTTCTGAAAATTCTCGGCGGCTGCATTAGTTTCGCTCATCGAACACACTCCTCGCTTTGTCGGTATCCCTTCTAGGCGATTTTCCTTGTCGCGCATTGACGAAGATCAACGCGACGGCGTGAGCTTTCGGTCAAAAAAGAGAAATGCTGGTCTTATGTCTTTTTTCGACGCAAGAGATCGAGCGCCTCAAGCAGGTTGATGCGCAAGAGAATGAATTATTTCATGGAGAAGTCTTATGAAAGTCAAAGACGCGATGTACGGGGATGTGGAGTGGCGCTCGCCGTCTACGCCCGTTACGGAATTAGCGGAACTTATGAAATCAGAGGATATCGGCGCAGTTCCCATCGGCGCCAACGACAAGCTTGTCGGCATGGTGACAGATCGTGACATCACCGCCAGGGCGGTTGCGGGCGGACGCGATCTCTCAAAAACAATGGCTCAGGACGTCATGTCCAAAGGGGTAATTTATTGCCGTGAAAATGAAAATATCGAAGATGCAATACACCGGATGGAAGAAAAGAAGCTTCGCCGCCTTCCAGTCATCAACGACAAAAAACGCATGGTCGGCATGCTGAGCCTCGGCGATGTTTCACAAGTCGCCGGACAAAGTCTTTCAGGCGAACTCATCAAAGCCGTTTCCGCCCACCATTGAAACCAATGATGCCTGTTTGAGAACGGAGGCATGTGCTGTAGCCTCCGACATTCATCCCGTGCGATCCAGAACGGCGGTTCTCATTTTGCGCATTTGAGCTAACGGCGCATGCGCAGACCCGAGCATAGCGAGGACTGGTTGTGAGCGAAATAAACATCGCGGATCAGAAATCACTTGTTCCGCAATAAAATTTTCTATTTTTGTATTGACCTTCCATCGGCTAGAATCCTCTTATTAGGGATTGTTGACGCCCAATCGTTTATTCTTCACTTGCGGTATGATTGCCTGCCAGAAAGCGGTGCGGATACGAAGAAGATGTAAAACATGCCGATAAATACCAAGAGCGAATCGGAACAGCACGACAAAATTCTAATTGTTGGCGGCTATGGCCAGGTTGGTTTTTCGATCGCAAAACAACTGGCGCCGCAATTTCCACACCGGGTGGTTATCGCCGGGCGCAATGGCGAAAAGGCCCGGCTGGCTGCTACTGATGTGGGGCATGGCGCCCAGGCGCGCGCGATGGATATTTTTTCATCAAACGCTGCAAACGCACTGGACGGCGTGACGCTGGTCGTGGTGTGTCTGGACCAGGCTGACACCGGGTTTGTCCGGCAATGTCTTGCGCTTGGCATCCATTATGTGGATATCAGTGCTGATTACAGCTTTCTCTCTAAGAGTCTGTCCGGGAATTCAGGATCTGGCCAATCGTCGGACGCATAGTTTTATCATTGCCAGGCGCATAAAGGTCAATGTTGTAGCGGCGTATCGTTCGTGATCCATGGAAAGCCTGCGATTTATACCGAGCCATGC
>JAJFFZ010000197.1 GCA_021776395.1 Hyphococcus sp. | reverse complement strand
AGCACCCGATGGAAATTCCCGGCGTGCAGACCATGACTTTCATCCGTACAGCGCTGAACGCCCAGCGCCGGGCGCGCGGGGAGGCGGAGGTGTCCGCCGCCGACTTCATTCGATTGATCCGCGAGAAGGCAAAACTTGTCGGGCTCGATGACGCCAAGCTGAAGCGCCCCTTCAATGTCGGCTTTTCCGGTGGTGAGAAAAAGCGCATGGAGATGTTGCAACTGGCTATTTTCGAGCCGCGTTTTGCGATCATGGACGAAACCGATTCCGGCCTTGATATTGATGCGCTGAAAATGGTCGGCGATGTGGTGAACGCGTTGCGCGGACCGGAACGCGGCTTTTTGATTATCACCCACTATCAGCGACTGTTGCACTATATCAAACCGGATCGGGTGCATGTTCTGGCGGGCGGACGGATTGTTAAATCCGGCGCGGCCGGGCTTGCGGCGGAGCTTGAAAAATCCGGCTACGAACAATTTATTGAGGCGGCTTAGGTGAGCGAGGCTTTGTTCAATAACCCAACACCGTTTGAGGTAGATCTGCAGGCGGCGTTTGCCGGACGGGCTAAAGCCAACGGCGCACAGGCGGCGGCTTTTGAGCGCTTTGCAAAACTGGGTTTCCCAAATCGCCGTATCGAAGGATGGAAGTGGTCCGATTATAACGGCGCGTTGCGAAAGCTTACGCCCGCCAATGACGCAGAGGCGCGGGGCCATATTGCACCATCAGAGTTTGCCGCACTCAACCCGCTGGAATTTCGGATCATCAACGGGCGGATTGAATTGCCGCAAGGCGAGCTGCCCGACGGGCTGCGTTATGGCGTTGTTGATCCGGTGGCGGCAATCCCTGAGTTGGAGCGCCACGCGATTGCAACCTTGAATGTCGCGATGACCCGCAAGGCGCTCGGCATCGAGATCGGTGAGGATGCGCCGGATCGTCCGATTTTGATCCGGCATATCAACACCCATGCAGCGTTCGCGTTTGCGCAAACCATGATGCGGGTCTCGGTGAATGCGCGTGTAAGGCTGATTGAAACCTATGAAGGCGAAGGGAGCGGGTTTTATTCTCACCTCTTCCATATGGTGGTGCGCGACGGCGCGCAGTTTCACCGCACCGTGGTTCACCAGACCGGCGCCGACCAGATTGTGAACGCGGTTTGTGCTGCGAAAGTTGATGCGGATGCGGCGTTTAATCAAACCAGCTTGTCGACGGGCTCGCGGTTGTCACGCCACGAGACGATTGTACATTTATGGGCGCAGGGAGGAACGGCGAACATTAATTCCGCGGCGCTCCTTTGCGATGACCGCCATTCTGATTTTACAACCCATGTTGTGCATAGGGCGGCGCATTGCCGGACCCGCCAAATTCATAAAGGGGTTGCGCGCGACCGTGCGCGCAATGCTTTTCAGGGTAAGTTTAAAGTTGAACGTGAGGCGCAAAAGACTGACGCGAAGATGACCGCGAATGCGCTATTGCTATCGGACACGGCGGAGGCGAACCACAAGCCGGAGCTTGAGATTTACGCCGATGACGTTGAGTGCGCCCATGGTTCGACCTGCGGCGCGCTGGACGCGGATGCGTTGTTCTATCTGCGCCAGCGCGGGCTCAATGAGGCTGCCGCGCGCGCGCTCCTGGTTGAGGCGTTTCTGGGCGAAGTGCTGAGCGGCATGGATGACGAGCGCCTCGGCGAAATATTTCGCAACAAGATTGCGGACTGGTTGGTGTACGAATGAGCGATGGTTCGGGAATAAATGAACTGGATGTCGCGGCGCTGCGCGAAGAATTTCCAATTCTGCAACGCGAAGCTTACGGCAAGCCGCTGGTCTATCTGGACAGCGCCGCCTCAGCGCAGAAACCGCGCGCGGTGATCGATGCGATGCGCCATGCGATGGAGCATTCCTATGCGAATGTGCATCGTGGCTTGCATCTTCTCTCTAATGAAGCAACGGCGGCCTTTGAAGACGCGCGCAAGACCGTGGCGGCGTTCATCAATGCGGGCTCGCCGGACGAGATTATCTTCACCTCCGGCGGCACCGATGCGTTCAACCTTGTCTCTTACGCGATGGGCGCCAATGTCGATGGAAGAGGGGACATAGGCGAGGGCGATGAAATCATCCTGTCGCTGGCTGAACACCATTCCAATATTGTCCCCTGGCATCTTTTGCGCGAGCGCAAGGGCGTGGTGCTGAAATGGCTCGATATATCAGACGATGGCGAAATCGACATCGAAGCCTATCGCGCGCTGTTTACCGCGCGGACAAAGCTTGTCGCCGTCACCCATATGTCGAATGTTCTGGGCGCACTTACGCCGGCGAAGCAACTGGCGTCGATTGCCCATGAGCATGGCGCCAAAATTCTCTTTGACGGTTGCCAGGCGGGTGTTCATGGCCGGCTTGATGTACGCGATATGGATTGCGATTTTTATGTGATGACCGGTCACAAGCTTTATGGCCCGACCGGCATCGGTGTTCTTTATGGTAAAAAGTCCGTACTCGCAGCATTGCCGCCGTTTAAGGGCGGCGGCGAAATGATTGATCTCGTTACCACTGAGACGGTGACCTATAATGACCCGCCGCACCGGTTTGAAGCAGGAACGCCGCCGATCGTGGAAGCGATCGGTCTTGGTGCAGCGCTCAAATGGATAAGCGCCAAGGGCGTTGATGCAATTGCCGCCCATGAAGCACGGCTTAAGACCCATGTGCTTGAGGAACTAACGAAACTCAATTTCGTGCGGGTTTACGGCCGCGCGCCGGGCAAGGCGCCGATCATCGCCTTTTCCGTTGAGGGCGCGCATCCGCATGATGTCTCGGCGATCCTCGATCGCACGGGCGTTGCTGTGCGCGCCGGACTCCATTGCGCCCAACCACTTTTGAAGCGCCTCGCCGTGACGGCGACGGCGCGCGCATCGTTTGCCGCCTACAACACCCATGAAGATGTTGAGGCGCTGATCGCCGGCCTGAAGAAAACCCATGAAATGCTTAGCTGAGTGAGAAAATGGATAATCAACGCGACATAATTGATGTGAAAATTAGCGAACCGGAAGCAGCGCCGGAAAATACCCCGCAGGCCGAGACATCGGGCGCCTCGTCTATTCCCGAAGCTGAGTTAACGCGCATCACGGCGGACATCATCACCGCGCTTAAGTCGGTCTATGATCCGGAAATTCCGGTTGATATTTACGAGCTCGGCCTCATCTATAAGGTCGATCTGGATGACGATCGGCTATTGACCGTCGATATGACGCTGACCGCGCCGGGCTGTCCTGTCGCCGGTGAAATGCCGCTCTGGGTTGAAGGCGCCGTGCGCGGCGTTGACGGTGTTGAGGATGTTAAGGTTGAAATGGTGTTCGACCCGCCATGGACGCCAGAGCGCATGTCGGATGAGGCGAAACTAGAATTAGGGTGGCTTTAGATGGCGAGACCAAGACCTAAAGTTGTAACACTGACAGACGCCGCCGCTGCGCGGATGAGCGAGATCATGTCCAGCGCTGATGAGAATTATATCGGCGTCAAGATTGGTGTTAAAAACGGCGGCTGCGCCGGCATGGAATACACCATGGACTACGCCACTGAGGCCGCGCCGCTTGACGAGGTAGTCGAGGAAAATGGCATCAAGATTTTGATTGATCCGAAGGCGGTTTTATTCCTGATTGGCGCCGAGATCGATTACGTTACGGAAAAGTTGTCCCAGCGTTTCGTTTTTAACAACCCCAACCAGACTGACGCTTGCGGCTGCGGTGAAAGCGTAACGATTGTACCGCGCAAGGCGGATGCGTAATGGTGTTATCCAGGGTTTTGGATATAGTAAAACCTCATCCTGAGGAGCAACCCGCATTTTATAAATGCGGGTTGTGTCGCGAAGGATAAGCCGCGAATGTTGATCTTACAGTCGATCCTTCGAGACGATTTTTCTTTTCCAAAGAAAAATCCCTCAGGATGAGGGAGTGATAGTAAGGCTTGACCCATGCCCCCATCGACATCCTATCTCGATTACATCAAAGACCTGTTCTCGCCGTTCGGCGTCATTACTATCCGCAAGATGTTTGGCGGTGCGGGGGTTTATTGCGATGGCGCGATCTTCGCGATCACCAGCGACGATGATTTGTGGTTGAAGGTTGATGATGTGACGCGGGCCGAATTTGAGGCGGCCGGGCTTGCGCCGTTCGTCGTTGAATTTTCTAAAGGCAAGGCCGGTACGATGTCATATTACAATGCGCCAGATGATATTTACGATGACAATGATGCGCTGACCCGCTGGGCGGAGCTGGCGTTTGGCGCTGCACGCCGCGCAAAGAAGCCGACGAAGAAGAAAGCCCGCAAAAAATCCAAATCGAAGTAAGCTTTGCGCTGCTTATTCAACGCCGTGCAATGTCTTTCTTCGTTGGTCTTTTCGCCCTTCCGTTTTTCGGCGGCGTATAGGTCTGCGGGTAGAACTCATTACCCCATTTGACGATCTGCCGGATCATCGGCCGCAACGCCAGGCCTTTTTTCGTTAGCTTATATTCATGACGCACCGGACGAACCTGATAGGCGGTCTTGGCAATGAGGCCGTGTTCTTCCAATCGCTTCAGCCGGTCGGCGAGGATATTGGTGCGGATGTTTTCCGGCGCTTCAAGGAAATCATTGTAGCGGCTGGCGCCAAGCAAGAGGTCGCGCACAACAAGCAACGTCCATTTGTCGCCGAGGATATCGAGCGTTACGGCAATCGGACAGATTGAGCGGTCAACATGGGCAGCTTTGGGCACGACGGTTCATTCTAGTAACTTTAAAGTTGCAAGTTACTTATGTTGGCGTTAATAAGCAAATCCAGATTGCCAGATATTCCAAACCGTAACGCTTAGGAGCTTTTGCATGTCTTCAATCCGTGTCTATCACGCATTTCGCAGCCCTTATTCGCGGCTCGGCCTTCATATTATTGACCGCGCTGGGCTTGATGTGGAACTGATCGCGTTTACCGGTCCGCCGGACGGCGTAACGTTCAGTGACCCGACAGAGAACAAACCAAAACTTGCCTATTACGGGCTTGATGCGCCGCGCATGACCATGCGTATGGGATTGCCGATCACGCTGCCAAACCCATTTGGCGTGGATTTCGGCCCTGCGAACAAAGGCGCAGTTGCGGCGATGCGCGATGGCAAGGGATTGGCATTTACGCTCAGCGTTGCTGATGCGCGCTGGGGCGAGGGCAAGAACGTCTCTGATATGTCCGTGCTTGAAGCTTGCGCCGGGCAATGCGGGTGGAGTGCTGAGGCTTTGCACAGCGCTCAGGAAGATACTGACATTGCCGCGACGTTACAAAAACAACGCGCTCAGATTACTGAGGATGGCGTCTTTGGCGTTCCCTTCGCGGTGATGGGCGCGTCGAAATATTGGGGGCATGACCGGTTTGATCTGCTTGTAGAAGACGCAAAAGGATAAGATGCGTTATGCGGCGCTGCCGCGTTGGCTTTCATCGTCTTCTTTGAGACCTTCTTCGTTGACAACGAGATTACGACCGCGGGCTTTGGCGGCATAGAGACACTCATCGGCGCGCTCGATGATGGTTTCCGACGTATCACCTTCACGGTGAGCGCCGACCCCCATGGACATGGTGATGGCGCCAAGGTCCTCTTTGGTGCGACGCTTTTTCAGTCGGCGCGTTTCGATGGCGATGCGAATACGGTCAGCGAGCATATGGGCGTGGTTGAGGGTAGTGCCCGGCAAGACAATTGCAAATTCTTCACCACCATAACGCGCCAGCACATCTTGGCCTTTGACATTGGCGTTCATCACTTCTGCAACTAGACGCAAAACCTGATCGCCGGTCTGGTGACCCCATTTGTCGTTGAACTTTTTGAAATAGTCGATATCAGCCATGACGAGCGACAGAGGTTCGTCATTGGCGACGGCTTCCGCTATTTGTTGCGCCAGCGATTTATCGAATGTTGAACGGTTGGCGATGCCGGTCAGCGAATCCTTCATCGCTTCGGCCTGAATGCTCTCGACATTGCGTTGAAGCGTGTTGATTTCATTGGCGGAGTCGGCGAGCCGATGTTCAAGCTTTTCGTTTTCCGCGCGCATATCCTGGGCGACGGTAATGACGCCTTCCAGAAGTTTGCCAACCGCTGGGTATTCTTCGGTGGTCTGGCGCAACTGAACGGAGAGGTCGCTCAATTTACGATGGTGGCCGCTGGTATTCTCGCCTGTCTCTTCGATGGCGTCAAAAAGGTCAGAGATTTCCGCCTGGAACCGGCTGACTAGGTCGATAACGTCGCGTGAGAGTTCGACATGCTGGATGTGCTCTTTAAAGAGCTCGTCGGCGGCTTCTTGGCTGATCTTGCCATTTGCATCCGCCGCAAGCTGTATAGCGCGGGACAATTCCGGGCTGCGGCCCTCCGCATGCGCATACCATAGCTCGAAGTTGCGCGGAATCGCGGCCAATCCGATCTGTTTTAAAGCGCCGAGCGCGACCTCTGCAATTCTATGGGTGGATTCCACGCAGGTCGACATATTTTAAACCCCCTCGCGCCGCCTGTTCATGCAGGCAACGACGACGGAAGGCACCTTAGCCCAATCAGCGTAAATGAAAGCCTAATGCCGAGCAAAGACGGCGTCTAATGTCTTAAGATGCTATTAACCCGCTACGGCCCGGGTGATGAAATCGGGAACATGATCGCCCATACCGATGACCGGATCGGCGCTTTCGCGTTGCTTTGGCGGTGTATTCGGGCCTGTGCGCCTGCGCCGCGGCGCTGGCGGTTCTTTGTCTGCTGCGACAATTGGCGTCTCGCTGGCGGATTCTGGTTTGGCCGGTTCCGGTGTTCGCTCTTCTGCTTTTCTTGGCTGGCGCCGGGGCCGGCTTCGGCTGTCTTCCGGCTTGTCGCGATTAGGGCGGCGTTGTCTGCCGCCGCCGTCGGCGTGTTCTTCAAAGAATGCTGAAAAGTCGAGTTCTTCAATTTCTTCTGCGCCGGTGGCTTTCAAAATCGCGGCGTAAAATTTAGCGTCGGCGGGCGTTACCAACATCATCGCCGCGCCTTGCTTACCGGCGCGGCCTGTACGGCCAATGCGGTGGACATAATCGTCGGCGTGGATCGGTGCGTCGTAATTAAAAATATGGCTGACATTGGGAATGTCGAGACCGCGCGCGGCAACGTCAGAGGCGACAAGAAACTGCACCTCGCCGCTGCGAAATTTGTTCAGCGTTTCCGTCCGGAAGGCTTGAGCCAGGTCGCCATGGATCGGGCGCGCATTGAAGCCATGTTTTTGCAAGGATTTGGCGATCACATCGACGGTCGATTTACGATTGCAGAAGATGATGCCGTTTCTGACGTCTTCGTGGGTCAGTAGCTTGCGCAGTGCGGCGCGTTTTGTTCTGTCATCTTTTATCGGCACGCGCACGATGCGCTGGGTGATGGTGTCGGCGGCGGTTGCGGGTTTGTCGACTTCAACGCGAACCGGATTGTGTAGAAACTGGTCGGTGATGCGTTGAATTTCCGGCGGCATGGTTGCGGAAAAGAACAGCGTTTGACGGGTCATCGGGGTGAGTTTGAATATTCTCTCAATGTCGGGGATGAAACCCATATCGAGCATCCGGTCCGCCTCATCGACGACCATCACTTCAATCCCGGTGAGCAACAAACGCCCGCGCTCAAAGTGATCGAGCAGGCGGCCGGGCGTGGCAACCAGAACATCAACGCCGCGTGTCAGTTTGGCGTCCTGGTCGCCGAATGAAACGCCGCCAATTAAAAGCGCCATCGATAGCTTGTGATTGGCGCCGTATTTTTCAAAATTCTCTGCGACTTGCGCCGCCAGCTCGCGCGTTGGCGCCAGAACCAGCGAGCGCGGCATGCGCGCTTTAGCGCGGCCTCGGCCGAGGCGCTGGATCATGGGCAGGGTGAAAGATGCGGTCTTGCCCGTACCGGTCTGAGCAATGCCCAATACGTCGCGGTTTTCAAGCGCGGGCGGGATGGCTGCTTTCTGGATCGGTGTGGGGGTCTCGTAGCCTGCAGCTGCAATAGCATCGAGAAGCTTCGGCTCAAGGCCGAGATCGGCAAACGACATTCGCGCTCCGTAAGGTTTATGGCGCCGGCGACCCGCATTTGCGTGATCTAACATCCGGCTTTTGCATCGGCGGGTCGGTTAAAAATCCAACGCCCCGCTCTTCCGCCGATGGAAGCGATGCGTCATCCAAAGCAATGGCTTATGCGATTAATTTAAAGCGCTGCGTCTTATCGTGGGGCCGGATAATTCATAATTATACAGCCGATTGCGCGCGCTGCATCGCAGCATTGCTGGCCGCGAGATAGGCGTCTTTCTGTTCAATGTCAATTAATAGGGCGCGCGCGGATTAGCGATTTTCTTAAGTGTGGCCTAAAATCACCATCAGATGAGACAGCAATGCTTGATATGCGGATTAGCGCTGGCGTTTTGGATGGCGCCGCCGACAGCCTATGGGGCAAGCGTGGTCGGCGATGACTGTACATTTAAGGGGTTTGCACTTCATGGAAAGGTGCAGATCGTTGAGAGTTTCCCCGACATCAAGGTTAAAATCGTTGACAGTTTTCCGGATTTGAAAGTCAGGGTGGTGACGAGCTTTGCTGATAAATGCGGGATGTGGACATTCGTTGAAAGCTTTCCCGACATAAAAATTCAGTATGTGGACAGCTTCCCGGATCTGAAAATCCAGAAGGTGACCAGCTATCCCGGCTTGCCTTGAGAGCGGTTCCGCTAGGCTTCATCGGAAAATTGTTCGGTATCGACCTCAGCCTGCACGGGGGCAGGGTAACGCGGTCCGCTGATGGTGTTTTGGTTCATCAGCTGCTCGATGCTGGCGATGGTTTCCGGGCTGAGCGCAATGGCGCCGGCGGTGATATTTTCTTCCAGATGCGCGAGTGAAGTCGTGCCGGGAATAACGTGGATGTGCGGCGCCTTTTGCAGCACCCAGGCAAGCGCGAGTTGGCCCGGCGTGCAGCCGACAGCTTCGGCAATGCGATGATATTCGGACAATAGTTTTGCATTGGCTGAAAAATGCGGCGGCTGAAACCGTGGCATGGTGCGGCGGATGTCTTTTGCCGCAAAGGCCTCCGGGTCAAGCGCAAGGTTCGCAAGATAGCCCCGCGCCAATGGCGAAAAGGCGACAAACGCCGCGCCGATCTCTGCGCAAGCGTCGATAGTCGCAATCTCGGCATTGCGGCTCCACAGCGAATATTCCGACTGGACGGCGGTGATCGGATGCACGGCATGGGCTTTGCGCAGGGTTGCGGCGGAGACTTCCGACAATCCAATCGCGCGGATTTTCCCTTCCTCAATCATGCGCGCCATTTCACCGACCGAGGCTTCGATCGGGACCTGTTTGTCCCAGCGGTGGAGATAATAAAGGTCGATATAGTCCGTCTCGAGCCGGCGCAGCGACATTTCCAGCGTCGCCCGCAAAGTCTGCGGCCGGCCGTCGATGACGCGCTTGCCGTCAACGCCCTGCATGCCGCATTTGCTGACCAGAAAAATACCCTCGCGAGAGGGTTTGAGCGCCGGGCCGACCAGCGCCTCATTGCGGCCAAAGCCGTAAAGCGCGGCTGAATCGAAATGCGTAACGCCCAGATCAAGCGCCTTGTGGAGAATGCGGATACCGGCTTCCGGCGTCGGCGGCTCGCCATAGGCGTGGCTTAAATTCATACAGCCAAGGCCGATTTCACCGGCGTCAAACTGTCCGATCTTACGGGTTTTCATTGCAGGTTTTTCTATCCTTGCGCGGCCAACTGCTGTTCCAGCAGATGCAGCGTCTCATAACAGGCGAGGACTTGTCCGACGCTTGCGTTGGGTTCGCGGCCATCGCGGATGGCGGCAAAAAATTCCCGGTCCTGCAACTCAATGCCGTTCATAGAGACATCAACATTGGAAACATCAATCGCTTCCTCGCGGCCGGTGAATAAATCGTCATACCGTGCGATATAGGTGCCATTGTCGCAGATATAACGAAAGAACGTGCCGAAAGGTCCGTCATTATTGAATGACAGCGTGAGCGTACAAAGTTTGCCGTTCTCGGTTTTAAGCTGGATCGACATATCCATTGCAATGCCAAGTTCGGGATGGAGCGGGCCTTGCACAATGTTCGAGACAACCACCTTTTCGCCGGTCTGATATTGAAAAAGGTCGACTGTGTGCGCGGCATGATGCCAAAGCAGATGGTCAGTCCAGGACCGCGCCTCGCCTTTGGCGTTGATGTTTTTGCGACGGAAGAAAAAGGTTTGTACATCCATATGCTGGATTGAAAGATCGCCGGCTGTGATCTTGTTATGAATATATTGATGCGACGGGTTAAACCGGCGGGTATGGCCGACCATGCAGACCAGGCCGGTCTCCTTTTGTTTCTTATGGACTGCATCTGCGTTTTGCCAGCTGTCGGCCAGCGGAATTTCTATCTGCACATGTTTGCCGGCGTCCATGCACGCGGTGGCTTGCGCTGCATGCATTTGCGTCGGCGTGCACAGGATCGCCGCCTCGACGCCGGGTTGCGCGAGCGCTTCTGACAGATCTGTCGTTGCATGGGCGACGCCATAATCTTGCGCTGCTTTTTGCGTCGGCTCTAACCTGCGCCCGACCAGCGAGACAACCTCGACGCCGTCGATGTTTTTAATGCCGTCGAGATGTTTAAGGCCAAAGGCGCCGGCGCCGGCGAGGATGACTTTCATGGCTTCGCTCTCCAAATTGCGGTTAGCTCTGGTTTTCCAGAACAATGTGACCAACGGCGGTGTTTGACGCCGGAACATGATAGTGACGATGCAGCTCGGTGACCTTGTCACTGAGCGCGCCGCGCATCACCAGCCACATCACCATCTCAATCCCTTCCGAGCCGGTCTCTCGGATATATTCAATATGTGCAATATCGGCGAGCTCTTCGGGCTTGTCGGCGAGGCGGTCGAGGAACCGCTTGTCCCATTCCTGATTGATGAGGCCGGCGCGCGGTCCTTGAAGCTGGTGGCTCATACCGCCAGTACCCCAGATCTGAACGTTTAAATCTTCGTCAAAAGACTTTACCGCGTTGCGGATCGCCTTGCCGAGATTATAGCACCGCCTTCCGCTTGGGGTCGGGTAAACAACGACATTGACCGCGAAAGGAATAACTTTCACCGGCCATTTTTTAGGTTGTCCGTACATCAACGATAAGGGCACGGTAAGCCCATGATCTACATCCATCTTGTTGACGATAGTGAGGTCAAAGTCCTGCTGGATCACCGATTGCGCCACATGCCAGGCAAGGTCCGGCGCGCCTTCAACCATTGGCACGGGCCGGGGGCCGAAGCCTTCGTCTGCGGGCGCGAATTCTTCCGCGCAGCCAATCGCGAATGTCGGCACCATGTCGAGACTAAACGCTGTCGCGTGGTCGTTATAGACAAGGAAGATGACGTCCGGCTGTTCTTCGGCAATCCATTTTTTGGTGAAATCAAAGCCGTCAAAGAGCGGCTTCCAATAGTCGCTTTGTGTATCTCCGGTGTCGACCGCCCTGCCGATAAGCGGGACATGGGAGGCGCCGATGCCGGCGGTGATCCGTGCCATTATTTATTTTCTCCAATATAACGATTGCCGTCTGGCGAGCGCCCGCCGCTGACCATCATGGCTTTATACTCTTCCTCGCTCATGCCGGTCATTAATGCGGCGGCATATTGAAAACTCTTGCCGTCTGATGAAAATATTTTCGCCAGAAAATAGATATTACCGCCGAGGGCGAGCATAGCGTTGTAATCGCGGTCGAGCACCGCCTGTCTTTGCTCTTCGTTCATGGGCCATTCGCTGAGATAGGCGCGCTCATCGTCCTTGAAGCGTGCGCGATTTTCCGCATTCATTAGCGACATGCAGAACTGATTAAGGTGGTATCCCTTGCGCGCCATTTTAGAATCGAAAATAGTCGTGCCCGGAACATCTTTATAGGGTTTATCGAGAGCCATAATTATGCTTCTCCTCTATGTTCTTCCGGCCAATAAAGCCGCATCGGGTTATCAACCAGCAGCTTGTGTTGTAGCTGCGGCGTTGTCGAAATCTTGGGAATGAAATCCACAAGCCAGGCGTCGTCCGGCATGTGGGATTTAAGGTTCGGATGCGGCCAGTCGGTGCCCCACAACACGCGATCGGAAAACTCTTCTACTACCCGGCGCGCAAACGGCGCCACGTCGTCGTACTGCGGCGGGCCCTGGTTGCTAAGCCTTTCGGGACAAGTAACCTTGGACCAGTAGTTTTTATTCTCGCGCATCAACCTGATGAAGAGTTCAAACTCAGGACCATCAACAGGTTTTGAAACATCAGGCCGGCCCATATGATCGACGACGACAGGGGTCGGCAGCGAGGCGAAGAAATCATAAAGCTCGGGCAGTTCCGGCGCCTCAAAATAGATCACGATATGCCATCCGAGGGGGCCAATACGCTCAGCAAGTTCCATCAGCGGCTTGCGCGGCAGGGCGTCAACAAGGCGTTTGACAAAATTAAACCGCACGCCGCGGACGCCAACTGCGTCAAGCGCTTGCAACTCTTCGTCGGAAATCTCCGGCTTAACGCTCGCAACCCCGCGCGCGCGTCCGTTTGATTTTGCGATGGCGTTGAGGAGCGCACGGTTGTCCGAACCGTGACAGGTCGCCTGGACGATGACGGTGCGGGAAAAGCCAAGCTGATCGCGCAACGCAAAGAGCTGCTCGGCTGATGCGTCGCAGGGCGTATATTTTCGCTCCGGCGCAAATGGAAACTCATCGCCCGGGCCAAAGACATGACAATGGGCGTCTACCGCGCCCGGCGGCGGTGTAAATCCCGGCTTGGACGGGGCGGGGCGCCAGTCGAGCCAGCCGGGGGTCTTTTTGAATATCGCCGGGCCGTTCATTTGCCGCGTGCTTCCAACATTTTGTCTAGGCGCGGATAGACCCGCCTTGCATTGCCTTCATAGACCTTACGGCGATCATCTTCGCTAAGCTTGAGGTTGTCGACATAGCGTTTGGTGTCGTCAAAATATTGCCCGGTCTGCGGATCTATACCGCGCACCGCGCCAACCATTTCCGAGCCGAACAGGATATTATCGATATCAATGACGTTAAACAGAAGATCGATACCGGGTTGATGATAAACACATGTATCGAAATAGACATTTTTCATCACATGGGTCTCGACAGGCGGTTGCTTCAACATGTCGGCGAGCCCGCGATAGCGCCCCCAATGATAAGGAACCGCGCCGCCGCCATGGGGAACGATGAATTTGAGGTCAGGAAAATCAGCAAACAGATCGCCTTGGATAAACTGCATGAAGGCGTTGGTGTCGGCGGCGATGTAATAAGAACCGGTTGCGTGAAACGCCGGATTGCAGGAGCCGGAAACATGCACCATCGCCGGAACTTCCAGCTCAACCATTTTCTCGTAGAGCGGATACCAGTAGCGGTCGGTAAGCGGCGGTGATGTCCAGTGCCCGCCGGAGGGGTCTGGATTGAGGTTGCACCCAACAAAGCCTAGCTCGTTGACGCAGCGCTCAAGCTCGGCAATGGAATTGTCGAGCGATCCGCCCGGTGTCTGCGGCAACATACAGACCCCGATAAACGTGTCCGCATACAACTGCGTCACCCGATGAATAAGATTGTTGCAGGCGATGGACCAGTCGCGCGCGGTTTGCGCATCACCAATATGCGGCTCCATGCGCGAGGCGCGCGGGCTGAATATGGTCATGTCGGCGCCGCGCTGTTTTAGAAGCTTGAGCTGATTGGCCTCGATGCCTTCACGGATTTCATCATCGCTGATATGGGCGCGGTCGGGACGCGGCAGGGAAGGGTTTTTCAGCCGCGCCTTTTGCGCCTCGCGATAATCGAGATGCGCTTGCGGCGCCACCGTATGATGGCCATGGCAATCGATTATCAGCATGAGGTCGCATCCTTGTCCGCCTGAAGGGTTTTGAGGATAGCATCTAGCATCGGTTTAAGCGCGACCTCGTTTGTGGCGGCTTTGCGCGCCGCCGCCCAGTCCTGTCGCTCAGCGCAAGCCGCGCTCATCAGCGGAGCGACATTGGCCTCGCTAACCGTTTGCGCAACCTCGCGCATTTCTTCCGCTCGCCGGGCGCCGTGTTCCAGCGAGCGAGCGATCATGTAGCGCGCAAGATGGCTCCAGTCCTGTCCCGGGAAAAGATCGTCGAGCGATGCTATAACCGTTGCTTCAACGCGATAATGCCGCGCGGTGATAAGCGCTTCTGTAAGCAGCGCCTCCATGCCTTTAACGACGATGCTGCGGCACATTTTGGCGGCGGCGGCCTTGCCATATACATCGTCAAAGAAAACCGCGCCGTCAAATCCGAGCCCGCCTGCGGCGTCGATCAGGGCTTGCGCATGCGGCCCGCCCATCAGCATTGGAGTCGCCAGCCGCTTCGGCGTAATTGGCGCCATCACCGCAACATCTACATAGCGCCCGCCGGCGTCGTTGATAATCGCGGCGGCTTTGGTTTTCACTGAAGGGGAGGCCGAATTCATATCAGCGAAGTAGGCGCCTGGCCCGATGGCCTCGGCGACGCTTTGCGCCGCTGCAATGGTCTGCGCGGCTGTGACGGCGGAGATCACCAGATCTGCGCTCCGCACCGCATCGCGCGCATCCGCGCCGGCGGTGACATAATTGCCGGTCAGCGCGCGTGACGGCCTGCTATCGGCATCGTCAAACTTTAGGTCCCAGGCGGCGATATCCTCAATGCCGTTTGCGGCGAGGTCCTTGCCAAGGATTTGCCCAACCTCGCCAAAACCGATCAGTGCGATGCGTGATAATGTCATCGCCCGCTCCATATCGTTGACGGGATCAATATCTCACCGCGCATCAGCGGACGCGCAGTGCGCAACAAAGCGGAGCGTTTGATGGATAACGCTCCGGCGTCGATTTGAACGTCGATTTCGACCGTGAAAAAACCGCTTGGATGTTCGATGTCGAGGCGTTGCACGCCGGAAGCATTTGCCTTGACCGCAGCAATACCGTCAGTGATGGAGCCCGGAGCGAGGCACGCAGTAGCGACGCTGACCGCGCCAAGAACGCCGATGGCCTCGTGTATGCGGTGTGGGATAAAGCTCCGTGTCGAGAGGGCGCCGCCATGGGCGGGGTGTGAAACCAACGTCATTTTCGGCACGGTTTTGCCGGCGACATCGCCAAGCTTCATCATCGGGCCGGCTTTTAGCCGGATCGCCTCAACGCGTTCTTTCAGATTTGTGTTTTGTTCCAGTTCCTCAGGCGTCTCAGCGCCGGTTATTCCAAAATCACTTGCGCGCAAAAGGACTACCGGCATGCCATTGTCGATACAGGTGACATCAACGCCATCGATGGTGTCGCGGGGTTTGTCGGTTGGCAACAGCGCGCCGCAACTGGCGCCGGAGACGTCGATAAAATCAATCGGAATCGGTGATGCGGTCCCCGGAACGCCGTCAATGCGCGCATCGCCCTCATATTCTACTGCGCCGTTGGGCGTTGGTACATGGGCAACTGCGATGCTTCCCGTGTTGACCATATGAATGCGCACCGGCGTCGTCTCACCGGCGCAGTCCACAAGCTCGTGGTCAATCGCCCAGGGGCCGACGCCGGCGAGAATGTTGCCGCAATTCTGGCTGTCGCTGACTTCTCTTTTGTCGACCACAACCTGGAGGAAGAGATAATCGACATCGGCGTCATCGCGTTCAGATGGCGAGATCACCGCAACTTTACTGGTCAAGGGGTGTGCGCCGCCAACGCCGTCAATCTGTCGGATGTCGGGCGAGCCCATCGCCGCCAGCAGCACGCGGTCGCGAAGACTTTCATCCTCGGGCAGGGCGCTTTTATCAAAATAGAGCCCCTTGGAGGTGCCGCCGCGCATCAATGTCGCCGGGATTGCAGTGAGCATTTGTGGTTAATCCGTATCCGCCTGATCGACATATCTCAGCCCCAGCGCCGCCAGACGCTCGCGCATATTATATATATCAAGACCAAGCTCTCCCGCCGCGAGGCGCTGGCGTTTGTCTTCTTCATCGGCTTCGCGCTGTTTCGATTTTTCAAGAACGCTTGGCGCTTCCTCTCGCGCGACGACGACAACACCGTCATCATCGGCGACAATGAGATCGCCCGGATGGACCAGCGCCCCGGCGCAGACCACCGGCACATTGACGCTGCCCAGAGTTTCCTTAACCGTGCCTTGCGAGAAGACGCATTTTGACCAGACTGGAAACTTCATTTCCGTGAGGTCTTTGGTGTCGCGGACGCCGGCGTTGATGATCAGGGCTTTAACGCCGCGCGCGATCAGCGAGGTTGCGAGCAGGTCGCCGAAATATCCGGCGTCAGAATCAGAGGTCGGCGCCAGCACCAGAACATCGCCGGGCTGGCATTGCTCACCCGCGACATGGATCATCCAGTTGTCGCAAGGCGGCGCAGAAATCGTGACCGCTGTACCAGCGACATGGGCGCCTTTAGAAATCGGTTTGACGCCCGGCGCCAAAAGCCCCTTGCGTCCTTGCGCTTCATGGACGGTTGCAACGCCGTAGCGTCCCGCCGCGAAGGCGTCGACAGTGGCATGGTCAACGCGGTTGATATTCTGGACGACAACGCCCATCGCAATAACTCCGGCTCATCTAGAGCGTGTTCACAAAAAGTGTAGGCGGTTTTTGGGTTCGAACACGCGACAACTAAAGAATCTAGGCTGCGTTCCTGATTCGACAAAAAGAGAATGCAGCCTAGAAGTGATAAGCTTGCCAGAAGGCCTGCAAAACGCCAATTCAAAAGCGTTTTGATCCATCAGAATTAAGCAATTGAAAGGCCTTGTCTTGCGTTATTCCGCCGGACGTGTGGCTGCATCCGTCACCATTTCAAGCCCGCCGGCGACGCGGGCAATCACCGGATGGTCAGTCGGAATACCGTGCCGCCTGGCGAGATAGGCAATGTCGTTATACTCAACGCAAATCACGCCATTTTCATCTTCATAGACCAGCGCCTTTAGCGGCAGGTCAATGCCGATGGATTGGCTGACGGCCATGAGTTGGGAGCCGATTGTGGGGTTGCCGAAAATTAACAACGTTGTCGGCCGCAGGGATTGGCCAACGGTTTGCGCGCCGGCGGCATGGTCAATCTTGTTCATCATGCCGATATTGCGGTCGGCAAGCGCCGCCTCAAGTTTCGCGACGGTGTCGTTAAATGAATAGGCGCTTTGTTTTTTGATGAGCCCGGCGCCGGCTTCATCACCTGCTAAACTTACGCTGGCGAACAAGCTCGCAACTATCAAAACCAGCGCTGCGGATAATGTTTTTACCATGCCTATCTCCCGAAATGATGCAGTTGCGATTGCGCGCTATTCGGCGGCGGCGCTGTGCGGCGTTTCTTCTGCGGCGAGGAATTTTTCAGCCTCCAGCGCCGCCATGCAGCCCATGCCGGCGGCGGTGACCGCCTGGCGGTAGGTGTCGTCGGTGACGTCGCCAGCTGCGTAAACGCCAGGGATTGTGGTGGCGGTGGAATCTGGCGCGGTATCGAGGTAGCCGTGTGCATTCATCGGCAGTTTACCGGCAAACAGCTCGGTCGAGGGTTTGTGGCCAATGGCGATAAAGACGCCGTCTACAGCCAGCTCTTTGGTCTCGCCGGTCTTGGCGTGTTTCAGCCGCGCGCCAGTGACGCCCAGCGGGTTTTCCGCACCCAGAACTTCATCGAGACCATGGTCCCAGATGATGTCGATATTGTCCTTGTTGAACAGCCGGGTCTGCAAAATCTTCTCGGCGCGCAATTCATCGCGGCGATGCACCAGCGTGACTTTCTTTGCAAGGCTTGAAAGATAGAGCGCTACTTCCACGGCGGTGTTGCCGCCGCCAACGACGATGACTTCTTTGCCGCGATAGAAAAACCCGTCGCATGTCGCACAGGCCGAGACGCCAAAGCCTTGAAACTTTTCCTCCGACGCCAGCCCGAGCCATTTGGCTTGCGCGCCCGTGGCGATCACCAGCACGTCGGTGACATAATCCTCGCCGCTGTCGCCTTTCAGCGTGAACGGCCGCTTGGCGAGATCGACATCAACGATGATGTCGTTGATGAATTCGGTTCCCACATGCTCGGCCTGTTTTTGCATCTGCTCCATCAGCCACGGGCCCTGGATGACGTCGGCAAAGCCCGGATAATTTTCAACATCGGTGGTGATGGTCATCTGGCCGCCGGGCTGTAGCCCATGGACAAGGACCGGCTCCAGACCGGCGCGGGCGGCATAAATCGCGGCGGTTAACCCGGCGGGGCCGGAGCCCAAAATCAACAGTTTGGTTTGCTTCACGTCATCCTCGCTCAGTGGTCTGGGGCTCGCTTAATGGTCTGGGGCGCTTCAAATGGCCAGATCAGGGCCCAAGCGCAAGCCCAAAGGCGCTCAATCGCGCAGGCGTTACCAAACGCGGGCGGCGAGGGAAAGAGCCGATTTACGCGGCTTTGCCGCCTATTGCGGCGCGGCGGGCAAAATGGTAACAAATGTTACTAATTTAGATTTAACATGGAGATGACATTATGGCCGGCAAATGGATCACCGCATCGCGCATAGAAGGCGCTGCCTCGCGCCAGGCCCACGCAGATATGCCCGCCGGCACTTATGAGCGGGAAATCTCCAAGGAAGGATTTTTCGGCCCCGCCGCCTTCATGCACCACAAGCGCCCGCCGACGGGCTGGGTCAATTTCGAAGGCCCCTTGCGCCCGCGCGCCTATAATCTGGTCGCACTGGGCGAGGCGAGCCCCAGCCCATGGAGCGCGCCTGTAGTGCTCCACAATAACGCCACTGATATCCGGTTTTGGAAACTCGATAGGCCGATGTCGGCGCTGGCGCGCAATGGCGATGGCGACCAGCTTTTGTTTATTCACCAGGGCGAGGGCGATTTATTCTGCGATTACGGCCATCTCGCATTTGAACCGGGCGACTATATTCTCCTGCCGCGCGGAACAATGTGGCGCCTCGCGCCAACCTCGCCGACCGCGATTTTGATGGTTGAGGCGACCAACACCCATTACACCTTGCCGGACAAAGGCATGCTCGGGAACCATGCGGTGTTCGATCCGGCGATGATGGATGCGCCGAAAATCAACGATGCGTTCAAAGCCCATCAGGCCGATGACGGCGAGACGCGGGTGGAAATTAAAAAGCGCGGTGAAGTCTCTGTTGCGACGTATCCCTATAACCCGCTTGATGTTGTCGGCTGGCATGGCGAGCTGTCGCCGGTGCGGTTGAATGTCCGCCATATCCGCCCGCTTATGAGCCATCGCTATCATGTGCCGCCATCAGCGCATACGACTTTCGTGTCCGACCGTTTTGTCATCTGCACATTCGCGCCGCGCCCGTTTGAAACCGATCCCGGCGCTTTGAAAGTCCCGTTCTTTCACAACAATGATGATTATGACGAGGTATTATTCTACCATGCCGGTGATTTCTTCAGCCGCGATAATATCGACGCCGGCATGATGACGTTTCATCCGGCCGGCTTCACCCACGGGCCGCACCCCAAAGCGCTTGCCAACATGCTGGAGCAGAAAAATCCCGGTACGAACGAATATGCCGTGATGATAGACACCCGCGATCCGCTCGATATCGGCGAGGCCGCCGCGTCGGTTGAAAACAATGATTATGTGAATTCGTGGAAATCACGAGACGCTGCGGAGTAATGACGCGCACGCAACACCCGGACCCGTCATCGCTTTGCTGTGAATCGATGCAAGCCGCGCTCGAAATGGATTGCGAGGATCATGACGACCCTTTCGAGTGTCCGGACAGTCTCATCGCATATAATAAGGCATTCAATCAGTTCGGACTGATTGTGCATGATGGCGGAACGAGCGTAATTTTAATCCGCCATTGTCCATGGTGCGGTGCGGCGTTAGGGTCGCTCGCATCATCGCAAACGGAGACATCGATTTGACCAAAGTTCGCGCGCTTGCCGCCGCTGGGCCAAAAGAACCCTTCAAACCTTTCGAATATGAACTCGGGGCCTTGGGCCCCGACGAGATTGACATCGACGTCGATTATTGCGGGCTATGTCACTCGGACCTGTCGATGTGGGCCAATGAATGGGGCCGCACGGCGTATCCGTTTGTCGGCGGCCACGAGGTGGTTGGCCGGGTGCGCGACGTTGGCGCCAATGTCGCCGGCTTGACGGTAGGCCAGAAAGTCGGCCTTGGCTGGCTTTCGAAAAGCAATCTCAATTCGCAGCAAAGCCTTAGCGGCGATCACAATCTCTCACCCGGCAACGAGGCGACCATTATCGGTCGCCATGGCGGCTTTGCCAATATTGTTCGTTGCCAGTGGGTTTGGGCGATCCCCTTGCCAGATGATCTTGATTTTAAAAAAGCCGGACCGTTGTTCTGCGGCGGCATCACAGTCTTTAGTCCGATGGTGCAATTTGGCGTAAAGCCCACCGACAGAGTTGGCGTTATCGGCATTGGCGGGCTCGGCCATCTTGGCTTGCAGTTCCTCAACAAATGGGGCTGTGAGGTGACGGCGTTTACATCCTCGCCAGACAAAGAAAAAGAAGCCAAGGAATTTGGCGCCCACAAAACCCTGGACTCGCGCGACCCCGGCTCGTGGAAACAGGCCAAAGGCCGGTTTGATTTTCTGCTCGCAACTGTCGCCGTCACGCTAGACTGGCCGCGGCTGATGCGCACGCTGGCGCCGCGAGGGCGGCTGCATGGTGTCGGCGCCGTCGCCGAGCCGGTGCCGGTGCACATCCCGGCGATCATGGGCGGCCACAACCAGATCAGCGCATCACCCGTAGGCTCGCCAGCGGTGACCGCTCAAATGCTGGAATTTTGCAGCCGGCACGATATCGCACCGATGACGGAGCAATTTAAAATGTCCGATATTAACACGGCGATGGAGCATCTTGATGCCGGCAAGGCGCGCTACCGGATTATTTTGGAAAATGACTTTGATTGAGGAAAAATCATGAAACTCGCATCGCTCAATGAGGGCCGCGACGGCAGGCTCGTCGTCGTCTCAAAAGATTTGACCCGCTATACGGATGCCGGGCGTATCGCGCCGACGCTGCAGGCGGCGCTTGACGATTGGGATAAAGTCGCACCAGGCTTGCAGGAACTGGCGCAAGGGCTGGAGACCGGGTCGGTTCCTGCCGAGAGGTTTCACGAGCGCGAATGCGCATCGCCTTTGCCAAGGGCCTATCAGTGGGCGGATGGTTCGGCCTATCTCAACCATGTGGAATTGGTGAGGAAAGCGCGCGGCGCGGAAGTGCCGGAGAGTTTTTATGCCGACCCGTTAATGTATCAGGGCGGCTCGGATACGTTTCTGGGTCCCCGCGATGATATCGCCATGCCGACCGACGAGGGCTGGGGCATCGACATGGAAGGCGAGGTTGCGGTCATCACCGGCGACGCGCCCATGGGCGTCAGCGCCGATGAGGCAGGCGATTATATTCGCCTGATCATGCTGGTGAACGATGTTTCCCTACGCGGACTTATCCCCGGCGAGCTGTCCAAGGGCTTTGGCTTCTTCCAGTCAAAACCGTCCTCCGCCTTTTCGCCTTGCGCGGTGACGCCGGAAGAGCTGGGCGATGCGTGGCGCGATGGCGCCGTGCATCTGCCGCTGATCGTCAACTATAATGGCGCCCCGTTCGGGCGCGCCAATGCAGGTGCCGACCTTACCTTCAACTTCGCGCAATTGATCGCCCATGCAGCAAAATCGCGGCCCTTGTCGGCGGGCACAATCATCGGTTCCGGCACGGTCTCCAACAAGCTCGACGGCGGGCCCGGCAAGCCGATCAGCGATGGCGGCGACGGTTATTCCTGCATCGCAGAAATCCGCATGATCGAAACAATTTATGACGGTGCTGCAAAAACCCCGTTCATGAAATTTGGCGATACGGTTGAGATCAAGATGAAAGACAAGGCCGGCAAATCTATTTTCGGCGCGATTGCGCAAAAGGTCTCGAAATATGAGCGCTGATGGGTTAGCGATCTGTTGGTAGTTGACGGGATGTGTTGCGTGAGGGGTTTTGTAGGTCTTGTAGGTGGTCTGTCGGTTCTAGCCGGCGCTGCCATGGCCGAAGATGCAATCGTCGTCACCGCTGAGCGGCGGGCTCAGGCTATTGAGGATGTTGCCGCGAGCGTTAGCGTACTCGGCGAGGACGATCTCACCCGCATTGGCGCCGATCATATTGCCGAGGTGCTGGCGCGTGCGCCGGGCGTCAATTTAAATCGTGGCTCAGGCGCGGAACATTTAACCGCGATCCGCTCGCCGGTGTTAACTGGCGGGGCCGGGGCGGGCTCGTTTCTGTTTTTGGAAAATGGCGTGGCGTTGCGCTCGCCGGGCTTTGCCAATGTCAACGGGCTGTTTGACGCCCATTATGAAATTGCCAGCGCCATTGAAATTGTCCGCGGGCCGTCCGGCGCGCTCTATGGCGCCAATGCCATCCATGGCGTCATCAACGTGTTGACGCCGGAACCGGGCAAGGATTTCTCGCTTTCCGCGGAGGTCTTTGGCGACACAGAAGATCGCTACAAAATAAAGGGAACCATTTCCGGTGGCAAAGGCGCGCAGCGGTTTTTCGCCGGCGTGTCGGCTGTCTCGGAAGCCGGCTATCGTCGGGACGCCGGGCTCGACCAGCAAAAGCTGACCCTGCGCCATATTTTCGACAACGATAACATCAGCATCGATACGATTTTTTCGTTCGACAATCTCGAACAGGAAACCGCCGGATTTATTTTCGGCCGGGCCACGCTGCTTGATCGCACGGCGCGGCGGACAAATGATTTTCCGGACGCCTATCGCGATGCGAAATCGCTCCGGTTCCAGTCTACCATTGAGGCCCGGATTGGCGAGAACACGGTTTTAAAAGTCACGCCGTACGGTCGCTGGAACCAGATGGAGTTCCGGCAGCATTTCCTCCCCTCGCAAGCGATTGAAAATAACAGCCATTGGAGCGTTGGCGCCCAGAGCGCCGTCTATCACGAGGCCGGGCGGCTTTCGTTGATCGCTGGCATCGATGCGGAATATACCGAGGGCGCGTTAAGCGAATTCCAGGCGCGCCCGAGGGTTTTTTCTTTCACCCAAGGCCTGCACTACAATTACAAAGTGCGCGCAATCAACGCGTCCGGTTTTGTGCAGGCCGAATATCAAATCGCGCCGGCAACCTACATGACGGCCGCCGCGCGCGTTGATGGTACGATTTACGAATACGATAATCTCACCGATAGCGCCATTGTCGGCCGGTTTTTGCGGTTGGATGATCAGACCAACCGGTTCATCACCGCCAGTCCGAAGTTCAGTGTACGGCACGAATTCTCTGACAACGTCGATGCCTATATAAGCTATGCGCGCGGCGCCCGCCCGCCGCAGACGACGGATTTGTACCGCCTGCAAATCAACCAGACCGGCGACCAGGCGCGGCCGGAACAGATTGATTCAGTTGCACTAGGGGTGCGCGCGCGCGTCAGTGAACGGGTCAATATCGATATTGCCGGTTTCTGGATGGAAAAGCGCAACTTCTTTTTCCGCGACTCGGACGGCTTTAACGTCACCAATGGCAAGACCCGCCACGCTGGCGTCGAGGCGGATATCCGCATCTTGCTGCATGATAGGCTAAGGCTGGAAAGCGCGCTCACCTATGCAGCGCATACTTACCGTTTTAATCGCCCGACCGGCAGGGCGACAGAATCAATTACCAAAGGCGACGATATTGATACGGCGCCGCGGGTGATTGCTAACACAAGACTGCGCTGGAGCCCAACGAAGCGCGCCTGGCTTGAAGCCGAATGGGTATCTATCGGGTCCTATTTTACTGACGCCGCCAATGACCACGCCTATGAGGGGCACAACCTCCTGCATCTGCGCGGCGAAGCGGTGGTGAGCGAGCGTCTGTCGGCTTTCCTCACCTTGCGCAACGTCACCAACAAGCTTTATGCGGAGCGCGCGGACTTTGCTTTCGGCAGCGAACGGTTTTTTCCGGGCGAAGAGCGAACCTTCGGTGTTGGCCTGCGCTATCGTCGGTAAGGCCGATGCCAGATCGCCCTATAGGCGCCAAAAACCCTTTTCTTGACGCCTCAACCTGCATAGCCTCTATTTTAGCAAATCTGGAGGCGCGCTTGCCCAGCCTTAAAGCCAACATTGTCAACTTATATTTGAAATGGAGCTTCAAACGCCATCCACTGCATTTGCTGGACCCGGAAAAACTCCGCGCCGGCACAGATAAAATAGCGCCGAAGACGCCGCCTGCCGGGATTACCATCGAAAAGCGCAATGACGGCGCCGTAAAAGGCGAGTGGCACCGCAGCGAGAATGCCGAGGCTGGCAATCTGATTTTCTACTTGCATGGCGGTGGTTATGTCTTTGGCTCGGCCAAGTCTCACCGCGCCGTCACGTTTGCGTTGGCGGCGGCGAGCCAGGCGGATGTATTTTCGCTGAACTATCGAATGGCGCCAGAGCACCCTTTTCCGGCGGCGGTTGATGACGCGCTTAACGCCTATCGCTGGCTTCTCGATCAGGCGCGCGAGCCCCAACGCATCATTGTGGCGGGCGATTCTGCCGGTGGCGGGCTGGCGCTCGCGCTTTTACTGGCCGCACGCGATCACGGATTGCCGATGCCGGCGGGCGCGGTCTTGTATTCTCCCTGGACCGACCTTGCGACCTGCGGCGCCTCGCTTTCTGAAAACGAGAAAACCGATGTGATGTTCAAAAAGGTTTATATTGTTGAGGGCGCGAAAAAATATCTTGCCGGCGCCAACCCGCAAGCGCCGCTGGCCTCGCCTTTATATGCGGACCTTGCCGGGCTGCCGCCAGTGCTGACATTCGCAAGCGACAGTGAGGTTTTATACAGCGATTCCGTAAGGCTGCATGAGCGCCTTAACGCCGTCGGCGTTTCCTCACAGTTTATCGTTGAAAAAGGCCTTGCGCATGTGTGGCCGATATTTGTCGGTAAAATGCCGGAAGCGGATCGCTCGGTGGCGCAATCGGCCGAGTTTATCGCCAAGCGTTTTGGCGGGGCGGATGCGCCTTGAAACTCGCCATGGCCAAGCTGGCGGTTGCCGTCATTTTCGACATTCTCGATTTTACGATTGGTCGGATACCAGGCTTTGAACTCGCCTTTGACATTGTGCTCGGGCTGGCGGCGGTGGTCATGTGGGGATGGGCGGGTTTGTTTGCGTTTTGGGAAATTGCCGATCCGACTGGACAGATTGACGGGTTTGTACCGACCCTTACGTTGATTGCGCTTAGCCAGATGGGCAAGGGCCAAAAGAAATCAGCCCGCGCGGATCCCAACGACCCGGCGGGCTGATTTTACGCGACGATCCCCCTGAAGAGTTTTGTCAAGTAGCTTTTACGGCGCTGGCGTTAATCGCCATATTCGCGGAACGATCCGTCTTCCCAGTAGGTGTCGCCATATTCCGGATCGACATAATAATACCGGCCTGAATAGCGGTCATATTGGCGGTGGCCGTTATCACGGGCCCGGCCCCAACAGGTGCCGGCGCGCGAGCAGCCCTCATAAGCGCCAAGCGCAGCGCCGACCAGCGCACCATAAGCCGCGCCACGGCCAGGGCTGCCGGCGAAAATCTCACCAGCAATAGCGCCGCCGGCAGCGCCGATAACCGCGCCGGTCAGCGCGCCTTCACCGGTCGACTGACAGCCGGCTACAGCCAGCAGCATGGTGCCGGAGGCAATCACAAATAAATTCATCTCCATCTCCTTCTCGTCGCGTTTTGAAAGTCTAAAATGCGGGTTCAAAAGCCCCGTTTCCCGATAAGACACAAGATCGCCCGCATCCAAGGCGAGAATGAGGCGACGATCTGGCCGAATTGGGCCGCTGCATCACGCCCTTGCGAGGAGAGGGCGATGGTCTAGTGTCAGCTTGGAATGAATGAGGATGAAACAGCGATGACAACCAAAGCCAAGGCGATCTATCTGACAGAATATCCGGCGGGCATGCCGCAGCCATCACAGTTCCAGCTACGCGATATTGATGTGCCGGCGCCTGGCGATGGCGAAATGTTGTGCCGCGCTGTGTGGATGTCGGTTGACCCTTATATGCGCGGACGCATGCGGCCGGAGGTCAAAAGCTATATCCCGCCATTCTCGCTTGATGCGCCGCTGGAAGGCGGCGTGGTCAGCCAGGTGATGGAATCGAATATTCAAGGCTATGAGCCGGGCGATTATGTCGTTGATTTCCTTGGGGGCTGGAAAACGCACTATATCTCCAAAGGGGAGCGCACCCAGAAGGTCGACCCGAATATGGCGCCGCTTTCGGCCTATCTTGGCGTCTTGGGGATGCCGGGCCTCACCGCTTGGGCGGGCATTACGCAAATTCTGAAACCCAAGGAAGGCGAGACGATGTTCGTTTCCGGCGCTGCGGGCGCGGTCGGTTCAGTGGTTTGCCAACTGGGAAAAGCCAAAGGATGCCGGGTCATCGGCTCTGCTGGCTCACCGGAAAAATGCGCGTGGCTGGAAAAAGAAGCCGGCGTCGATGTGGCGCTCAACTACAAGGACTACAAAAACGCCGGAGAGCTGACCAAGGCGCTCGCTAAAGCCGCGCCCAAGGGCGTTGATTGTTATTTTGAAAATGTCGGCGGCATGCATCTGGAAGCCGCGCTTAATTGTATCGGGTTTGGCGGGCGCATGGCGCTATGCGGCATGATTTCAGTTTACAACAACAAAGAACCGGTAGCCGGCCCGCCCAATCTCATCAACATGATTGGCCGCGGCGTCATGGCGCGCGGGTTTATCGTTTCGGAATATATCGACAAGGCGATGGAGTTCGCCATGGAAGTCGCCCCGCTGCTCGCCGCCGGAAAAATCAAGTTTCAGGAAACCAAATATGACGGCCTGGAAAAAGCGCCGGACGCTTTCATCGGCCTGTTCAGCGGCGAGAATATGGGCAAGGCGGTGATTAGGGTTGGGCCGGATACGGTTTAATTTAATTTCCTATTCTGACGCGCCCCGGAATCTCACAAGCAAAAGCAGATTGTCATCAACTCTGTTGTTTGAGGATGATTTGATCTCGGATTTTGGCGTTGATTATGGTCAGGAGTTTTCTTGCGGCTGCGGTGAGCGCTTTCATTGGCGGTTTTCCGTTTTGGATCAGGTTTTCGTAGAATGGTTTGATGA
>JAJFFZ010000196.1 GCA_021776395.1 Hyphococcus sp. | reverse complement strand
GGTTGGGGCGGCGCGGTCTGGAAAACCCTCGGCGTCGATCCGCCCGTCGTCAACGTCACCAGCCGGTATGGCGTACACAGAACGCAGGATCGGCGGATTATTGGTATCAACAATATTGAGCTGATTTCCGACCGGCCGCTGGAGGTCAATCTTCGCGAAATAGAGGAGATGCGCCGCGAATGGCCGGACCGGGTGATTATCGGCTCGATCATGGCGCCGATGGACGAGCAAGCGTGGAAATCGCTGGCGATCAAAGTCGCCAATAGCGGCGTGCAGGGGATTGAGCTTAATCTCGGTTGCCCGCATGGCATGTGCGAGCGCGGCATGGGTTCGGCGGTGGGGCAGGATCCAGAATTTGTCGAGCAAACCACGCGCTGGGTGCGCGAGGCTGTAAATATTCCGGTGTTCACCAAGCTGACGCCGAATGTCACCGACATTATTGTTCCGGCTGCGGCCGCTAAAGCCGGCGGCGCCCATGCGGTGTCGCTGATTAATACGGTGAACTCGGTCATCGGTGTTGATCTCAACACCATGGCGCCAATGCCCACGGTCGATGGGCGCGGCACTCATGGCGGCTATTGCGGCGAGGCGGTCAAACCCATCGCTCTGCATATGACAGCGGAAATTGCGCGCCAGCCGGAAACCCAAGGGCTCGAAATTTCAGCAATTGGCGGCATCACCACCTGGCGCGACGCAGCGGAATTTATCGCTCTTGGCGCCGGCGCGGTGCAGGTCTGTACGGCCGCGATGTTATATGGTTTTCGCATCGTTGAGGACATGAATGAAGGCCTCGCCGCATTTATGCGTGACAAGGGCTATCGCTCGATTGCAGATTTCAAAGGCAAAGCCACAGCGCAGACGGTCGACTGGAATGAATTGAATATCAATCATGACTTGAAAGCGCGGATTGACGATGAGGCCTGCATCGAATGCGGCCGGTGTTTCATTGTTTGCGAAGACACCTCGCATCAGGCGATCCGCATTGACGCAAAACCCGAGGGTGGCCGTAAATTCACTGTGATCGACGATGAATGCGTCGGCTGTAATCTTTGCATGCATGTGTGTCCGGTCAAAGATTGCATCACCATGGAAGCGGTCGATACGGACCGGCCCTATTTGACCTGGCCGGAACATCCGAAAAACCCGCTGCGCAAAGCGGCTGAGTAATACATAAAAGGACGAACGGCGCGGATGAAACGTATTGGACATATTATAGGCGGCGATGCAATCGTCGAGGGCGATGCAACCGGCCCGGTGTTTAACCCCGCCACCGGACGGCAAAGCGGTGAGGTTTTGCTAGGCGGCGCGCGCGAGGTTGCGCTGGCGGTGGAAGCCGCCAAAGGCGCTTTGCCCGATTGGTCAACGAGGCCGCCGGCCAAGCGCGCGGGCGTGATGTTTTCGTTGCGCGAGATTATGAAATCACGCCGCGACGAGATTGCCGAAACCATCAGCGCTGAGCACGGTAAAACCCATGAAGATGCGCTTGGCGAGGTGACGCGCGCTCTGGAAGTTGTCGAATATGCGAGCGGTATTGCGCAATTGTTGAAGGGCGATTTTTCCAGCGCTGTCGCCGGCGGCATCGACACCCATGCGGTGCGCGAACCGCTTGGCGTTGTTGCTGGCGTCACGCCATTTAACTTCCCGTCGATGGTGCCGCTATGGATGATCCCGATGGCGTTGGCCTGTGGCAACACGTTTATCTTAAAGCCGTCGGAGAAAAACCCGTCATCGGCCAACCTCATTCATGACATGTTTGCCGAGGCGGGCTTGCCGGCGGGCGTTCTCAATATTGTTCATGGCGCAAAGGATGCGGTCGATGCTGTGCTCGACCATCCTGATATCGCGGCGGTTAGTTTTGTCGGCTCAACCCCGGTTGCGGAATATGTCTATAGCCGCGGCTGCACGGCCGGAAAACGCGTCCAGGCGCTTGGCGGCGCGAAGAACCATATGATTATCATGCCCGATGCTGACCTCGATCAGGCAAGCGACGCGTTGCTCGGCGCCGGGTTTGGCTCCGCCGGCGAGCGCTGTATGGCGATTTCCGTTGCCGTGCCAGTAGGCGGGGAGACCGCCGAGCAGTTGGTGGAAAAGCTCGGCCCCCGTGTGCGGGCGCTCAAAATCGGTCCGAGCACGGATGGTGAAGCCGAGATGGGGCCGCTGATTACCGAGGCGCATCGCGACCGCGTTGCGCAGCTGATCGGTGATGGCGAAAGCGAAGGCGCGAAGCTTGTTGTTGATGGGCGCGGCCTGACGATGCAAGGCTATGAAGACGGCTATTGGCTCGGCGGGTCTTTAATCGACCATGTCAAACCCGGTATGCGCGTCTATGATGAGGAGATTTTTGGCCCCGTACTGTCGGTTGTGCGCGCAGATGATTATGACGCGGCGGTCGAGCTTATCGATAATAATCCTTACGCCAACGGCACGGCGATCTTTACTCGCGACGGTGATGCGGCGCGCGATTTTACTTCGCGCATTAAAGTCGGCATGGTCGGCGTCAATGTGCCGATCCCGGTGCCGGTCGGCTATCACAGCTTTGGCGGCTGGAAGCGGTCGATTTTTGGCGGTCACGGGATTTACGGCCCTGAAGCGATCCAGTTTTACACCCGCCTTAAAACTGTCACCACACGCTGGCCGACCGGCATTCGCGCTGGCGCTGATTTTAAATTTCCGACGATGAATTAGGAGACCAAACATGACCACACTGCGCGGCGGCCTTATCCAGATGGGCCTGAAAGGTTCAACCGACGACACGCCGGAAAATATCCGCCAGGCGATGATTGATGCGCATATTCCGCTGATCGAAAAGGCCGGCGAGGAAGGCGTTCAGGTTTTGTGCTTTCAGGAAGTGTTCACCCAGCCCTATTTCTGTCCCAGCCAGGACGTCAAATGGTATGAGGCGGCGGAATATATTCCCGACGGCCCAACCACCAAGCTGATGCAGGATTATGCGAAAAAATTCAGTATGGTGATTGTCGTTCCGATCTATGAGCGCACCAATGTCGCGGGCGTTTATTACAACACCGCGGCGGTGATTGATGCTGACGGGTCATATCTTGGCAAATATCGCAAAACCCACATTCCGCAGGTCAAAGGCTTTTGGGAAAAATTCTTCTTCAAGCCCGGCGCCTCCGACTGGCCGGTGTTTAACACCGCCTATTGCAAGCTTGGGGTTTATATCTGCTACGATCGGCATTTCCCGGAAGGCTGGCGGGCGCTGGCGCTAAACGGCGCGGAATATATCGTCAATCCGTCTGCGACGGTGGCGGGGCTTTCGGAATATTTGTGGAAGCTTGAGCAGCCCGCGTCAGCGGTCGCCAATGGTTGCTGGATTGGCGCTATCAACCGCATCGGCGTTGAAGGGCCCTGGAATATCGGCGAGTTCTATGGCCAGAGCTATTTTGTCAACCCGCGCGGGCAGATTGAGGCTGAGGCCAGTCGCGATCAAGACGAGCTTATTGTTCATGACATGAATATGGATATGGTGCGTGAGGTGCGCGATCTGTGGCAGTTCTTCCGCGATCGCCGCCCCGATACTTATGGACCGCTTGTGGCGCGTGAATAAAAGCTCACAAGAGACGCAATATAAAAAGGCGAACCGCCCATGACCGACGCCGCGGCGCCAGCCGATGCTACAGCCAAACGAACCTATGACCCCGGCTTATGGAATGAAGATCTGGCGCCCGCCGCAGCATCGGCGCGCAACTGGGATGCGTCGGCCTATGCGGCCTTATGGGTGGCGATGGTCGCTTGCGTTCCGACTTATTTGTTGGCGGGCGGATTAATCGCCGCCGGCATGAACTGGTTTCAGGCCGTGCTGACTGTTTTTCTCGGCAATATGATTGTTCTGGGGCCGATGATGGCGATTGGCCATATGGGCGCAAAATATGGCGTTCCTTTTCCGGTGTTGTTGCGTTCTGCGTTTGGTCCGCAGGGCGCCAAAATTCCCGCGGTTGCGCGCGGGTTAGTCGCTTGCGGTTGGTTCGGCATCAACACCTGGGTTGGCGGCTCGGCGATATATGTGATTTTAAACACGCTTACCGGCGATATGTTTATCGGCGCGCCGCTTCCGGTGCTTGGTATTGATGTCGCGCAAACCATCAGCTTTCTCGCCTTCTGGTCGATACATCTTTATTTTATCCGTAACGGAACGCAATCGATCCGCTGGCTGGAAGTGCTCGCGGCGCCGTTCCTTCTGGCGATGGCGTTTGCGCTTTTGGTATGGGCCTATGTCGCCGCCGGCGGTTTTGGGGAAATGTTGTCGGCGCCGTCGCAATTTGTTGAGGGCGGCGCCAAGGAAGGCGAGTTTTGGGGTACGTTTTTCATCTCGCTCACCGCCATGGTCGGTTTCTGGGCGACAGTAGCGCTCAATATTCCGGACTTCACACGATACGCAAAAAACCAACGCGCGCAAATGTTAGGCCAGGCCATCGGCCTTCCAATACCCATGGCGTTGTTCGCCTTTATCTCCGTCGCCGTCACATCGGCGACCGTAGTCATTTATGGCGAACCGGTCTGGAACCCGGTTGACCTGGCCGGGCGTATGGGCGGGGTTTCGGTTGTGTTTGCGCTGGCCGCATTGGTTGTTGCTACACTGACGACTAACCTTGCAGCCAATATCGTCGCGCCCGCCTATGGGTTTTCAAATCTCGCGCCGTCAAAAATTTCCTTCCGAATGGGCGGATATATCACCGCCGGCATTGGCATCGCGATTTTCCCGTGGAAGCTGGTTGAGGATGCGGGCGCTTATATTTTTACCTGGCTGGTGGGATATTCAGCGTTGCTTGGGCCGATTGCGGGCATATTGATTGCGGATTATTTTCTGCTGCGGCGAACCCAATTGAATGTCGATGAACTGTTCAAGGCTGACGGCGTCTATGCTGGTCACAAGGGGTGGAACCATGCCGGGCTGATCGCTTTGGCGGTTGGCGTTGCGCCCAATCTGCCGGGCTTTCTCCACGCGGCCGGGGCGGTGAAATCGGTTCCGGCGATTTTTGACGGGATATACGTCTATGCCTGGTTTGTCGGTTTTCTTGTTGCGGCGGGGGTGTATTATCTGCTCGCCCGGGGCGCGATGAAAAAATGAAAGGACGTCTGACATGTCGCTTTTGATACGGGGCGGAACCGTCATTAACGCCGATGGGCGCGCACGCGCTGATGTTTATTGCGCCAATGGCAAAATCGTTGCGGTGGGCGAAAACCTTGAGACGCCTACGGGCGCTGAAGTAATCGACGCGGGCGGGCAATATGTGATGCCGGGCGGGATAGATCCGCACACCCATATGCAGCTGCCCTTCATGGGAACGGTGGCGTCAGAAGATTTTTATACCGGCACAGCGGCGGGCTTTGCCGGCGGCACGACGATGATCATCGATTTCGTTATTCCCAATCCGCAACAACCCTTGATGGAGGCCTATCGCGACTGGCGCGGCTGGGCTGAAAAATCAGCCGGCGATTACAGCTTTCACGTCGCCGTCACCTGGTGGGATGAGAGCGTCGCCGCTGACATGAAAACTCTGGTCGAAAAAGAAGGCGTCAACAGCTTTAAACATTTCATGGCCTACAAAAACGCCATCATGGCGACAGACGAGACCATCTATCACAGCTTTAAACAGGCGCTGGAGCTTGGCGCGATTGTCACCGTCCATGCCGAGAATGGCGAGCTGGTTTATCAGTTGCAGCGTGAAATTCTGGCGCAGGGAATTACTGGTCCGGAAGGCCATCCGCTTTCGCGCCCGCCGAAAGTGGAAGGCGAGGCAGCGCATCGGGTGATTAAGTTCGCCGAAGTGATCGGCGTGCCGGTCTATCTCGTGCATGTCTCGACCGAAGATGCACTGGGCCATATCATGCGCGCCCGCGCCGAAGGCAGCCGCGTCTTTGGCGAGGTGCTGGCCGGGCATTTGCTGATTGACGACAGTGTTTATCGCAACCCTGACTGGGAGGCCGCCGCCGCACATGTGATGTCGCCGCCATTCCGGCCGAAGGAAAACCAGGAAGCGCTTTGGCGTGGGCTGCAATCAGGCGCCTTACAAACCACGGCGACCGATCATTGCTGTTTTTGTTATGACCAAAAAGCAATGGGCAAGGACGATTTCACGCAAATCCCGAACGGGACCGGCGGGGTTGAAGACCGGCTTGCGGTTCTTTGGACGCATGGCGTTGGTACGGGCCGGCTGACGCCGGAGGAGTTCGTTGCCGTCACGTCAACCAATACGGCGAAGATTTTCAATATCCACCCGCGCAAGGGCGCGGTCGTTATCGGCGCGGACGCAGACATTGTTGTCTGGGACCCGGCGGCGACAAAAACCATTTCGAAGAAAACCCACCACCAAAACATCGATTTCAATATTTTTGAAAGCATGGAAGTAACCGGGCTCGCCTCGCATACGGTTAGCCAGGGCAAGCTTGTTTACGCCAAAGGCGAGTTGCGCGCAGAGCGCGGCGCCGGGCGGTACATCAAGCGGCCGGCGTTCCACCCGATGTTTGAAGCGTTGGGCAAACGCGCGGCGACGACGGTGAACAAACCTGTCGAGCGGTGAGGGTGTCGGGCGCAGGCCAGAAATCTGAAACCAAAACGCGCTTTTAAAAATACCGCGTTAAACGAAATGTCAGGAAATCATCAGCGCGAACGGAAGCGGCGAGGTTTGCCGGATCGACATTGAAAAACAGCCGGCTTTCCAATTCCGCCGTCCAGTTCTGACCGAGGCGGCGCTCAGCCTCGACGAACATCGACAGCGAGCTGTCATCGGCGTCAACCGAAACGCCCGCCAGCATCGAAGTGTCTTGGGTGTCGTTGAAGGCGAGGCGCGCGCCGGTGAACACGTCGTTTTGGAACGCGGTAAATGGGGCCTCAGAGGTCAGCCCGAAAGTCTCGACCATAAACCCATCATCGCGGCCGTCATAGAGATACTCGGCCAATAACCCCAAGTCCCATGGTTTTTGGAAAATCTGATACAGCGTATATTCAAATCCGGCAACGCCGGCGAAAAATGTTTCACCCTGGCCGCCGCGGACAATCGCCTCGCCCTTCCATAACCAGGCGCCAGCCGTGTACTGAACATCCAGGCTCCCTTGAGTGATGCGGTCATAGACCGGGAGCAGCGCGGCGCCGGATGGCGCAATCGTAAAGCGGGGCTCGCGCGAGGTTCCGTGAAACGCCGAGACGCCGACATCCCAATTGCCAAAGAAATTGGAATATCGCGCCGCATAATCCACCGCGCCACGCCGGGCGTTGCGTTCAAAAATCGGATTATCTGTGTCAATCGGCAAAGCAAACCGCAGCCGGCCTTCCGGTCCCGGAAAGGTTCGGGTGCGAAATCCTGGAAGGACAAACAGATCCAGCTGTCCCCAATCTTTCAACAGCGAGAGCTTGACCATCGGCTGGCCAAGCTTGTCCTCTTCGTCGATATCTTCAACGCCGTCAGTCTGGTTGATAACATCGACGAGGTGGCGCGATTCTACCGTGCCCCAAAAAACTTTTGCGGCGCCGATGAGCAGCGTCCAGTCACTGTCGCTCACATAGCGATAATATCCCTCTCGCAGATCGGCATGCGTGCGATTGTCATCTTGTGCATCAAGCCGCCCGAAGGCAATGACAACGATTTGATGCTTGCCGTCATCGCTCTTCCAACGCAGATCCGTCTGAAGAGTTCCAGACGGTTGCCAATCATCGAACTGGCCTGGAAACTGAGCGCTTTGCGGAAAGTAACGCACCTCGCCGGCAATCTCGCCGCCAAACTCCCATTCACCAGCGCTTGCCGCACCCGAAGCCGCAAGGGCTGCGCCTGTCAACGTTGCAACAATGTTCCGGCCCTGGCGCATCTTATGTTCCCATCAGACTTTGCCGATCATCGAATGCGCTGCAAAACGCCCTTCACGAAATCACCCGCGTCAAGTCCGGTTTTAAACTGGAACTCGGAATAGATGAGATCGGTTTCCTTGTTGGTTTTATGATTGACCATAGCAAGCTTATGCGCCCGCCAAACGCCATCATACTCCCGGTAGTCGGAAAGTGTGAGTGTCTTCAGCAAGTCGCCGCGACGATCATAAAACTCGATCTTGCGCGCCTGATAAACATCCTGGTCAATCCAGGCTTTTTGTTTTGTGTAGCCGGATTTCTCGTAGCGGGGAAACCGATCGACGACATCCATCATCATGCCGTCAACTTCCTCCTCGCCGACATAGGCATAGGTGAATTTATTGAGCTCGGTGAGGGTGAAATCCTCAAACGCAAATTCTGATCCAACAAACGGCCCTGATTTATTGGCCGATGAAATACGTTTGACGCGCTTCAACGCTGGCAGAAACAGCCATTGATCATCCGGGTCAAGAATCTTCGCATGTGACAGAAGCGCCGTACCTTCAACGTCGCGGGGTGAGTTAAAAATCACCAGAGATTTGTCGCCAACGGTCTCATCTTCTTTTTCCAGGGTGGAAAATGACAGGCTGCGCTCTGTCGTCTGTCCGGCGGAATTGCGCAACACCATCGTTGCAGATACTTTACTGTCGCCAAATCCAGTGTCGCTGCGGTCGCCGCGCGCGGCAATTTCATAGCCCTTAATGGATTCTGGCGTATCCCCTTTCGCTATGGGGTCATCGGTAAATACGCTCGGATCTTGTGCATTTGCCTGCGATGATAAGAGTAGCGTTGCGGCAAGCGCAGCCTTAAGTGCGCACTTCGAACGAGTGTTGAACATATTCATCTCCTTTTACATCTATAGTCTCTCCGGAAAACCGCGCCAGCAAAAGCAACAACGCCGGCAGAAAGAGGAAATCAAGGATCAGCGCAAAACCAATCGTCAATGAGGTTAGCATTCCCATCTCCTCATTGATTTTAAACGCCGAAAGCGTCAACACCAAGAAGCCGGCGCCGAGGATTACCGTATTGACAATAATCGCCACGCCAACGGTCTCAAACGCATAGCGGATGGAGTCGGCGGAGGACAAGCCCTTGTCGCGCCGCGCGCGCATGTATTTTGCGAGAAAATGAACCGTGTCGTCGATCACTATTCCCATCGAGATCGCAGCAATAGCAGCAACCGAAAACCCGACCTCGCCGACCAGGATCGCCCAGGCGCCAAATGCGGAAAGAATAGGCAGTGCGTTTGGCACCAGGCTGATTAATCCCATGCCAACGCTGCGCAGGGCCAATATCATAATGATGGCGATGGCGACGACAGCGATTGACGTGCCGGCGATCATACTTTCAACATTACGCTGGGCGATAAAGGTGAACATTACTTGCGGGCCGGTCGCCGATGTATGAATTTCGGGCGCATGGTCTTCAAACCATTTCTCAGATTGTTTCAGAAACTCACGCACCCGTTTCGTGGTCACACGGCCGTCAAGCGTCGCGGTCACGCGTGTTGCGGATTTGTCGATATTGATCCGGTCATTGAGGTCAAGCCCGTAGGGAAGCGATAATTCATATAACAACAGATACTGCGCAGCGAGCTCGCGCTCGTCCGGTAGCCTATAGAATGCCGGGTCATCGGCGTTTAAGTTTTTGTTTAGCCGCTTCATGATGTCGGTGATGGAATAGACATGGGTGACATCCGGTTGAGCCCTCAGCCACTGGGTGTAAGCTTCAAGCTTACGCAGATAATCCGGTTCGTTTATGCCGCCGGGTTCATTGGCTGGGATAGAATATTCAATTGGATAGAAGCCAAAATAATCGAGAACCAAATCACTCTCAGCACGGAACTCAATGCGCGGCGCAAAATATTCTCTCCATTGATCGCTTAATTCAATCGATGGAATGAACGAGATCAATATGGCGGCGCCAATGCCGATGACAAGGAGGAGGGCTCGAAACCGGCGGATCACGATATTGGCAAAGCCCAGCATCATCTGGTTGCGCGTTTGTCCTTCAGCGCGTGCTTTCACACGGATTGGCGCAAGGCTTAGGAGGGCGGGAAGGAGCGTAATCGATAAAAACCAGGCGGCGAAAATACCGACCGCTGTGATCGTTCCCAAATCCTGAAACGGCGGCGAGTCGGAAAAACGCAGCGATAAAAACCCGACCACGGTGGTAATCGACGTTACGCCAACCGGCAGAAAGTTGATGCGCATCGCCTCAACGATGGCGGCGTGTTTTTGAAGCCCGTCGCGCATCGCAGCGCGCATAGAGATCAGGATATGAATTGAATCTGCGATCGCCAATGTCAGAATAATCACCGGCGCACTGGGGCTTGGGCCCGCGAGCTTGATGCCGATAAAGCCGGCAAAACCCATGGCGATCATCGTTGATAGCAGGATAATGGTAAGCGTTGCCGCCGTTGCCGAGATAGACCGCACGGTAATTGCCGTCAGTACCAGCACGACCAGAAACATTAACGGCACCAATGTGATCAGGTCATTGTTTACAGCCTCGGCGAACGCATTGTTCAACATCGAGGTGCCGGTGAGATAGACGTTAAGATTGGGAAATTGTTCCTCGATCCTATCTCTTGTAGCGCGGGCAACAGCCACCGCCTCGGGGACTTCGGTCAAGGCTTTTTCAGGATATTGAAGAACCACATTTACGGCGGTTACCTGCCCGTCGGCAGTGATGAGTTGGTCGCGCAAGAGAGGTTCGGCTAGCGCAATGTCGCGCTTTTCGTTGAGTTGATCAGGCGTTAGATTGCGCGCATCGACAATCAGATCCTCAACGATTAAATCGTCTTCGACAGCGTAGGTATATTGAAAATTACTCAGTGAATCGACGCGCAAAGCGTAGGGAATTTGCCAGCCTTCTTCTGTCAGCAGTTCTACTGCCGCCAGCGTGTCGTTTGTAAATGCGCCGCTGCCGTCTTTAGTTTTGAGTACAAATAGGAATGTATCGCTTTTGGTGTAGGTGCTTTGAAACTCTTCAAACGCCTGTAGCTCAGGGTTTTGCTTTGAAAAAAACGTGCGGTAATTGTTAGAAAATTCAAGTTGCGATGCGTATGAGCCGATAGCAACGGCGCCGCCGACGCTGGCTGCGATAACGAGCCATCGCAGCTTTATCATCCATCGCGCCAACCCGCTGGCAAAATTATCCAGCAGCTTGTTTGATGCGGCCATGGTATACTCCTTTACCGGCGCCTCAGCGTTGTCATGAACGCAATCGGCATATTTATGTCTGTGCTTATTTGACGGTTGTCGCTATCGGATTTTGACGCTTGCTTTGTGGGTTTTGAGTGGCGCTCTCGCCGCTTAACAGGCGCAAGCAGCTGTTGAGTAAGGTCAGCAATTGTGTTCGGCTAGCGCCGTTGCGCGCCAATGCGCCGACGCCGAGCATGTTTGCGATTAATAAGGACGCGCCCTCCTTTGGGGAAACCGCCGGATTTAGTTCACCGCGCTCTTCAGCTTGTGTTAACGCTCTCTCGTTGGCGCGGCGTATTTCTTCAAGGTAGTTTTGCACGCGCTCTGACACGGCTTTGTCATACCGTCCGACTTCGGCTGCGACATCGCACATCAGGCACCCGGCGCAGCGGTCCGTCATTTCAGTGATGCAGTATTCGGAGACTTCGCGGATCGCCGCCATCGGCCCGCTCTGTGGGTCGCTTAAAGCGGTAAGGAACAAGTTTTTGCGCTCAACAAAGTAACTTTCCAGTACAGTCATGAATAATTCCAGCTTGCCGCCGAAAGTATTATAAAGCGCATAGCGGTTCATGCCGGTCGCGCAGACCACATCTTCAATCGAGGTCTCATCATAACCCTGACGCCAAAACAGTTCTTTGGCGGCCTGGATGGGGGCGGTTAACGTAGGCGCGCTCTGTGCGATATCGGTGTGGAGTGTCATGAGGAAAATCCAGAATGGTCAATCTGACTTAGAACGCCTATTCTAAAGATGCAAGAAGTATTTTGTGCGGCAAGTATAGTTGTAACGTTAAAATGTTAGGGTTTGATTGATCGCAGAGCCAAGCAGCGAATGATTTTCACCATCCATCACGCTGCCATTCAGGGTCACGCCGCAGCAACCGATGGGGTTTGCGCCACCCGCATGTGGGGAAGTTTGTTACGAACAATCGCTGCGGTTGCCTTGATGGCTGGGCACTTTAGGGGGGGGGCTCCTAAGTTTAGCGTAACGCATGTCTCACGGTCGGAAGGCCCCCTTCGTCAGCTACGCTGACACTTCCCCCGACACTGTCAGTTTGCGCGTCTTCGCGCGCGGGGCGGGGGAAGAAAGGTAGTGCCGCGAGCACAACCTTTTCCTCCCCC